>NZ_CAWPKR010000039.1:0-212111 GCF_963888765.1 Vibrio sp. B7
TTCCAAGAAATGGACGATGCCGATCAGAAACTGGCGACAAGCTCTAAACCGCTTTATGATTATGTTCGAAGACCGACTCACTCAATACATGTAACCCTGACAGTTACACAGAATTATTTACAGGGTCCAGTTTGCCGTCAGAAATGGCGGCAGCGCTACTCTTTCTTTCCTTCTTCGAGTAATTGTAGATAGCGTTGTTCGATAAAATCTTTCTCTTTACTGATGTGATACAACTGTTTTTTCATCGTTTCGACATCGACAGAAGTGCCACCTTGTTTGGCTTGCTCTTTGTATTTCTCAATGGTCTCTAGTAGTTCTTTTTTCTCGGCTTGATAATTTTTTGCCATTTCGTAGAAATCACCCGCTTTACTGATCTTGATGTATTCCGCTTCTAACTGTTCAAACTCTTTTTCGATGGTGGCTTTTTCTTCTTTCAAACTGTCAACGGTATCAGTTTGAGCAAAGAGTTTTTTACGAGTCACTCGTAGCCCTTTCACACTTTTATCGAGATCGCCTTTCAGTTTGCGGATCAACTTATGCGATTTACTCAATTTCTCATTGAGCTCATCAATTGAAGCCTGATCTTCTGCACTAATACCCTGAGAAGAGGAATTTTTGATGAGAGAAACCTGTTGCTCGAGCGCTTTTTGAATGATGATTAAATCATTCAGAGTCGAGCTATGCTCTGCGGTGTAGTTCAACGCATTTTCAACTGCTTGTTGGCATAAATGAAGCGTGTCTTCATCGCTATCACTTTTATTACGAGTAAAACCATGCGCAAATTTCCTAAATTCACGCAGGATCAGCAGTAGGATAAAAAACCAAGCCAACAAGATAATAAGCCCGAGATCGATCGCTAAGAGCGATAAAACCTTTTCGGTGAGGAACTCTTGTATTGGCATCACATAAACCCACTTTTGTTGTTGTATTTTCAGGTAAGTTTAGTTGTTGTAAAAAAATGTGCCTATACTTTGAACAAGTTAGGTCATAGAAAAATATGCTGTGAAGATTCTCATTGTTGATGACAGTAAAGCGACACTTGAAATAGTCAGACGAGCCTTAGAGGCGTTTGGCTACCGACGTTTGTCCATTCAAAAGGCAGACAATGGTAAGGCCGCACTCAAGCTGATTGGCAGTTGGCAACCGGATATTGTCTTAACAGATTGGCACATGCCCGGCATGACGGGGCTGGAGCTGACACAAGCGATAACCAAACGTAAGCTCGGGATAAAAGTGGCGATGCTCACCACGGTGGCCGATGAGCAACAAATCAAACAGGCGCTTGAAGCTGGAGCGTCGTTTGTGTTATCGAAACCGTTTGACGATGGTGAACTACACCAAAAGTTGCTTCCTTTAGTGCAAGGAGCGGAAGAGAGCTGCATTGAATTAGATGAAATGGTTGAGCTGCAAGATGAGTTGGCTTTACCAAAGCTTTCGCAGTTAGAGAAGCTGCTAAAAAGAGCGGTAGGTGCTGATATCGTGCTGAATAATATTCGTCGCCAATTGTTTGATGAGAGTAAAATTCCTTGTTTGATGGCAGTCTATGAAGATGGCGAAACGCAAAAGCCGCGCGCGGTGGCACTGCTTGATATCTACGCCGTTTGTGTCTTTGCTAAAGGCAACCCCAGCATTACCAAAGAGCAACTACGACAAGCGGTACACAGCAAAATGGTCAGTAAAGATATTCTCGATACTTGCCAGAAAGTATTAAGTGCTTCCGCATTAGCGTTTCTTGATAATCAAACCCGCAAAAGCTTGAAGTTAAAAAATATCAGTTTTATCCCTCAATCGTTTGAAAAGCTCGAAACCCTATTTGCCAAAGAAGCGGATAAACGGGTCGATTTTTCCTGCCAAATGGGGGCGTTAGCCCAAGGGAAAATTACTTTGGTGGGATTTTAATCATCTTTAAGAGCATATTCTGAGGTTATCTTTATGACAGGATGATTTTTGCTATTGAGTATATTCTTAGATGATATTGATGAGCCGTTATTCATGAGATATAAGCAAAATTGCCACTTAGTGACTATACTGAAGTTATTCCTAAAAGTATTTAACATTAGGATTAATTGATTAATTAAAGGAAGCGATATGATAAAGTTTATACGGATATTCATCATTGGTTGCTTAAGCCTATTTATGTCAGCCCCACTTTTAGCGAATGTTACGTGGGAGGGGCATTGCCGAGATAGAAAGCCCTATCTTTATTTTGAAAATGGTGAGTGTAAAGGCCCTGGTGGCGATGTGATTAATCAGGTTATTCTTAAGTTGGGGCATAAAGTCCATTGGACAAAAGTTCCTTGGGCAAGAACCATTGGTGTCGCTCCACAGGGTGGAGTTGATCTTATTCCTCTGCACTCTATGGATGAAGAGAGAGAACAGTTTCTTCACCCATTATTAATGGGGTATGGTGAAAGAGAGGTGTTTTATTTTACTCGGACGAACTCGGATATTGATGCAAATAGTTTTGATGAAATTGTCAGCCGAGGTTTTGTTATTGGTGCACTCAATGGCAGTTTTTATAGTGACCAATTTAACCAAAATACAGACAAATTAAAAATCAGTTTTGTCACTAGCGTAGAACAAATTATTAATATGCTAGAGGCTAGTCGCATCGATCTTGCTATCACCTCTGAACAGCATGGGCTTAATCTTTTTGAAAATGACCCTAAATTAAAGAAAATAAGTTATAAAAACATTTACCTAAATGGTCGTTTTTTTAGTGTGCCTAAACGATCGGCGAACTATCAGTATATCGATCAGCTAGAGAGTATTTTAGCTGAAATGCGTCGTTCCGGAGAGATTACTAGGATATACGAATCTTATAACTTAGAAGCCCCAATTCAGAAAGAGTAGATTGAGGAATATTACATTTTATTTTTATATTTCATTGCGATATATCTATTCGTAATTTAAACAGCAGCGAGGCGGTTTATGACTCGCTGCTATTTTACGATAAAGAATGTTTAGTTTCTCATGACTTTGTTGCAGAAATCGAATGAACTAAATCAGAATTTTACGATCAGATCAGAGACGTGCATTCACTTACTTACTTTGATTTCATGCCAAAACCTCGCTATAAAACCACTAACTGGCGCAAGTATAATAACTCCTTAGTCAATCGAGCTTCATTCACGTTTTGGATTGACGAAGAGGCGATAACTGAGTGGAAACAACCTAAACAAGATAGACGTGAAAGACCGCGATTGTTTAGTGATCTAGCTATTACAACTGCCCTCATGGTAAAACGCATCTTTTCCTTACATTTAAAGACGCTAGAAGGCTTTATCGACTCTGTTTTTAGATTGGCGAATGTCCCATTGGTTTGTCCCCATTATACCTGCATAAGTCGCCGAGCTAAGGATGTCGAGGTTTGCTCTAAAAGCTTTTCACTAGGCGCCTTCTGGGAAAAGGGGCATCCACGCAATCTAGCGGTTGGCTACCAGAAGCTTTATGGCTCGAACAAGAAGTGGAAAAAGCGGTATGGCTATCATAAGCGCTCGCTATCTGAGACAGCAATGTATCGCGTGAAACAGCTACTTGGAGCCTCACTCACTCTTCGTTATTACAATGCACAAGTTGGGAAGACTTACGCTATGATCAAAGTACTCAATAAGTTGACTGGGATAGGTATGCCCAAAACTCAATATATCGTTTAAAGGCGAACGATTTAGCTAGCGTTCGCTCTTTAGCAACAAAGCCGTAAATTTGACAAAAATTATAGACATAAGGAGCGAATAGTTCGTGATAAGATTCGTAAAAGTGAGAAAGTTCACTTTTGTGGAGTTATGTCATGAATCGTAAAACTGGTGCAGCACTTCTTTCTGTCTGTTCAAACTGTGGACTTATTGTGATGAAAGTTGTTGCCGGTATCTTCGGTGGTTCGGTGAGTATTATTTCTGAAGCGATACACTCAGCTATGGATTTGATTGCTGCGCTGATTGCCTTGTTTGCTGTAAGACGATCGGATTTACCTCCGGATGCTAATCACCCTTACGGACATAGCAAAATTGAGAATATTTCAGGAGTTTTAGAAGCCTTGCTAATTCTGGGAGCGGCGGGATGGATAGTTTTCGAGGCGGTAGAAAGGTTGCTTGATCCGCAACCTGTCAGTGCAATAGGATTAGGGGTTGTAGTAATGCTGATTTCCGCGTTGATCAACGTTTTGGTATCACAACACTTGTACCGGGTAGCACGAGAAGAAGAGTCTGTCGCTTTGGAGGCAGATGCGTTGCATCTGAAAGTCGACGTTGTTACTTCTGTGGGTGTGGCGGCGGGGCTGGGGCTTATGCTGATCGCTAGTTACTTTGGTTATAACTGGTACTTTATTGATTCAATTGTTGCTATTGGTGTTGCACTATTCATCACCCGTGAAGGCTTTGACATGTTGCGTAATGCGTTTCGGCCTTTGCTTGATCACAGTATTTCTGAACAAGAGCTGACTTTGACTATTGAAACCATACGCAGCGTGTGCGGACCTGGCATAGATTTCTATCGACTGCGTACCCGCTATGCTGGGCGCAGCCGCCACATTGATTTCCATCTTACCGTCCCGAAACAGATGTGCGTTGAGCGTGCACACCAGAAGTGCGATGAAATCGAAGCAGCCATCATGGCAGTGCTGCCGAATGCCGAGGTGCTGATTCATGTTGAACCGACGTAAAGCCATCGAATAACTTAAGCGAACTGTAAATGTCCCATAGTCTTCGTACCGAAATATCGATGTCAGGTGTTCTATGGGGAAAAAAGCAGATAGTAGGTAAAATAGGCTTTGTTGCTGAATTCAGCTAAAGAGCGAACGCTAGCTAAATCGTTCGCCTTTAAACGATATATTGAGTTTTGGGCATACCTATCCCAGTCAACTTGTTGAGTACTTTGATCATAGTGTAAGCCTTCCCAACTTGTGCATTGTAATAACGAAGAGTGAGTGAGGCTCCAAGTAGCTGTTTCACGCGATACATTGCTGTCTCAGATAGCGAGCGCTTATGATAGCCATACCGCTTTTTTCACTTCTTGTTCGAGCCATAAAGCTTCTGGTAGCCAACCGCTAGATTGCGAGGATGCCCCTTTTCCCAGAAGGCGCCTCCCTCACGTGGAGGGATTAGAGGGATCGCTTTCTTAACTCTAATCACCCTGTGGCACTCCCTTGTATCGTATGCGCCATCTCCCGAGATCTCCTTGATGGCTCGGCGTGTTTGTTTGAGTCGATTGGGGAGTACTTCAGCATCGGTTACGCCTGATAGTGTCAGCTCAGCTGCGATAATTTCATGAGTATCGGTATCAACAGCAAGATGGAGTTTACGCCAGACTCGATAAAGCGCTTCTAGCGCCTTTAAATGTAAGGAAAAGATGCGCTTTACCATGAGGGCAATTGTGATAGCTAGATCACTAAACAATCGCGGTCTTCCACGTCTATCCTGTTTAGGTTGTTTCCACTCAGTTATCGACTCTTCGTCAATCCAAAACGTTAGTGAACCTCGATTGACTAAAGAGTTATTGTACTTGCGCCAGTTAGTGGTTTTATAGCGAGGTTTTGGCATGAAATCAAAGTAAGTGAATGCACGTCCCTGATCTGATCGTAAGATTCTGATTTAGTTCATTCGATTTCTGCAACAAAGCCGTTGGAAACCCCTTTAGTGAAATGGGAGGAATATCTGGTGATGCTTGCGGGTATATTCTGGGAACATTAACTGGTGATGAGTCAACTACGTAAACCATAAAAATACCCTCAAAAAATAAGCCTTTAATGAGGGTAGTTCACTTTTCCAGACTATGAAAATCTACAGTTTAGTTTTCCATAAAAAGATCTACATAGTATGCATATACTCTTTATTTATAATTCTGGAAAAAATCTGGAAACCTTTGTAGCATAATTATTGACTGCTCTTTTCCAGAAAAGTCAAAAAATCGAATAAAATTTGAGAAAAACAAAGTCTGGAAAATGAACTTTCCAGACTTTGTTTTTCAAATGTGTAAATTAAGAAAGCTAGTAGGAAGGGGCGGATTCTTTGATTTCTTTCTCTCGTTGACGTATGGTCGGGGAGTCTGACATTTTTACATTAGTACCAGATTGTTCTTGTTTCCAAAGAGGCCAAGATTCTACTCGATTCTTAGACTTGTTTAAATGTACAACTAATGTGTTATTTTGAGTCATTATATTTACTCCGATAATCGCTTATTGCTGAGGCGGCAGCTGTTTCTCTTTCTATGTAAGAGGTTGATAGCATTTGCATTCGCAAAATAGCACTGTTCTCATTCCAACTTACAGTGTTTCCACTAGGGTCTTTACGCTTAATAGGATAGCCTGCACCCAAGTTAGTAGAAAAAAGGTCATAAAATGATCTAGGTCCTACGCCGACAAAAGGCTCAAACTTTACACCTTCTTCACCATCTAATTCTAGTGTTATAGAGTCAGAATGAAAGTCTAGAGCTTTACTTTTTGGATATGGCTCAACATAAACAACTCTTTTGATACCAGAAGCAACGATGTGTTTGGCACAGTTGTGACATGGGAAGGTTGTACAATAAAGCTCAGCATCTTTAGTACTGATGTCACTTCTTGCACATGCCAGAATGGCTTCCATTTCAGCGTGAACAACGCGACCATACTCAGTAATATCCTTTATCTTAGATGAGTGAAGAAGTTCTCTTAAAGTATCTTTAGCCTTTTCATCAGGTAAGGAATCTATAATATTGTTAATTATTAATTTCTTTTCTCGAGCATTGGAATCAAATCCTCTCTTCCAATCTCTTCCATTATCTTTATCTATAATTTTTACACCGCTAGAATCATATTCTGGCCAGTATAACCCTCCGCCAAATTGAGGGATGTCATTCGCGCCAGTTGCAATTATATTCTTATTTTTCGTCATTACTGCACCAACTTGACGAGATAAGTCGGCCGAGCGAAGTGATGAGGAGAATGCCATAAACATAGCAAATTCATCGAACGTCGGTGTGACGTAGGGTTTACCAAACATTAAATCCAGAGTCCTCCATATGTCATGTTGAGCTTTATCTCGGTTTGCTCCAAAATCAATAAAAAAATCGGATAAATGATAAGTATCCCTAGTATGCTGTCCATGCTTGTCTGACTCATCTGCATCACGCTGAATCAGCAATGTTGCTTCACTATTTGACATGCTTTTGTTGTTTTCTAAGAATTCTTTCCGTCGTTTTTCATTAGAATGTATACCAATCAAAAAGAAGCCTTTTGAATAGATTGTACGAAGTTTCTGTACTTCCTCTGGGTGTTTTAAAGAACTGACAATAAAAGCATGTCGTTTGAGTGGTTCAAGATCATCACTTTTTGATTTTTGTTCTCTTAATAGATTAATTTTTGCGGCAGTTGCTAAAGCTAGAATGGAGTTATCGCCACTTTTTTTTCTAATTGTATTGCCAGCGCTCATGAGTGCATTTGCTTTATCAAAATGACTTTGGCTGTTAGGTATATCTTCAAAAAGACTTATGATGTCTTGAGATATCCTAACTTCTTCAGAGGTGTAATTAAACATTTCTAAACGTTCTTTAATTATTTGTTTTATTGCACTTAGCTCTGTTCCTACTGCACCAACTAAACCTATTATTACTTCTGAGTCGGAATAACTACCGCTTAGATGATCGCGTAATGTGTTTTCTTCCATTTTTTTAGATACCATTATTCAATACTATCAATATTAACCATTTAGAATATGCTACTAGGTTATTTTCATTTTTGCATGTTAGAAAGCTAATATTTGAGAGTTCTATTAAAAATACTTTTTAGTTTTTCAGGAATTATGTGTTTGACTTATGAAGGACTTAATTTTTGGATAGATTCCAAGAGAGCTTTTCTTTCTTTTTTTGAAAGTTGGTTTATTAGTATCGCTAATTCAGCAGAAACATCATCTTCACAAAAGAAGTAATTCAAAGGCACCCCAAGCTCATCAGCAATCAGCTTAAGCGTGTGGACGTCAGGTGTGTGTTTTCCCTTTTCGTATTGATTCATCCTAGGACTAGCTGAACTTTCATCCATACCTATGCGAACTCCCAACATTTTTTGTGAGAGCTTGGCTTTTTTACGCGCTTCTTTGAGGCGTATTGGGATTGGGTTGTCGAACGACACTTAGGATTCATATCTCTAGGCTCAATGTAACTAAGATTTTCTTAGTTTTACTGATTTATGTATACTAAGCAATCCTTAGTTTTGTGGTTTTAGAATAGTCAATGAATCGTTCTCAAAAAATGAATGCGTTTATGCATCAACTGTTGATTGAAAAACAGATGGATAATTTTTCGGTTGTGGAAATTCGAGATGCATTGCTGTTGCTTGAAGGTGTTGATCCCGATCCTGAAGAAGCCCGGAAGTTCATTTATCGTCAAATTTTAGTACTTGAGAAAAAAGGTTGGCTGAGTTGTGAAGGGATCGGAAGGCAAAAAAAGTATTTCCAAACGGAACTCTTTCGAGGACTCGATATAATCTGCCGAGAGAGCTCATCGCCTAAAGTTCGGATTTCCCAACCGTCAACTTCAGCCATGGATGGATATTCGGTCTTGATGACAGAGCGTGGTGAACATCAGGGTGAGTTGGAAATTATTCTCGGTGAAATAGAAGAATATCAGTCGTTGAGTCAACGTTTTCCTGAATTGAGTACTCAAATCACACCACTGCTTAAGATAGCGAGAGAACGTTCCGCATTATTACTGGGTAAAATCAATGTATTAACCAATGTACTAACGTCGTTATCAGAAGGATGCGCTCGATGTTAAGAGATTGGCAAAGAGACTGTGCGATGAGAGCGTTAACAAAGTATCAAGGCGAACAGTCTCATTTTTTCTGTCAAGCAACCCCGGGGGCCGGTAAAACTATCCTAGCCGCCGAAATTGCTAAACGCTTATTGGCGGGCAACTTAATTGACTTGGTGTTGTGCTTCTCCCCAACGCTCAGTGTGGCTGACAGTATAAAAGGAACCTTTTCCAAGACATTACATTGTACGTTCAATGGAGGCTTAGGCTCCATTGGGCAATCACTGACCTATCAATCCATTCAATTTTTAAATGATGAATTTTGGCGGATCCTGACTAAATACCGAGTGTTTGTCGTTTTTGATGAAATCCATCATTGTTCAGGATCTGAAATGGAAGGTGCGAATGCATGGGGGCAGCAAATACTCTCCAAAGTTCAAGGGCTCGCCACTTATACGTTAGCGCTATCTGGAACGCCATGGCGCTCGGATTCCTTAGCGATTGTGATGGCGGAATACAGTGACCCTGATGGCCAACTGCTTGTCGATTATCAATACAGCTTGAAACAGGCGATTGAAGACAGAGTGTGCCGTTCACCAAAGATTGTTTTGGTGGATAACGAACATCTCACCATTACCGGTAGCAAAGAGGTTCAATCGTTTTCTTCTATATTAGAGTTACTGAAACAGACAAAAACGTCATACCAGAGCATCATCCATAATGATGAAGCGATGGAATATCTCCTTGGTTTGGGCTGTAACAAGCTGGCGAGTATTCGTCTGGAATCGCCCAATGCCGGAGGGTTAGTTGTGGCGGCGTCGGTACAACATGCAAAGAAAATCCAAAAAATATTAGTGACTCAGTTTCATCAATCGGCTGCGATTGTTACCTATCGTCATGATGAGCCGCTGTCTGAAATCAATGCTTACCGTCATGGTAATACCGAGTGGATTGTCAGTGTAGGTATGATTAGTGAGGGGACAGATATCCCAAGATTACAAGTTTGTTGCCATATCAGCTCAGTGAAAACCGAATTGTACTTTAGGCAAGTACTTGGCCGTATTTTGAGAGTGAACGATGAGCCGAACCAAGAAGCTTGGCTGTTCACTTTTGCAGAGCAAAGCCTTATCGAATATTCCGAACGCATTGAGCAAGATATTCCTGAAACCTGCCTGTTTGCTAAAATGGGCCAAAATGAAGCTTTCCATATCGACGGTTCGAATATCCGCCCACTGCAATCGGCCACTTCTGAACAGAGTGACATACTCGTCCCCACTCTGGATTGGAACTCTTCAATTAAAAATGGAACGTCAGTTGATGGCTCAAATGAGCCCTTTGATGAATTACATTTAGGGCGCTTTAAGCAGCGAGTTATAGCTGCATTTGTGTAGTTTTTGACCAATAATGGGGGTGGAGTTTCTACTTTGTTTGGTCTGCAATTAATGATGTATAAAAGTATTATATATCAGTCGGTTACTGAACTAAAACTTACATTTTAATTGTGCAACAAGATGCTGGGCAAGTTTTTGCCTGTGATTTTTTTGGGGTATCATAGGCAATCCTAAATAATGACGGTACATCATCCCTATGTTTGACAAACAGCGTTCTTATTGTTGTCCATTTTGGAAAGACCCTGAAACCTGCAATTGCGCATCCTGCTATAACCAAAGAGAATGGGATAGAAGCAGTGCCGCACTTAATGTCGCTGAAGCTAACAATTTCAGTTCATCGGGAGCTGCAATTCCAAGTATGAAACCAATGCTTGAACCTGAACTGCCTAAAATGACGATGAAAGAAAGGCTAGAAGCACAAAGTAGGCAAAACCTTGCACAGCGTGAAAAGAATTGGAAATATGTACAAGCCAATAAAGAGCGTTACGCCGCGCAACGAGCGGACCAATTAGCTCGACAAGCTCAAGCTGCTTATGATCTTACAGAGAAAGAATGGAATAAAGATCTAAAGGAAGATTTAAAAGCCTATTTAGAGAAACGACATACACAGGTTTGCATTTTCACTGTCGATGATGCAGCTAAATGCGCGATAAACATTTGGCAGCAAAAAAATATAGATGGTGAAACTATTGGCACTGAAACATTGAAATTGTTAGAAGAGATTCATTCTAAATTTGATATCGGTGTTGGCCTTGTTGCTGCTACAAAAGTAACAAAAGCTCTTGGTGGTTTAGGGGTGACCGTCAAACAATACTTAGATGCTAAAGGCAAGGAAAAAATCATCATATCCAGCCTTTGGAATGATAAAAAAATGCACTATGCAGTTGTTAATGGTTTAAATATAAAGAAAAACCATCCATATCCAATATCTAATCCAACGGTAAAGCAATTAGGTGTTTTGGCAAAAGATACTGTGAATGGCTTTAAAAAAGGAGCGGTGTTAAGCATGATTATCTCCGCCGGAATAAACACAAACGAATTAGTATTTAATGATGATTATCATTTAGTTGATTGGTTTGGGCATGTTGGCAGTGATTTTTTCAAAGCTATGACCGTTCTTTCTACTAGTGCTTATGTGGTTAGCTTAACTGTAGGTTTGGGTATTGCTCTACCGATATTAGCAGGTGTTGTCCTGTGGGTTGGTGTTGATTGGGCAATAAATGAAATTTGGGAATCATTTAAAATTGAAGATGCTATCGTTGAAGGATTGAAAAATGCCACAAATAGCTAATAAGCTTATATATTCATACGGTGCATTAGTGAGTTTAATTGGTTTGCCCTTTGCACTTTACTTGAGTTTAGAAGACATTTTTAATGTTTATAAACTTAGTAGTAAAACCATAGAGTTAAGCTATTTTTTTGCTATTTCCCCCATCCTATTTTGGATTCTAAGTATTGTTATCGTAGGCACGTATTCATTATTTTTTAAGACAAGAATGAAGCTTTCACGGTCCATGAGAAAGGCGATAGGCATATACATGCCTATCATTGCTGTTTCACTTTCTTTAGCTATGGGTATTTTCCTAAAGCCGCTAATGACCGAACACTTAGTAACTAATGGGTATACATTGGAAAAAACTATTTCGGCTTCAGCACCATGGCGTTCTGACATTGATGTTTATACACGAGACGGTCAGTAATGATTGTGGTGGTTTAGCAAAACTGGCCACTACTTGGCAATTAATTGGTGTGTTTGGTATAGACTAAGTTATCTGAAAGTTTGACTGGATCCCGCTCATCGTAACTTGGAATTGTCCACAGTTGTGTCAGGCCAATCGGCTCTGGCGCAAACTCTAGTATCCAATTTTTCAAGAGGGTCTTGTACAATAGCTAAACAAGTTGTTTCGTAAATCACCTCTGCCCCTTTATATGTTTCGATTATTGTTTTCTACTATAAAAAACTAATATGAGAAGCACCGTACTGCAACCTACAATAGGTGTTCTCCAACCAGTAACTACTCAGCTTATTAGTTTTTCACATTCATTTCTCCGCCATCTTTAGAAATTTACTATGAATGACGCGACAATTGACAAGGGTTGGGACATAGTAAATGAAAAAAATTTCAATGAGTTGAGATAGCCTGTGGAGATCCGGTTTATTACCTGTCCATAGTTTATCATCGACTTAGTTCATCGTGAAGCGTTCAAAAGTAGCAGCTTCTCCTTTAGTCGCAATCTTCTTACCAACGCGCTTATCTGTGCGACCGTTTGGGTAACACTCACATAGCCAAGGCTTCTTTGAGCCAGCTTTTAGGTTACCGAAAAACATAATAGCCTTGCCAACAGTGCTGTGTATATAAACAGCAAGATGTTTTAATATGTATTACAATGTTCGATAGCGTGACACATACACAAATAATTCACCGTTAGTGTGAGTTTAGTTTTAGTGGTTGAAAAATATTTTAAATATAATGCACACATTTGCTTATAAGAAATTGGGAACGTAATGGCTAGTGCACTTCATAACCTTGTTATCTCTTCTATTCGAAGAGGTGAACGCAATCAAGCATTATCAACAACGCGAGAGAACGAAAACCGCATAGAAGGTTTAACTCAAACAACGAAAGATAAGCTGACATCTTTATTTAACACCACAGGAATGCGTGTTGGTCGCTTTGATACTGAACCCGAACGTCCTTTTTTCGCAAGAACATTAGACGATCACCTTGATAAAGAAACCTTTGATATTGCTAATTTCCGAAACTTTGGCGCTAGTCTAGGTACTGCTCTAGCAAGTGAACTGAGTAGAGGTCAGGCACAAAACGCTAAAGACGGATTCCTATTGACTTACTATTACTCGGTTGAACTTAATGGCGATGATGAGGAAGAACCTGATGCCCAACGTTATCTTGGGCTAGTTTTTTTGCACCGAATTAACGGTGTTGACATTGATGAAGAGCTTGATTTGAAAGAGATTGATCAAATTAATTTGGATTCTCTCAACTTAGGTGCTCGAATCAATATCAGCAGCTTTATTAATGCAGAACGAGATGGGACTGAAAGACCGATTTCGTTTAAAATTGGTCGAGGCAGTGACGTTCGAAAATTCTTCCAAGAATTTATTGGTTGTACAGAGCCAAGTGACTCAAAAACTGATAGTGCTAACTTGATCGTTGCATTAGAAGATGTATGTGAACGTTTAGGTTTCACCTCTGAAGAGACAAAAGCGGCTACTGATAAGCTTCAGTCTTATTGTAATGCAGCAATTCTTCATAGTGGAGCACAAGCTGAAATTGCTAACCTTGCCGGATTTGTTTTTGAAGATGAGGAACAAAAGAAGTTATTTGTCCAGGTAGCTCAGGATGTTTATCAGTTAAGTGAATGTATTGGTTTGGATAAAGCTGAAATCAATAAATTCGACGATATAATCGTCAAAACAGATGATTACCGAGTGACATTTAAAGATTCAGCGATAATCAATCAGTCTGTAGTTTGGGATCCAGAAGAAGAAAGTATTAAATTGAGCAATTTGCCTAAAGACATTGTCCATAAAATGAAACGAAGATTTCCCGGAGAACAATAGTAATGAGCCCCAAAGAGCTTCACCAGTTAATTCAACAGTTGCAACCAAAATGGAGTGCGGATGGGTCCAAACTTCAAGCTACTGCTGTATTGGATGAAGCTCTATTGAGAGCCCTTACTCAAGGTGTCGAAGATAATTTTATTCATGAGATGGTTACGATCAATGGGAATCTTAGGGTTCGTAAACTTGAAACTGTTAATGAAGCTCAATACGGGAAGGATATTTCTTTTGAATTCAATTTCCGTGGTGAAGTCGCTCCTGTTTTTTCTTCAATTGAAAAATTAGTGCAAGCTAACCCAGTAACACCACCCAAAAGCTTTATTATTTACCAGTCAGCTGACAGCAACAGCTTTTATGATTCAATGGATGATGAATGTAATCCTTCTGGTGAAATCAAGCATTACCTTGAGATCTCTGAGATTTGGAAAACATTAAAAGGGTGCTGTGACCACTCAGGAAGTATTGCTGAAATTACGTTTCTATATCGTAAGAAGTTAACGCTGAGAAGTATTTATAATCCAAAAGTACTTAAGCAGGAGTTTGATGGACTAGACAGGTTTACCAGAATTTTGAAGGATTTGGATAGTGATTCTCATAAAGATGGTAAAACTCATATTTTGCAGAATAGTCTAGTCGGTCTTTTAGGGCATATTCCTGAGAAAGAAAGATTCGAATATCTTTTACTGAACTTCACTAAATTTACTAGTCGATTTGATGATGCTTACCATGCTTATGTAGTCGGTTTTTCGTTTGATGATCTTCGTAAAGAACATGAAGAACGCTACCGAGAATATATGGTGAAGATTAATGATATTGTATCTTCGTCATTAATTAAGGCTTTAATGATTCCAGGTGCACTATACCTTACAGCGACTCGCACTCTGGCGATTCAGTCGAGTAAATCTTTAGCAAACGCGACTGAAGCAGGAATTGTAAATGTGGGAATTGGCATAGCAGCTATCGCGATATGTATGATTTATTGGTGGATACTCTGCAATGAAAGTAGCTCACTATCTTCTATCAAAGTTGAGTACAAAAGTTTGATGGGTCGTTTGCGAGATAAAAGTGCTGACGCACACAGAGCGATAGAAGATTATATAGAGGTTCTCGATAAGAAGATTACAAACGCGGAAAGTGCAATAGGTATGCTCAAGGTGATTAACGTCATCTCTGTTTTAGCATCTGTAATATGGGTTCTTTGGCGTTTCTTTGCTTGAAAAGAGAATGCGAGCAAAGTTAATCTTCCTTGCGTGTGTTTCATAGACATCCTTTCGACATCTATTCTCCTTTTCCGGTTAGATTAAAATAAATTCACTTGCAGAGTATTTTCAATTACATTGATATATGATGCTGCTAAAAATTTTCTAGATGTCAATCAACGTTATTACCATCTGCTTTGTAACTCACGGCATCATCGTGTAGAAGCATCATTTTGAATAATCACTCTGTTATTTTATAAAACAACTGTCGGCAGACAATATAGCGTGATTGATTCCAATAAAGTTTGTCACATAACCTCTGCCAGTTCACTTGGCAGGGGTTATGTGAACAGATTAACGCAAGAACGAATGTACTCCAATTATCTTGATTACTCCGAATGTTTACTTGTTGCTTATACGCACAACGAGCTTTATGTTTAATTTATCTCATAATCATCAAGCTTTTCTTTTTTATGCCTTTTTTCTTTAAGAGTAAAATGATGATTGATAATAAAGGCGTAGCAGCTTATTCTTTAATTTATGATTCGCCATACACTACACAACTTTCTTCATCAAACCCTAACCTAGCGAGGTTATCTTTCTGCTGTTTGTACCTGGAATAAGACATCAACCAATCCAATAAAATCAAGGGAATACCAAATACTGTAAGAATCAACATGAGGATTAATAGCCCTCTACAGAAAAAATAATAATGTGGGCTAGCGCGCTTTTCACCCTTAGAATTAAGGGCTAACAAATAATTGACCGCATGCTTATCGATACCGTAATTGAAATAAAAATCCCCTGTAGTTTCTAGTTCAACATGCATGATATCAGGTACATAAACATTAGTTGCTTTGTAAGTGATGTTATCTTTATCAGTAAACTCTATATAAGAATAATGAGTCGAGTGATCATATACTATGTGATTACCCAATCCCTTCACCGTTACTTCTTTTAGAGCCATAATCCCCGTCTGAGGATCTTTAAAATATTCTATTTTCTTAGCCATAAATCATCCTCAATCAATGCTAATTAGATAATCTATCAAAATAAATAGCGCGTCACCACTGTGATAGAACAAAATTAAAAAAATTTGACCTGCATTTTATGTGAATTTATGGTGTGGCATGCTAATTAATGACTGTTGAGAAAGGTTCATTGAGGGAGGTTTCATGGTGGCTTAGAAGTTGTTGTCTAACACTGAGCTAGCTACTGCTGAAGCCTAAGTCACTGAATCATCATTTGGCCTATTTTTTCTAATGGTCTGGTGACTATAGGATCAAGAAAGCTGTAATGAAACATCACTTATATTTGATAGAGACCGCAGTCCCAGATAAAACCTGTCACACCTATAGTTATTTTTGTTATATGTATGTTTAATAAAGAAAATCAGTGCTAGTGTTATACGTGGTAGATAGGATGTGCATGACAGATGAATGATGAGTTAGCTTCGGATGCAGTTAAACATCATTAATGTCATGTTATATAGAGATGGTTCAAATACCTTTTGTGCTTAAATTCCAAAATATTGAGAGCCAAGAATACCTACCGTCATTATTTTCCCTATTTTTTTTAAAATCCAATAATCACAGATATATGAATAAGATTATCACCTCATTTGTACGTTGGCTCATTAAAGGGCTTGATAAGACAGTATCTTGGCTGGAACGAAAAGAGAACGCTAAAGATATGCAATCGAAGTTTGTAGATCTGGCTCCAACTGATGACGCGGATAAAGCAGGCACCTACTCAGAAGCGTTACGATTTGCAACGAACAATTCTAAAATCTCAAATATAGCCCTGACGGGCCCTTATGGCTCAGGAAAGAGCAGCATTATTCAATCCTTTTTGAAGACGTATCGACGGCCAGTTCTTCATATTTCTCTCGCGACTTTCATTACCGAAGCTGAAACGAAGGCAGAAACTGTGGATCGTCAGGAGATCGAGAGGAGTATTTTACAGCAGATGCTTTACGGGGCTGATGCAAACAAACTCCCGTTATCTCGCTTTAAGAGAATTCAGTCGCCTGGTGTTGGGTCGATCTTTAAGTCACTGTACATTTTGTTGGGGATGTTCGCGCTTTGGTATGTGTTTCAGCAGCGGGAAGGAGTCATCAGTGGTACTTATTTCAAACCTATTGCGTTCGAAAACTCAGTCAATTTAGGTTTTTTTGTGTTTGCTACAGCATTCCTCTGGTGGATACTACATCACTTCTATGTCGCGAGCTTTGGTTTGTCACTCAAGGGTATTTCGCTAAAAAATGTCGAAATTAAGCCCGCATGTGATGATGAATCCTCAATACTGAATCGTCATTTAGACGAGATAATCTACTTTTTCCAGGAAACTAGTTACGATCTTGTAATCATCGAGGATCTAGACCGATTCGACAATACTGATATTTTCGTTACGTTGCGTGAAATTAACGGTCTTGTTAACGCAAATTCAGGCGTAAAACGTCATATTCGATTCCTATATGCACTACGCGATGACATATTTGCGAACACAGAGCGAACCAAGTTTTTCGAGTTTATCATTCCAGTTATTCCGATCATCAACTCATCGAACTCAATTGACATGGTCTTGAAGGTAGGAGCGAGACTTGCGCTTAACGAAGGCCTTGATCGTCAGTTTCTTAGAGAGGTATCACGTTATTTAAACGATCTACGGTTGATTCAAAACATCTTTAATGAATACAGCATTTATGTTGATAATTTGAAAACAGATGGAGAATATTTGCTCGACGCCAATAAACTCCTTGCCGTTTTGATCTACAAAAATGTTTATCCACGGGATTTCGAAAAATTACACCGAGGCGAAGGGACCCTCGCCACAATATTGAATTTCCAAGATGAGTTAATAAGTCACGGAGAAAAAAAATTTAGAGCTGAAATTACTTCACTCGAAAAGCAACTTGATATCGCTGAACGTCAAACTCCTGCTGACTTAAAAGAGTTGCGTCAAATATATGCGATGGCTCTAATTGAGATGCTGCCACCACACACCATTAGTGTGGGTATCGAGCAAAATAATCAAGTGACTACTGCCCAGTTGACAGGCTTTGGAAAGTTTGAAGAGCTGATCGAGGCTCGATACATCTATTCTCGAAACATTCATGGTCCAAATAGTCGCTTGGATGTTTCTGCACTCCAAGATAATGTAGACCAGCACAAAACTTATCTTCAACGCAAAGAGGAGATAGAGCATAAGGCAGAGGAAAATAAAACCAAAACTCTACGAGCAATACGAGATCTAAGACCAAAGGTTGCAGGGCTTAGAACTGCGAAATTCCATGAACAATTACGATTGAATGGCGACCATCTACAGGAGTTTTTCGAGGAGTTTGGTCAGAATGGAGAGCTTGCTCGGTTTCTGCTGTTAGAAGGTTATCTGGACGATACCTATTACCAATACACCTCACTTTTTCATTCTGGTCGATTGTCTCCTAATGACAATAAATTTCTCATTAAAATACGTGCATTTATTACGCCAGAGCCAGATTTTCCTATTGATAATCCAAACGAAGTTATTGCGGCAATGAGAGATGAGGACTTTGGACAAAGTTACGCTTTAAACATCTCGCTTGTTGACACTCTGTTGAGTGATCAACACCGTTACCAAAGTCAATTAGAGAGGCTTTTAGGGTACATTATGGAAGAGTTTTCCAACTGTGAAGACTTCTTTATGGCTTATTACAGCAGCGGGAGTTATGTACCAAAATTTCTCCAACAGTTAGCTAATGTCTGGAGTGATTTTGTACTGACTGTACTTTCTAGCCCAAATAGCCTTGTACACGTTGTTCAGCTGATTGGGGGATTAACTGAACGTTCACTTAAATCCATTTCAAGAGATTTTGAAGAATTCCCCGTTTTTGTATCAGAGAATCTCTCCGATATTCTGATTAGTTCGCCTGAGCTCGATCCAGAGCGGCTCGTTTGCCTCAATTTTGACGTTAAAGACTTCGAAGCAATCAAAGACCACTTTGACATTGTGAACTCAATGTTTGAAGAGGGGCTTTTTGACCTTACCTTAGCGAACATAGAGTTCGCTTATCAAGCGATATTGGGAGAGGAAGATATCACCCCATTGCATACAAGGAACTTCACGGCAATACGTGCGACGAACAGTACTGTCTTGATAGAGCGAATTGAGAGTAATTTTGGCAATTACTTACGCAATATTCTTTTGGCTATCCAAACTAATACTGAAGAAGAAACATCCGCTATTTTGGACGTAGTTCGCCGTGAAGAGATTGACCTCAATACGATCCAAGAGTTTCTTGAGCAACAGACGCAACAATTACCGACGTTAGAAGATGTGCCCGATAGATTACATTCTATGCTCTTCAGTTTAACTATGATTGTGCCAAACTGGGAAAATTGCCTTTTATTTATGGCAAGTGAATGTTTTGAAGCACAAAGCTTGGTTGAGTATCTCGATCGAGACGTTGTTAGATTGGCTATCCTGAAACAAGCGGTCCCGAGTGATAGTGATTCGAAGTCTATACGTTCTTTTCTTCTTAACGCGAATTCTCTTTCTGATATTAGCTACAAAGAGTATGTGCGAGCTTTACCCAAGTCATTTACACATTTTCCAGAAGGGGTTGAACCAACAAAGCTTATAATATTAATTCAGGAAGCGAAAATCGAATTTTGTACTGATAGTCTAAACGCGCTCAACGAAAGAGAGTTGCAAGTATTGTTTGCGGCAAATAATATCGATACATTTCTGGCTGGGCCAGAAGACTTTTCATTAGAAGATGATTTCTTGGAAGAGCTGCTTGAGTCGGATATTTCTCAGAAAAACAAGATAAAAGTCGTCGAACTGATGGATTTACATTCGTTAGTTGATCTTCCAGAGCGTTCTGCACTTGTTGGTTCAATCATCGTCAATTCAGATACAAATCTACCAAACATTGATGGAGATATAGCTAGTATACTTATCAAGCATTCTTCGCCGATATCGATACAAATTGCACTCTTCAATAAATATCACACTTGTTTGAGTAATGATGAGGTACGTGATGTATTGGCGAGTCTACCTAAGCCATATTCCGAAATAACTAGTGGATACCATACGCCAAGACTAAAAGACACACCCGAGAATCAGGTATTGGTCACTTGGCTTGACTCAAGAGGAATAATTTCCTCTTGGAAAATTAGTGATGTATTTAAAGAGATAAAGGTGAACCTCTATAGATCTTGAGAAGAGGATGTGTTACCTCAATAGTTGGCACTCCCAACGTCGCTGCACCTTACATAAGACTATTTGTCGTGGGTAAGGGAATTTGAACAGTCATATGTAGGGTGGTTGTATGGTTGCAATACTAGAATCCGAAAAAGTCAGATGCTCTATGGGTCGTAACTCACAACTGCCCCTAAACTGGCTAAAAATTAAGCATCTTTATTGTCACTTCATCAATCTTCGTAGTACTAACGAACCTCAAAAATGATCAAACTTTAATGTTCTCCGACACGTTGATTTTTAGGTTTTTAGTTCGCTAATCGTCAGTTTTTCTAATTTATGAACTTTATCTATAGATTCTAATTCTGCAATCTTGTACTGATACTGTTGGATCATTAAGGCCAGTTGATTATGCTGACTCGCCATGTTTACTAGCTGCTCTTTATAATCTTCAACTTGATCTCGGTACTTTTCTTTCAGCTTAATTTCTTTATTTAATCGCTCTCTTAAGCTAGAGATTTTATCTTCATACACATTTTTAGCTTTGATTTTCGGTGAGTTAAGAACAACAGCCTTTTTGATTTTTTGAACAATATCTTTGTAGTAATAGGCAGAGCCATCGCCTAGCCCTGCTTCTTCTTCTACCGCTTTAACTGAAATCTTCCGCGCAGGATCAACGCGGTGAGTTTTTCCCGATAGGATTCTTTTTAGTGCTTGCTCTAGTTCAACCTTCGTAATTTGGGATTTGCTCATATTTACCGTTGCCTATCTCAAACCTTGTGAATGGAATCTGAAATTTGTGGAGAACTTTTTCAGCGGCTCTGATTTGGGTAATAAAATGTGAATACATGGAAGCGGTTAACGAACCGATTGCTTCCATATCAAGAACTTGTTTGCATACCCATTGATAGCGTTTGTTCCAGTTTTCAGCTTTTTCTTTATCTATGAGCTGATTTTCACAGCTCATACAGTTGGCTGGGGAACTAACCTTATGCATCTGGCATTCGTAGCCAGCCATACAGTAAGAGTGTAGCGTGCCTACAAGGGTTAATCGACCAGCTTTTACATGCCCATTAATCGCATCCCATGATTTATATTTTTTGTGAAGAGATATTCGGTTTTTATTGATTGAGCCGGCCATATGACCCATCAGTTGACCTGAACCCCAGCCTTTATACCATTCATGAATTTTTTGTGTCGTAGACTCTTGGATTACGTCATTGAGGAATGATTGAAGCTCTGTATCGATCTGTAGTGCTTTTATTTTGCTGGCAAGACCACCTTCTCCATACCATTCTGTTGTGGGTAGATCTAGGTGTTTGAACTGTTCTTTTATCGCAATATCGTGACAAAGGTTATGACGTTTTGAAAATACAGCAAAAGTTCTGCGTAGTTGATGAGTAGTTAATGGCCAGATATTACCAACTTTTAAATTCTCAGCGGCCCTTTGTGGCTCTCTATTGGGATTGATGAGACGAAACTCTTCAAGATCATCTTCAGTGATTATGGCATTTGCTTTTTGACATATGCGACGAAAATGTTTCCTCATATTATTGTCTTGTGTGATTACTGGTTTCTGTGATTTTCGTCCTTGTCCCAACCACAAGCATGAAGAGTTATACTCACTCATGGGATCTTCATCTTCTAACAACTGAATTCGCATGTATCTAGAAAGAGCTTCTGCAATATCAATGGCTTTTCCAGCTAGTTTAGTTGTTACCCACTCAGCAGGTTTTCCTCTTCCTTGGGTAAATTTATGATGCTCAGAGCGAAGAACGTAATATTTTCGACCATATATTTCTTTTTCTCTAAAGCTATTCGAGTTTAGGCAATATAATTCTGAACGACGCATTCCTGTCAGAGCCCCACAGGTGATAAAGCAGACCGTTTGTAATTCAATAATTGCACTTTGGAGGTTGCGTGCATCTCTAGGAAGCTTATTGCCGAGAGGCGTATTTTCTAAATGAGCATCTATTATGGATTTATATTTTGAAGGCATGTGTTTGTTGACTTCTACTCTGTAGTCATAAGAATCTTTGCTCATCCATTTCCAAATTCCACTTTCAACTTTTTCATCAACTCGCCTTTTTCCTTCGACGTAGTTCTCTCTTAAGTCATGTAATAGTTCGTGAAGTGCTTCTCTATATGGGTAGTATTCATCAATGATGTTAAAACAATAGCCGTATATCCTTTCCATTATTCTAGTTGGCATAGCATAAAATTGATTAGATCCTTCCTCTTTATTTTTTCCTGTTAATTCAAAGGAGAACTTAGTCGAATTTTGATCTGGTGGTATGGTGAATGTTATAGGAAGGTATCTACTAACTCTTTGTATACTTGTCAATGTATTATAGATTGCTGCTACTTGAGCATGCTGATAATTTTGGGATTGAAGGTGGTTACGAAATTCTAGAAAAACAATATTTGATGAAAGATCGTTAATAGAAGAAAAGCCATTTTTTTCAATAAATTTATATACTTGAGATAGTTTTGAAAAGCGTGCGAGAAGTGTTGTTGGTTTAATTACTGCCCCTTTTCTATGATGACCGGATATGTAAAGCCATGAGAAACAGATAAGTTTCATCTCTCTAGCCAAGTTCTCATCTGAGAATGATGAAAATACAGTATGTTTTTTATGGACTATTCTGGCATCTAAGTAAGCGGAAAAGTTCCATTCTTCATCGCCAAAGTAGCTTTGAGGGCTTCCATCATATTTTTTAGTTACGACTACATTATCTAATTCTCTAAAATTTTTATTTACATACAACTCTATTACCTTTTTATATTCGGAAATGTTTTCTTTGAGTATGTTTTTAGGTAGTTCAAACAATGGTGTCATAGGTAGTCCTTAAAAATCGATGTTGATTCCTTCTGGCCATAGAGGGTGTCTTCCTTCATTCTGCAGTTTCTTTTCTGCTAATCTTTTTACTTTGGGATGGATGGTGAAGACAATTCGATTGATCGAGTTTAAAAGGTCTGAATAGTTTTTATTAAAATGCTGCTCACTGAGGTGGTGAACTTTTGAATCAATGATCGATTCTCGATAACTCAGTAAACACCAGATATCCTCAATACTTTCAATGATGACCTGATTTTCACAATTGAAGCAATTATGAATGTCAGAACAAGCCAGGTGGTCAACGTTAAAGTCTTTCGGGCTGAAGTGATTCCTCCTTCGATATTTGTCAGCCTGACTGGAATAGACATTTTTACAGCCTGTTCCTATAATCGTTTTTTCGCCGTGCTTATCTGCATATTTTGCAAGGAACTCCTCGTACGGAAGAACTTCTACCCCCAACTCTTTTTTTGCAAATTCTTTTGCAGCATTAATATCTGAACATCGAGCTGCGCCTTCAATTGTGTGAGTTGCAGCAAGCAATTGTTTTTGGTTCTCAACCTGATTGCCAGAAGAATAGTGCTTTGATAACGTGTATGGGGTGTTGCCTAAGAGCAATGCTGTTTCAGTTGCATTTCCCGTTTTTGCTAAATAGCGGTAACTTCCACTTGCACGAAATTTCGAAGCCATTGGCCGTAGTGGCTCACCATCATCAGATTTTAGATCAAACGTCTCATACAGCCATTTAGAGAAGGTTTGTATATGTCCTTGTTCCAAAGGTGCAATATGGCCTCTTTTGGTTTGCCAGAGCAAATGAGGATCCGAAGAAATAAGGCTACTAAGTTGCAATAGCTGCTCAAAAAATCCAAGTGCTATTTTGGGAACATGAAATGTACCGTTATCCCCAATCGATATAGATACATACTTATTTGCTCTAGGCTTTAAAACACTTTGCTCAAACCACTTACCACCTTCAAATATTTTTTCTTTCGGCTTTGTCATGTTGAGGAGGACGGTTGTATTGCCCCAAGTGTAATAGGACAACATGAAGTAGGCGGCACTAAAGCATTTTGTTATTGGTGAGGCGATTCCATGTGTATGGTTGTTGTAGGTAAAGGTCGCAGTTCTTTTATTGGTTGAGGCATTCAAATGTATGCTTGGGTTCGTCATGATTTGTTTGTATATCTGTCTGAAAAATGAGTTGATAATTTTGATTAAGGAAGACAGCTCTCGATCTGAATAACCTTGAGTAGGATTAGGTTCAGAGCGAAATAATCCATAAGGAGAGAACCATTCTGAGCTTGGGTTACCAAGCATTTCCAAGCATTTTTTTGAACAAGAAATCATTTTCCGCGCAGAATTGACGTTCATTGAAGATATACGAACTTGCTCTATTAAGTGTCTCTCCCATGATTCAACTGCGGCAGAGCTTTCCGGATTAAGTCTTTTCGTATCACAAAAGCGAACGTATTTCGCAAAATCTCTTAGGTAGCTTTGTTTTGTCAGATCAGAGTATTCGTTTGTCTCAGTAAATATTCTGTACCATCTCAGAACATCAGCATCTCGATGTGCAGATTCTGCTCGCTGTAAGTCTTTTTTAAAAGCAACTCCTTTGTAGAAAAAACGAGTGAAGTCATAAGTGAACGTTTGTTTGATTCCTGTGCGAAGTTTGATTGTTAGCTTAGGAGGCGTGTAAGTCATAACATTGCTTCCTCCAATATTTGGTCAAGCATTACAATTGCATTTTGATTTGCTTTTTCTTTTCTTAAATATCGAAGGTATTTCCATGTGGTTTTATCATCTTTGTGCCCCATCCATCCCATAATTAAAGCTAAAGCATCACTAACTGGAAGGTGATCCAACAATGAATCCAAGCGATAGGTACCATAAGTAGCCCTTAAATCGTGAGTCCGATGACTAAAAACAATATTATGTTTATTTTGAATATGATGTCTTAATCGACGAAAATGTTGTTGGATGTTATTGCTGCAAAGAGGGTTTCCAAGATTATTCAGAAGTAGTGTTTTATTTACACCATCTGTTTTCTTTTCTCGCTTTAGTCGACGTTCACTAACCGAGTAATCATACATTTTT
This sequence comes from Vibrio sp. B7, assembly GCF_963888765.1. Classification (NCBI taxonomy): domain Bacteria; kingdom Pseudomonadati; phylum Pseudomonadota; class Gammaproteobacteria; order Vibrionales; family Vibrionaceae; genus Vibrio; species Vibrio sp. B7. The sequence goes on from NZ_CAWPKR010000039.1 coordinate 25,009, forward strand.
CGCATTAGCTGGTTGGGTATTTCGACTTTACGTGTTTTGTTGAATTTTGTGTGTACACCATTGTGAATACCAATTTCTACTTCATATCTATGAATATGAGGGTTAGGCATCTCAACAATAGAAAATGGAAATGTACAAGCTTCTTCAACGCGCAATCCAGACTGTATTTGGAGTAATTGATGAATGATAAATTCGTCGGAACATTCTCTAAGGCAGTCAGCGAAAAAAAGTAGTTCTTGTTGAGATAATGGATTGAGTTTTTGTTGTTCGTTTCTTGCTGGTTTTCTGATTCTGAGGTCAGTTGAACGTACTGCAAACCTAGGGTTGTTGTGGCTCATCATCCCAGAGTTAGCTATATGGACTATCTGATAATTAAATGGTTTGTTCTCTTCAGTGAAGGTTATGAATCTCTCATGAGCTGCCCATTCATAGAATTTGATAACATGAAGAATGTACATAGACGCTGTAGAAAAGGCAATCTCACCACATCTGGCCGCTTTTAACAGATCATCATTTCGGAATCGATAGGTCGGTTTTAAGTAGTCGTTCGCAGGGAAGTTGTCCCAGGAATAATTATTCGATTCTAAGAACTGCCAATATCTCTTAAGGGCACGAACACTTGCTGTTATATCGGCTGCTTTTCGAATGTTCACTAAATAATTGAGCCAAAGGTTTACTGGTAGTAGATATTCGTGGTCTTTGGAGTAAAAGGTAGGAAACCCAGTTAGATGAATAGATGTTGATTTACTTGAAGGCGGATAGATTCGGGGAACGTCAAAATTGTTCGAATTTACGACAGTAACCATACCAGCCTCCAATGTATTTGATATACATAGAGGCTAGTATGTTTTCCAGAGTTTACAAATCTACAGGGTGGATTTTCCAGACACCGATCTACATGGTAACAAACTCTTCACTACCCGTTGGGTGTATTGCCACAACTGAATCAAAATCGGCTTTGGTTGCGCCCATTTTCATGGCTACGCCAAAGCCTTGAATCATTTCATCAACCGCAAAACCGATGCCGTGTAGGCCAACAACGGTTTCTTCAGGGCCAGCGCATACTAGTTTCATTTTGCATGGTTGACGGTGAGAGGTTACGGCAGTGTACATGGCCGTGAAGCTAGAGGTATATACTTTGACATTCTCTTCGCCATATTGCGCTTGGGCTTCTTGTGTGGTGAGGCCAATTGTGCCGATTGGCGGATGGCTAAAGACCACGGTCGGGACTAGTTTGTAATCCATCTTCGCATCGGTTTTGCCATTAAACAGGCGCTCTGAAAGTTGACGGCCTGCTTTGACGGCTACTGGTGTGAGCTCGATACCGCCTTCCATGATATCACCGACACAGTAGATACCCGCGACGTTGGTTTGCTGGTACTCATCAACCTTAATATAGCCTTGTGCATTAGTTGCCACACCCGTTGCTGCTAGGTTTATCGCATCGGTTGCTGGGTGGCGGCCGATTGCCCAAATGAGCGTATCAACGTTTTGGCTTTGGCCATTTTCAAGGTGTAGAGTCAGGCTGCCATCGGCTTCTTTGATCACTTCTTTTGGCACTGAATGAGTATGTAATGTTGGGCCTTCCGCCGCCATGACTTCAGTGAGTGTTTCGATGATCATGGGATCAAAGCTGCGCAGTGGTGATTCTTTGCGCACGTAAAGGTGCGTTTCAGTGCCGAGTGCGTTGAGTACGCCCGCGATTTCAACCGCAATATAACCTGCGCCCACAACCGCGACGCGTTTAGGCTGTTCGGTCAAGTCAAAGAAACCATTGGAATCAATGCCGTATTGTGACCCTGGGATCGCCGGAATCGTTGGGCGTCCGCCAACGGCAATCAGGATATGGTCTGCTGTGTAGTGTTCACCGTTTACTTCTACGGTTTTTGCATCAACGAAGCGTGCAAAACCGCGGATCACTTCCACTTTATTATTGCCCAATACGCGGTCGTATGATTGATGAATACGGCCAATATACGCTTGGCGGCTCTCAATCAGTTTTGACCAATCCAATCCTTTGACATCGACATCGAAGCCGTAATCTTTGGCATAAAGGTGCATTGCTTCAGCAATTTGCGCGCCATGCCACATCACTTTTTTCGGAACACAACCGACGTTGACACAAGTGCCGCCAAGGTCTTTGGCTTCAATCAGTGCGACTTTCGCACCATACATTGCCGCGCGGTTCGCTGAAGCGATACCACCAGAGCCACCACCGATACAGATATAATCAAAATGCGTTGTCATTACTTTCTCCATTATTCTTTTTTCATCCTGTTTGACCTTGGTTTTGTACGGTGTTGGCAACCATAGCAAGGCGAAAAAGGTTCTCTACTTCTTTGATAGATTGGGTCAGTTTATTCTGGTACAACCCATTCGACTTTAAAATGACCGGTTACCGGGGCAATCGCTTGCTGAAGAAACGGTAAAATTTCCTGCATTTGCCCTTCCAGTGTCCACGGTGGGTTAATCACTATCATGCCTGAAGCGGTCATGCCACGTTCATGGGTGTCTGGCGACACGCCCAATTCAATTTGTAAGATTTTGCGAATACCGAGGCTTGCCAGCCCTTCAAGCAAGTCATCAATGGTGTCGCGATTCACTACGGGATACCAAATGGCGTAGATACCCGTCGCCCAGCGCTTATAACTTTGGGCAATGGCTCTTACGACATCGCTGTACTCTTTGGCCAATTCGTAAGGGGGATCGATCAACACTAAGCCGCGACGCTCTTTCGGTGGCAGGCTACCGATTAAGCGTTGGAAACCATCTTCTTTGTAAATCGATACCTGACGATCTCGGTGGAACTCTTGCTCGAGCAAAGGGTAATCGCTCGGATGCAATTCAGTGAGCACCATACGATCCTGCGCGCGTAGATGAGCACGCGCCACGCGCGGTGAGCCGGGGTAGTAGCGTAACTCTTCGCTTTCATTGAGCGCTTTTACTGCCTCAAGGTAGCTTTGAATGGCTGGTGGCGTTACATTTTGTTGCCAAATACGAGCAATCCCTTGTTTATATTCACCGGTTTTTTCTGACCATTCATGGGTCAAGTCATAACGGCCCACGCCAGAGTGGGTGTCATGATAAACAAAAGGCTTCTCTTTTTGCTGTAATGCATTGAGGATAAGGCTTTGTACGATATGCTTTAATACATCCGCGTGGTTGCCCGCGTGAAAACTGTGGCGATAACTTAGCAAAATAGGCTCTCAAAACACCCCAAATGGAGTGTGTTTCATCAATCAAACGTATTGGCTGATTATACGCCACTATTGAAAATTGCTGAACCTACCTATATTTACTATTTCAGATAAACAAAATCGACGGTTGCCGTGAAACAATCAGTGACTGTTGCAGAGAAATGCATCAACGTGCAGGCGCGTCTTAACTTAAAAGGAATGTTTTATGTCTAATCCACTTCTCACTTTCACGGATTTACCGCCGTTTTCCGCCATTAAGCCAGAGCATGTGAAGCCTGCGGTTGAGAAAGCGATAGAAGATTGCCGCACCGAAATTGAAAAACGCCTTGCTGGCAATAGCACCCCAACGTGGGAAAACTTGATTGCACCCATTGAAGAGGTGGATGATCGCTTAAGCCGCATTTGGTCGCCAGTGAGCCACCTTAATTCCGTGCTCAATAGCGATGAACTGCGTGATGCGTACGAAAGCTGTTTGCCGCTGCTGTCTGAATACGGCACTTGGGTTGGGCAACATAAAGGCCTGTTTGAAGCCTATAAGAGCATGAAAGCCAGCGATACTTTTTCCTCGCTCTCTCAAGCGCAGCAAAAAACCATCAATGATGCACTGCGTGATTTTGAGCTATCGGGTATCGGCTTGCCATTGGCAGAGCAAAAACGGTACGGCGAGATCAGTAAACGTCAATCTGAGTTGGGTTCTAAGTTCTCTAATAACGTACTGGATGCCACGATGGGCTGGACCAAGCACATTACCGACGCCAATCAATTAGCGGGCATGCCAGAATCGGCGTTAGCAGCTGCACAAGCGGCGGCGCAAGCCAAAGAGCTCGATGGTTATTTATTAACGCTCGACATTCCTTCTTATCTGCCAGTGATGACTTATTGTGATAACCAAGCTCTGCGCAAAGAGCTTTATGAAGCGTATGTCACGCGTGCCTCGGATCGCGGGCCAAATGCGGGCAAGTGGGATAACAGCGAAATCATCGCTGAAAAGCTCAAACTGCGTCATGAAATAGCCCGTATGCTCGGTTTTAATACCTACAGTGAAAAATCACTGGCGACCAAAATGGCGCAAACGCCCGATCAAGTGTTAGGGTTTTTAAATGATTTAGCCACCAAAGTGAAACCGCAAGGTGAGCGTGAAGTCGAAGAGTTGCGTCAATTTGCGCAGCAAGAGTTTGGCGTGACCACGCTAGAGTTGTGGGATATCGCTTACTACAGCGAAAAACAGAAACAGCACTTGTTTGATATTTCAGATGAAGAGCTGCGCCCTTATTTCCCAGAGTCGAAAGTGGTGAGCGGCCTATTTGAAGTGCTCAACCGCGTATTTGGCATGAGCGTCAAAGAGCGCTCTGGGGTTGATATTTGGCATCCATCGGTGCGTTTTTTCGATATTTTTGATGCGAAAGGATCACTGCGTGGCAGCTTCTATCTCGACCTGTATGCGCGCGAACATAAGCGTGGTGGCGCGTGGATGGATGATTGCCGTGGCCGCCGTATCACTCAAAATGGCGAGCTACAAACACCAGTGGCTTATTTGACCTGTAACTTTAATCGCCCAATCGGTGATAAACCTGCGTTATTTACTCATGATGAAGTGGTCACTTTGTTCCATGAGTTTGGACACGGGATCCACCACATGTTGACTCAAGTTGAAGTGGGTGCGGTATCTGGCATCAACGGTGTGCCGTGGGATGCGGTTGAACTGCCAAGTCAGTTCCTTGAAAACTGGTGCTGGGAAGAAGAGGCGTTAGCGTTTATTTCAGGTCATTACGAAACGGGTGAACCGCTACCGAAAGAAATGCTCGATAAAATGCTCGCGGCGAAAAACTTCCAGTCAGCGATGTTTATTTTGCGTCAACTTGAATTTGGTTTGTTCGATTTCACCTTGCACACCACTTACGATCCCGAAGTAGGCCCGCAAGTGTTGGAAACTCTCGCCCAAGTGAAAAAGAAAGTGGCCGTGTTACCAAGCCTTGAATGGAACCGCTTCTCACACAGCTTTAGCCACATCTTTGCTGGCGGTTACAGCGCAGGTTACTACAGCTACTTATGGGCAGAAGTGCTTTCGGCGGATGCGTTTTCTCGCTTTGAGGAAGAGGGGATTTTTAACCCGCAGACTGGGCAAAGTTTCTTGAACAACATCCTTGAAATGGGTGGTAGTGAAGAGCCGATGGAGCTATTTAAACGCTTTAGAGGCCGCGAGCCGCAAATTGATGCGTTGCTGCGTCATGCGGGGATCGCCGCGTAGTCATGCGCTTAAAATGCGATGAAGCTCGAATTAGCCCACCTTTGCGGTGGGCTTTTCATTTTTGAATGCCCAGAAAAATGTGATAGAGACGAGCATCTTGCCGCGATTTGAGGTTATAATCTGGGCAATTATGTATAAATAACCAGTAGCTTAGCCATGATGGATCCTTCTCTCTTACTCGACGGTCTCAACGATAAACAGCGCGAAGCGGTTGCCGCGCCTTTAGAAAACTTGCTGGTGCTTGCCGGAGCGGGGAGTGGTAAAACCCGAGTATTGGTGCATCGCATTGCTTGGCTTATCTCGGTTGAAAACGCCTCGCCTTTTTCAATCATGTCGGTGACTTTTACCAACAAAGCGGCGGCGGAAATGCGTGGCCGAATTGAAGAGTTGATGATGGGCAGTGCATCGGGCATGTGGAATGGTACCTTCCACGGTATTTGCCACCGTATTTTACGCGCTCACTATCTTGACGCTCGCCTGCCTGAGGATTTTCAGATCCTCGATTCTGAAGATCAACTGCGTTTGCTGCGTCGTTTAATCAAAGCACAAAACCTAGATGAGAAGCAGTGGCCTACGCGCCAGGTGTGCTGGTGGATTAACGGTAAAAAAGATGAAGGTCTTCGTCCGAAGCACATCGATGCGTACCGCGATCCCGTGACTCAAACCTATTTGCAGCTTTATTCCGCGTACCAAGAGGCGTGCGATCGCGCAGGTTTGGTTGATTTTGCCGAAATTTTGCTGCGTTGCCACGAGATGTTGCGTGATAAGCAGCACATTCGTGAACATTATCAAGCGCGCTTTAAACACATCTTGGTCGACGAATTTCAAGACACCAATAACATCCAATACGCGTGGCTGCGCATGATGGCTGGGTGCGATTGCCACGTGATGATCGTCGGTGATGATGATCAGTCCATTTATGGCTGGCGTGGTGCCAAAATTGAAAACCTCGAAAAATTCACGCAGGAATTTCCGAGCGTTAATACCATTCGTTTAGAGCAAAACTACCGTTCAACCAAAACCATTTTGCAAGCCTCGAACGCACTGATCGCGAACAACACCGAGCGAATGGGTAAAGAGCTCTGGACAGATGGCAGCGAAGGCGAGCCAATTTCTATCTATTCGGCCTACAACGATCTTGATGAGGCGCGTTTTACCGTCAATAAAATCAAAGAGTGGCGAGATAAAGGTGGCGCATTAGAGGATTGTGCGATGCTTTATCGCAACAACGCCCAATCTCGTGTTTTGGAAGAAGCCTTGATTCAAGCAGGCTTGCCCTATCGCATCTACGGCGGCATGCGCTTCTTCGAGCGCCAAGAGATCAAAGATGCGTTAAGTTACTTGCGTTTGATGTCTAACCGCAATGATGATTCGGCCTTTGAGCGAGTCGTAAATACGCCACCGCGTGGCTTGGGTGATAAAACGCTGGAAACCATTCGTTTTGCGGCGCGAGATCGCGGTTGTACCTTGTGGCAAGCGAGCCTTGTGCTGTTGGAAGAAAAAGTGCTCACAGGACGTGCGGCAAGCGCATTAAGCCGGTTTATTGAGCTGGTCAATGCCCTTGAAGATGATAGCGCTGAGATGCCGTTACACAGTCAAACCGACCATGTAATCAAAACATCAGGTTTGTTTGAGATGTATCAGCTTGAAAAGGGTGAAAAGTCTAAAGCCAGAATTGAAAACTTGGAAGAGCTAGTCACCGCAACACGCCAATTTGAAAAGCCAGAAGAAGCGGATGAGATGAGCATGTTGACGGCCTTTTTAACCCACGCAGCGCTGGAAGCGGGCGAAGGGCAGGCTGACGAGTTTGATGATGCCGTACAGTTAATGACACTGCACAGCGCGAAAGGGTTAGAGTTCCCGTTGGTGTTTATGGTTGGCGTTGAAGAGGGCATGTTCCCCAGCCAAATGTCGGCCGAAGAAGCGGGGCGATTGGAAGAGGAGCGCCGTTTGTGTTACGTCGGAATGACGCGCGCCATGCAAAAGCTCTACATTACTTACGCTGAAATTCGCCGTTTATACGGTCAGGATAAATACCATAAGCCGTCACGCTTTATCCGTGAGCTGCCAGAAAACTGCCTTGATGAAGTGCGCATGAAAGCGCAAGTGAGCCGACCAAGCAGTGCTGGGCGTTTTAGTCAAACAGCGGTCAAAGAGAACTTTAACGAGACGGGCTTTAGTTTGGGCGCACGCGTGAAACACCCTATTTTTGGTGAAGGCACCATCATTAATTTCGAAGGTAGTGGCCCGCAAAGTCGAGTGCAAGTCGCTTTTAACGGTGAAGGCATTAAATGGCTAGTGACTGCTTATGCCAAGCTAGAGAAACTATGATCTTCCTTGTACAAAGAAAGGGTACTTTTCTTTGCTGAGATGGTTGGATTGTTCTCCTCCCCCTTTGAGGGGGAGGCAGGGAGGGGGTGTTTATGGCGTTGTTTAAACCAAATACCTAACCTAGCCGTTCAAGATATGAAAGCTGGATAACTCATATGCTTATCCGATCCAAAAGAAAAACCCCGAGGGCTTGCGCCCTGCGGGGTTATAGTCTTACTTGCAGCAATCCAGCTACGAAAGTGCTCCATGCATCAAATCCATGATAGTGGCTGAATTCCGTCAGCTTAATCCGTTCTTCGCCTTCCTAGCGGTGTCCTTGGTGACTTTCTAGTCTGCTAACCATCCACGTTAGCGCGCTTCACTTGTTCCTTGAGCGGTGTCCTTTACATCATCCTGATGTTCAGTCCTTGCCTCGTCCAGAGGTGTCCATTGTCTTTCCTTAGTAGTAACCATCCTAGCTACTATTGCGTCCATTCAATGTCCAATTTGCTTTCCGTGCCGACCATTCATCCTGAGCAGTCGTCTCTTCATCCTGAAGATGACCAATCCGTGGTGCTTTCCTGTTCCGTGTCAGAATCCTTCCGACAAGGTTCATATTACCCATCTCTAATTTATCGGCAATGCTAGAGAAACGCTTTTTCCGCAAAGGGTTTCTCTAGCTGGTTATTATTTTATTTAAAATCAAGTGTTTAGGTTTTTTGGTGTTGATTTTCCTACTCAAAAAGCGATATTTGCTCACTCGTTTGTAAGAGATCTCGCACAAAAATGGGCGCGAATCGCTGCATCAATGGCTAAGGCTAAGCAGCGCTTGCAATAAAATAAGTCCACCGATGAGCGTAAAAATGATGCCACATACCGCATCAATATACACAGTGAGTGATTGCAAACGTTTTTGTAGGCGGGCGGTGGAGAGCATCCACGCCAAGGTTGAGAACCACATAAAAGAGAGCCCCCAAAGAATCAGCAAGGCGATACCTTTACCTGAAAAGGACATCCCCACAGGCACTAAACTCGACATTAAGCTGATAAAAAAGACCAAAGCTTTTGGATTAAAAATATTGGTGATAAAACCGCGGGAAAAGGCTTGGCGTTGATTTTCGATCAGCTTGTAGCGCTCATTGTTGACTCCGACAGCTTGTGGCGATCGCCAGGTGGTGTAGATGGATTTGAGTGCGCCCAAGCCTAAATAGAATAAATACCCCCCGCCGGCCAGTTGCACCATCGCAAACAGTGCGGGTTGTTGATGCACCAAATAGCTTATCCCTGTGAGGCTAAGCAATGAGTGAATGACAATGCCACATGATAACCCTAGCGCAATAAAAACTCCGGTTCTGCGACCGTAACGGGTGGCATTTTGTACCACCAGTGCCACATCTGGGCCGGGGCTTAATAATGCCATAAAATGCACGCCAGCCAATGTGGCCAATATGGAAAGTTCGTTCATGTATTCTCCTCATGTTTTACGGTGAGTATGCGTGGAGAAAACGCACTTGCCTTGTAAATTTCTGACAGTTTGGTTAGTAAAGTGTGCGATTGATGGCGGAGGGGGGCAGGCCAAAGGTTGCTTTGAACGCCTTACTGAAATGGGCTTGATCATAAAAACCGACTTGATAGGCGACTTCGGTGCTAGAGGTGCCGGTTTTCAACAATTTCATCGCTTGCTCTAAACGTAAACGCAATAACCACGCATAAGGTGTGATGCCCGTTTGCGCCTTGAAATGGCGCTGAAACTGAGTGGGTGAAAGCTGGCAAAGCTGAGCGAGTTGTTCAAGGCGGATCGGTTGGTCGAGTTGACTGAGTACCCACTCTTTCAGCGTGGCGAGGTTGCGCTGGCCAAGCGGTTTAACCTCCGGTAGTTTTAAGTGGCTATAGCGTTCAAGTAAAGGTGTGAACCCTTGGTAGGGTAAGCAATCTTTAGCGAGTTGACTGAGCTTATCCTGCTTCATGGTGTGATGAAGTTGCAGCAGTGAGCAAAAAAGTGGCGCGTCATCGACTATTAACTGCTCAAAACCCAGCACTTGTTCAATCTGCTTGGCTTCTAAGGTTTGCTGTAGCCAAGTGGGCTCAATAGCAAACACTTGCACTTGGTAGCCAGAGTCATTGTGCGCTTCCCCATCGTGCAGTTCATCTGGCGACATCAGAACTACGCCGCCCCGTTGTACCTGATGCCAAGCGCCTTGGTGGTAGAAGCGCTGTGTTCCTTGAGTGATAAGGCCAATATGAATATCAAGATGGTAGTGGCGATCAAACGCAAACTGACGATAGTCTGCATCAATCAGACCGATCGCAGGATAGGCCGTTTGGCTGTAGCTCACTTTATCCATAGAGACCAAAATTTAGGGTTGAATAATGCAAGCTTAGCCAGCCATGTCGCCACTGTCTTGTAAAAAATGATCACAGAACTCTGGCCGGTTTTGAGCGGTTTGGCATAAACGAAGCGTAGAAAACGGTTGGCGCGTGTTTATCTCGCCAACCGAAACTAAATTACTGAGTGTTATTCTCCGATGGCAGCCCCTTCACGGCGTGGATCAGCCGCTCCTTCAAGACCTTGCTCTGTAATACGAATGGCGTGTAGCCCAGAATTGAGATCTCGGATCGCCACTTTCGCTCCCATACTTTCTAGCGCCGGTTTGAATTGTTCTGCTTGAGTCCCTTTTTCTAATTCCATTTCACCAAAACGATTTAGCACATGCGGTTGGTTGATTGCGGCCTGAATATCCATATCCCACTGGAAGTGAGCGATTAACGCTTGTGCTACATAACCAATAATGCGGCTGCCGCCCGGAGAACCAATAGCCAGATAAGGCTGGTTGTTGTGCAGTACTATGGTCGGAGCCATTGAAGAGCGAGGGCGCTTACCTGGCTCAAGGCGATTAGCGATTGGACGACCATCACTGTGGGTAGCAAAGGAAAAATCGGTCAGCTCATTATTGAGTAAAAAGCCGCGCACAAAGAGGCGAGAGCCAAACGCGTTTTCGATTGAGGTCGTGTACGACACGACATTGCCTTCACGATCGACAATATTAAAGTGGCTGGTGGACGGTAATTCAATCGATTGATCTGAGCTACGTAGTTGTGCATGGTGCCAAGGTGGGTTACCGGCTTCTGCACGGGTCAGCGCTTTGCCAGGTTGGATCAGTTGAGCACGTTCAGCGAGATAGCTTTTATCTAATAAACCTTGGGTTGGGACGGGAACATAATCTTGATCCGCCATATGCAAGCCACGATCGGCAAACGCTAATCGAGAGGCATCTCCCAACACCTGCCAAGAGTTCACGTCTTTGGCTCCCCAGCCTTTTAAGTCATATTGCTCGGTGATCGACAAAATTTGACCCACAGTGAGTGCGCCTGAACTGGGTAGGCCCATACCACATACTTGATAGCTTTGGTAAGGTGCACAAATCGGCTCACGCTGCTTGACTTGGTAAGTATCAAAATCTTGTTGGGCAAGTACACCGGGATTGCCCAGCGCATTTTGCACTGTGGCGATGATGTCTTTGGCTATATCACCTTGGTAGAAGGCTTTTGCTCCATGTTTCGCGATAGCATTCAGCGTGGCGGCATACTCAGGGTTTTTCAGTAAGGTGCCCGTTTTGAGTGGTTCACCTTGCGCATCGAAGAAATACGCTTTGGTAGCGGGGAAGCGGCTTAAGCGTTCTTTATCCTCAGCGATCAACGTTGCGAGGCGCGGACTTACCTCAAATCCTTGTTCGGCGAGTTTTGCTACCGGCTCAATCAGGCGAGTCCATTCCAGCTTGCCGTATTGGCGATGGGTTTCCCAAAGCAGCTTGACGGTGCCGGGTGTGCCGACCGAGCGGCCTCCCACAACAGCATCGTAAAATTGCAGTGGTTTTCCTGCGCTATCTAAAAAGAGAGCTGGTGTGGCATTGAGTGGCGCGGTTTCTCGGCCATCGAAGGTAGTGAGTGCTTTTTTCTTGGCATCCCAGTAGACCAAAAATGAGCCGCCGCCGATACCTGAAGATTGAGGCTCAACTAGCCCGAGCATCAATTGTGTCGTTACCATGGCATCGATCGCATTGCCCCCTTGGCGCAAAATATTAGCGCCCGCTTCGGTGGCTAAAGGATTGGCGGCTGTCACCATCCAGTGTTTGGCTTTAACCAGCTGTTTTTGTTCAAAACCACTACTTTGTTCAGGTGCAAAAGCATCGGCTGCCTGATCAGAGGCAGCTTGCGCAGAAACAGCAAAAATTAAGACTGGAAGAGTCAATCGTGTGTGAGTCAAGAGCATGCCCATCTCCATTGGGTTGTGATGAAGATGTTATTTTATCGTTTTACAATTGTTATTCGCCAGTCAGTTGTGCTTGGAATGTTCGATTTATGCCACGATGTCTCAGGATTGGATAATGAGACCCACTGTATCTAATCGATTTATGCCCGTTGAGCGCGTCGCGCGGTTCGGCCTGTTTTTAAACCATCAAAACTGAACAGCAACAATGCAGCCCAAATAAAGGCAAAAGTAATGGCTTTATCACTAGAGAAGGCTTCACCGTAAACCAAGACAGCGAGCAAAAACATCAAGCTTGGGCCGATGTATTGGAAGAAACCCAGCGTTGAAAGTTTTAAACGCGTTGCTGCTCCTGTGAAACAAAGCAAAGGCAAGGTCGTGATGACGCCAGCTGCGATCAGCAGTAGGTTGAGGTTAAGCGGATTGAGCGCCATATCTGAAGTTGGCGAGCTGGCGATAAACAACAGATAAATCAACGCCGCGGGCAACATTACCAAGGTTTCGATAAACAAACCTGTTTGGGCATCAACCGCCACTTTTTTACGCAGTAAGCCATACAAGCCAAAAGTGGTAGCCAAAGCGATGGCGACCACAGGAATCGAACCAAACACAATTAACTGAATGGCCACACCAATGGTGGCTAGCGCTACCGCGACCCACTGCAGTTTGCGTAATCGCTCACCAAGAAAAAGCATGCCGAGCACCACATTGAGCAGTGGGTTAATGTAATAGCCTAAACTGGCATCTAACATATGATTAGCATTGATCGCCCAGATGAAAATTAACCAGTTCACCGCAACCAGACAAGCGGTGGTCATTAGATAGATCATCTTTGATTTATGAGTAATCACACTGCGTACACTACGCCAGTTGCGGCCAAAATGAAGTAGTGCTGCTAACAAGAAAAACGACCACACTACGCGGTGAGTGAGGATCTCAAGTGCAGGAACATTATTGATTGCTTTAAAATAGATCGGTGCGATGCCCCACATAGTGTAAGCACCAATAGCGAGTAAAACGCCTTGTCTGGAGCGTTGTTGTTCTTCTGCGGTCATGATGAATTCTCAAAGGAGTGAAGTGCTGAGCCAGCGAAACGATTCGACAGTATATACTGTTCCTCAAGTAAGTTGCAGCTTTGTTAATCGACCGCCTACTCGGGAGTTTGAGTGGCGAATAATGGCCGAGAATCAAGTGATTCGCTTTACCGCTACATTTTGCGGTTTTATTCACCATCGAACCCCACTACAATAAGACGCTTTGCGGTATAGCGGTTGCTCTACCCCTTTTGTTCACCCTTGGAAATTTCATGACCGCAACGTTAATGGCTCAACAAACCGATCCTCAACCTGAGACACAGCACAGTATTTTACAGACTGTGTTCGGTTATCAGTCGTTTCGTGTCGGCCAGCAAGAGGTGATTGACGCTTCGTTAGCGGGGCAAGATAGCTTAGTTATCATGCCAACGGGTGGGGGGAAATCGCTCTGTTATCAGATCCCTGCGTTAGTCAAAGAGGGCATCACTTTAGTCATCTCGCCGCTCATTTCGTTGATGAAAGACCAAGTGGATCAGCTCAAAGCCAACGGTGTCGCGGCTGAGTGTATTAATTCAAGTATGTCACGTGAGATGCTGATGTCGGTGTATAACCGAATGAACGCGGGGCAACTGAAGCTGATTTACGCGTCGCCTGAGCGCGTTTTGATGCCCGATTTCATCGAACGCTTGCAGCAGTTGCCATTGGCGATGATTGCCGTGGATGAAGCACACTGTATTTCTCAATGGGGGCACGATTTTCGCCCTGAGTATGCGGCGTTAGGCCAACTTAAACAGCATTTTTCACACGTGCCTTTTATGGCACTGACGGCAACGGCCGATGACGCCACGCGCGTGGATATTTTGCACCGTTTGCAGTTGCAAGAACCGCACGTCTATCTGGGCAGCTTTGATCGTCCTAATATCCGCTATACCTTGGTCGAAAAGCACAAACCGGTTTCACAGGTGATCCGCTATCTTGATACGCAAAGAGGACATTGCGGCATCATTTATTGTGGCAGTCGCAAAAAAGTAGAAATGCTGACAGAGAAACTGTGCAACAACCATTTACGAGCGGCCAGTTACCATGCGGGTATGGACGCCGATGAGCGCGCTTATGTGCAAGAAGCATTTCAGCGTGATGACATTCAGATAGTGGTTGCTACCGTCGCATTTGGAATGGGGATTAATAAACCCAACGTGCGTTTTGTGGTGCATTTTGATATTCCGCGCAATATTGAATCTTACTATCAAGAGACGGGGCGCGCCGGGCGAGACGGTTTGCCAGCCGAAGCTATGATGCTCTATGACCCGGCCGACATCAGTTGGCTGCGTCGGATGTTAGATGAGAAGCCGGAAGGGCCACAAAAGCAGGTGGAAAGCCATAAGTTGGGCGCGATGAGCGCTTTTGCTGAAGCACAAACTTGTCGCCGCCAAGTGTTGCTCAATTATTTTGGTGAATATCGAGACAAACCTTGCGGCAACTGCGATATCTGCCTTGATCCCCCCAAGCATTTCGATGCCACGCAAGAGGCGCAAAAAGCATTATCGTGCGTTTATCGCGTCAACCAAAGTTTCGGTATTGGTTATGTGGTGGAAGTGATGCGCGGTATGCAAAATATCCGTATTCGTGAAAATGGCCACGACAAGCTCACGACTTACGGCATTGGTCGCGATCATAGCCATGATTATTGGGTGAGTATTTTCCGTCAGTTGATCCATAAAGGGTTGTTGCAGCAAAACATTACTCGCAATTCGACCTTGCAGTTGACGGAAGAGGCGCGGCCGCTGCTGCGTGGAGAAATGCCATTAGAGTTAGCTATTCCACGCTTAGATACTGCCGCTCGTGCGGCGAAATCAGATAAGTTATCCAACAAAAACTACGACAAACCACTGTTTGCCAAATTGCGTAAATTGCGTAAATCGATTGCTGATGAAGATGGCCTGCCGCCTTACGTGGTCTTTAGCGATGCGACCTTAATTGATATGGCGGAAATATTGCCCACTTCGTACGGAGAAATGTTGGCCGTTAACGGCGTTGGGCAACGCAAGCTTGAAAAATACGCCGACCCATTCTTAGACTTGATTCAGGAGCACTTAACCCACCATGGCTGAGTTCGGTTTAGCACACAATTTACAAGATGAAGGGCGACTCGTCCTGAGTACACCGCGTTTTGACGTCGATACTTTTCCTGCACTAGGCGAGCGTTTGGTCAAGCAGCTTTCGGCTACAGTGATAGAAAAACAGTGGGATGCGGACATTCACTCATGGTTGATTGATTTTGAAGGTTGCTTACTTTTTCTCAAAGCCGAGCATTACAGCGAGTCGGTTTGGCTTGAAGCACTTGCCATCAAAGAGAGCCAAGAAGAGCTGGCGTTTCTCGCGCAATTATTAGCGCGAGGTTTCTAAGCGTGTAGATCAACTCTGCATATCCGCCTTTTGGTCCTTCATTATTAAGCCGCCATTGCTTATGATGAGGCAAACATCAAGGAGGCTGGCGTGAAATTTGAGTCGATTCATCAAGAAGTTATCTCCGTTGAGCGTTTTACATGGCGCTGCTTACGCTATGCGGCGATCGCTGCGTTACTGCTGTTGACTGGCCTCATTCCCGGAGTGGTGGGTTTTGTCTACCTAGCTGATCTCCCAGCGGCGCAAGCGTGGTTGAATGCGCTTTCGATGGTCAGTGGTCTCGAGCTTCCCTACCCGATAATCAATCTGTATCTTGCGCCGAGCTTGCATCTCTTTTTAGCCTTTTACAGCTTATTTATCGAAACGGTCTTTTTCGTTTCATTGGCTACCCTATTTGCACCGATCATTCATCGCGTTTTTCATCGCATGCACTGCATTGAAGAGAGCGATTAGTTCCGTTAAAAGATTTGACGAATATCAGATGAAATGTCTTGGATCAATTGACGCGCCGACTC
The DNA here is from genome assembly GCF_963888765.1 of Vibrio sp. B7. Taxonomy (NCBI): domain Bacteria; kingdom Pseudomonadati; phylum Pseudomonadota; class Gammaproteobacteria; order Vibrionales; family Vibrionaceae; genus Vibrio; species Vibrio sp. B7. The sequence goes on from NZ_CAWPKR010000039.1 coordinate 40,986, forward strand.
GTCTCTTTGCTGTACAAGAGTAATAAACAACAGGTCGGTTAGAACGTTCTGCGCGGTGCGAGAGGCGATGGATGAGCTGCGATGTTCACTTTCATCGGCAATCGTATCAAAAGAGAGATCGGCTAATTCACGTAATCGATTTTTCTTCGGAGAGGTGAGCGCGATAACGCTTGCTCCTTGCTGCTTGGCCGCTTCGGCGGCAATCAAAATCTCTTTTCTCTCTCCTGAAAATGAAATCACAATTTGAACATCTTGCGCACCTAGCGTGCGTGCGGTGGCGATTTGTACGTGGCTATCTTGTTCTGTGAGCGCTGTGATGCCTAATTTCAGGAGCTTAAAAGCCAAATCTTTTGCGGTGAGCGCCGAGCCGCCGATGCCGATAATTTGCACGCGGCTGGCGAGGTTTATCCACTGTACCGCTTGGTTGAAGTGGGGAAATGAAAGCGCGTTGGTGGTGTGAAACATCGCCTCTGTTTTCGCTTGCACCAATTTTTGTGCGATCACCGCCAGTGGGTCGTCAGCCAGAATATTGCTGTGCAGTGGCGTGGTCTGAAACGCCAATTTACGGCCAAGCTCTTCGGCCAGCGCTAACTTAAACTCACTGTAGCCCCTAAAGCCAATTTTCTGGGTAAATTTGATAATGCTCGATTGGCTGACTTTTGCGTGTTCGGCCAGTGCTTGGCTGGTGGCGAGCGCGGCTTTTTCTGGATGAGCGATGATCCAATCGGCGATTTGTAATTCACTGCGAGAGAGTTGAGTGCGGCGGCTGACGATTTTATGCATCACAGACATGCGCGATCCTTGTATTATTTTGAATAAATTATTCCAAATTTTAAATAACAACACTTTAGTATAGTGTCTTGTATTGGCTGGAGTTTTTCTATTATCTTTAAAAGATTTCGGTGCATTGTAGGCCATTATTCCATGTAATGGCTGGTCAAAGAATAACCTTTGTTGTGATTTTTGTCACTAAAATGGAATATTTTATTCCATAGAATCGCCCTCAGTTCCGAATTCAAACCGAGAAATAGACGATGAACCTAGACCTAACCCAGTTGGTTACCGAAAGCCGCAACCCTGCCAGTGCTGACATTGACACCCTTTCCACCTTAGAGATGCTGCAAGTCATTAACCATGAAGATCAACTGGTCGCGTTGGCGGTTGAAAAAACCTTACCGCAGATAGCGCAAGCGGTGGATGCCATTACCTTGGCATTTCAAGCGGGTGGACGTTTGATCTACATGGGAGCGGGAACCTCCGGTCGCTTGGGGATTTTAGATGCTAGCGAGTGCCCACCCACCTACGGCTCTGATCCTAAACAAGTGGTTGGGCTTATTGCGGGCGGACACCCAGCAATTCTTAAAGCGGTTGAAAATGCCGAAGACAATGTTGAGCTTGGGCAAAGCGATCTGAAAAATATTAATTTGACCCGCAACGATGTGGTGGTGGGTATCGCCGCCAGTGGTCGCACACCCTATGCGCTAGGCGGCATGGCTTACGCTAAATCACTGGGTGCAACGGTTGTGGCAGTAGTGTGCAACCCAGATTGCGCGATGCAGCACGCGGCTGACATTGCCATTGTGCCTGTGGTGGGCGCGGAAGTGGTCACGGGCTCTTCACGTATGAAAGCGGGCACGGCGCAAAAACTGGTGCTTAACATGTTAACCAGCGGCGCGATGATTCGTTGCGGTAAAGTGTTTGGCAACCTCATGGTCGATGTCGAGGCGACCAACGCTAAGTTGATTCAGCGCCAAAATAACATTGTGGTCGAAGCGACTGGTTGCAGTAAAGAGGAAGCAGAACAAGCACTGAGCGCCTGCCATCGTCACTGTAAAACCGCCATTGTAATGATTCTTGCGGGGCTAAGCGCCGAGCAAGCGACGCAAAAACTGGCCAAGCATAATGGTTTTATTCGCGCGGCACTGAATGATCAATAACCCGACTGGATCTATCCAAGGATGTCCCAATGGCAAAAATAACCTCAAATATGATCGCCAAGCTGCTTAGTGCAGTCGGTGGTAGTGGCAATATCGGTAAGTGTGGCAACTGCATGACGCGCTTACGTTTAACATTAAATAATACGGCATTGGCCGATCAGGCTCTGCTGAAAACCCTTCCCGGCGTAATGGGCGTGGTGGAGAGTGACCAACAACTGCAGATCATTTTAGGCCCAGGCAAAGCGCAAACGGCGGCCGATATGATGAATGAGATGATCGCCAACGGTGACGGTACTGAGACGGATATGGCCGTAACTGCCGATCTATCCGCGATTGCTGCTGAGCAGAAAAAGCAGATGAAGAGTAAACAGACCAGCGGCGTACAACGTTTTTTAAGCAAATTTGCGACCATTTTTACGCCGCTGATCCCCGGTTTCATTGCTGCGGGTTTGTTGCTTGGTTTTGCCACTTTGCTGGAACAAATGTTCGTTATCGATCAATCGCCTAGCCAGTTTATGCTCGATCTCATTACTTATATGAAAGTGTTTGGTAAAGGGCTATTTGCTTTCTTGAGTATTTTAATTGGTTATAACGCGCAGCAAGCTTTCGGTGGCTCGGGTGTTAATGGTGCCATTTTAGCTTCGCTGTTTGTGCTGGGGTATAACCCAGAGGCGACAACGGGTATCTACTCGGGTATGAGTGAATTCTTTGGCTTCGCCATTGACCCGCGCGGCAACATCATCGGGGTACTTTTAGCCTCTATTTTGGGCGCGCAAGTAGAACGTAAAGTGCGCCAATACATGCCTGATGATTTGGATATGATCTTAACCTCTGTGGTGACGTTACTCATCATGGGCGCGGTGACTTTCTTGGTGATCATGCCGATTGGTGGTGAGCTGTTTAAAGGCATGTCATGGTTGTTTTTGAACCTCAATGATAACCCGTTGGGCGCGGCGTTACTGTCGGGTTTGTTCTTAATTTCGGTGGTGTTTGGTATTCACCAAGGGTTTGTGCCAGTCTATTTTGCGCTGATGGATGTACAAGGGTTTAACTCTCTGTTTCCTATTTTGGCGATGGCGGGCGGCGGCCAAGTGGGTGCGTCACTGGCACTCTATTTCAAAGCGAATAAAGATGCGTTGCTGCGCACGCAAGTGAAAGGGGCGATCATTCCCGGTATTTTGGGGATTGGCGAACCACTGATTTATGGCGTGACCTTGCCGCGGGTTAAACCGTTTGTCACCGCTTGCATTGGTGGGGCGGCGGGCGGTTTCTTTGTCGGCTTAGTTTCTTACCTTGGTTTGCCAGTAGGATTAAATACGGTGTTTGGCCCGTCAGGCATTGTCGCCATTCCATTGATGACTTCCGAGCAAGGAATTTTTGCTGGGATGATGGTATTTGTTGGCGGTCTTTTAATTTCCTACACTGTTGGTTTTCTCGCGACCTACTTTTTTGGCTGCAAAGATGTCGATTTAAGCTAACTCACCCCCCCTATGTATGGTATGCAAAATACCTAAACTCGAAAGTGAGGGTATTGGGTGAAATAGCGCGGCCTTTAGCACATCTTCTTTCTCTGTTGGATGTATCTAAAGGCCTTTTATTTGGCCTAAAGAGCATCCACTACGCAAGTTCGCCTATAAAACCACCCGTTTGATGCGCCCATAGCTGAGCATAAACGCCTTGTTGTTGCAGCAACTCTTGGTGTGAGCCTTGTTCAATGATTCGTCCTTCATCCAGCACAATTAAGCGATCCATGGCAGCAATGGTTGATAAACGGTGCGCAATGGCGATCACGGTTTTGTTTTCCATCAGCGTTTCAAAATTTTCTTGAATAGCCGCTTCCACTTCTGAATCTAGGGCCGAGGTGGCTTCATCCATGATCAGAATCGGTGCATTTTTTAATAGCACTCTGGCAATCGCAATGCGTTGGCGTTGGCCGCCAGAGAGTTTGACACCGCGTTCTCCCACTTGAACATCGTAGCCGAGGTTGCCATTCTCATCCTGCAACTGCGCGATAAAATCATGAGCATGCGCTTGACGGCTTGCTTCTATCAGCGCCTCTTCCCCGGCATCTGGGTTGCCATAGAGAATGTTGTCGCGGATTGAGCGGTGCAACAGAGAAGTATCTTGCGTGATCATACCAATGTGTTGGCGCAATGAATCTTGGCTAACCTGCGAAATATCTTGCCCATCAATGCAGATTTTGCCGCCATTCAAATCGTAAAATCGCAGCAGTAAGTTAACCAGTGTGGATTTACCCGCGCCCGAACGACCCACTAACCCCACTTTTTCGCCCGCTTTTAACTCAAAGTTAAGAGCTTCGAACACAGTGTTCTCTTGTCCATAGTGAAAGTGAACGTTATGGAAGCTGATTTGCCCTTGCGTTACTTGCAGTGGCGGCGCATTGGCTACATCCGTTATGGTTACTGGTTGCGACAAGGTATTCATTCCATCCACCACAGTACCGATATTTTCAAATAGTGCACTCACTTCCCACATGATCCATTTCGACATGCCTTGTACGCGCAGCGCAATGCTAATCGCAATCGCAATGACACCGACAGTCACTGAGGCATCGAGCCACAAATTGATTGATAAAGCGGCGATAGAAAACAGCAGTAAATAGTTGATGGCGTCAACACTCCACAACAGGCACGTCACCATGCGCATCTGTTGGTACACGGTGTTCAAAAACCGTTTCATGCTGCTTTTGGCGTACTGCATTTCTCGCTGTGAATGGGAAAACAGTTTCACGGTGGCAATGTTGGTGTAACTGTCGACTATGCTGCCCGTCATAGTTGAGCGAGCATCGGCTTGATCGGTCGCTACTTTTTTCATCTTGGGAATGAAATACAATTGAATGATGATGTAGGCCACGAGCCAAATCAGAATCGGGATCATCAAGATGCGGTCAGATTCGCCCATCATCCAAATCATCGAGACGAAGTAGACCGCGATGTAAACCAGTACATCGACCAGTTTCATCACTGTTTCTCGCACGGCGAGGGAGCTTTGCATCACTTTGGTGGCAATTCGCCCCGCGAAATCGCGTTGGAAAAAACTGACGCTCTGTTTGAGTAAGTAGCGGTGGATCATCCAACGTATCGACATCGGGTAATTACCCAGTAGCGTTTGGTGCATGATCATGGAGTGGAAGAAAGCCAGCAGCGGCATAATGACCACCACCAGCGCGGCCATTACCCACAAGCGTTCACTTTGATCAGCCCAGAATGTGGCACGTTGTTGGCTGCCAAGCATATCAACCAATTCACCCATATAGCGAATGAGGGTGACTTCGGCAATCGCCACACAAGCACTGAGCAGTGACATGACCAATAACGGTACTTCAAAACCCCGCGTGTAATGACGGCAGAAGGCTAATAAGGAGTTAGGCGGTTGTTGCGGCTCTTCTTTAGGAAACGCCGTCGTGAGATTTTCAAACCATTGAAACATAGGTGATCAACTTATGGTGATGTGCGAGTGAGATTCATTCTTATTTTTATCTGTTAAATATTGAATTTATCAGTAAAATGACGGGCAATAATAATGATAATAAAAACGTTTCTCAAACTAATTAAAGCAGGAGGTATCCTTTAATGGATCTCATTCGCCCAAGCTTGCTGGGGACAGCAATTCACAACATATTAAAAATCAGCGCATTACCTTGTCTGTTCATGGTTTCGGCTACGGCACAAGCTGAGCAAACACCGCCACCAGTTTTAGACACGATCGTGGTAACGGCATCGGCATTGAAAGTTGATACCCCGACACAAGAAACTGCAAAGTCGGTCACTGTCATTGAACGTGATGAACTCGACCAGCATAACGTACAAAAACTGGATGAAGCATTGCGCTATACGCCGGGATACACCTCACCTTATGGCGCGGATAACGACGCCGAATGGATGTTTGTGCGTGGTTTTGAACCGAGTGTCTATCTCGATGGTAACCGTCTTTATAAAGAAGGTTTCTTTGCTTGGACGGTTGAACCCTTTGGTTTAGAGCGAGTTGAATTGGTGAAAGGCCCGTCTTCGGTGCTGTATGGTGAGTCCATGCCGGGCGGTATTGCCAACGTGGTGCAGAAAAAGCCGACTGATGGCGCGCAGCATTCCGTATCTCTGTCGGTGGGGAATAAAAATTACCAGCAGTTGGGTGTCGATATTGCCGATTGGGCCAACCAAGATGGCAGCCAGCGCTACCGCCTCGTGGCGATGGTTAATCAAAAAGAGGGTGAACTGGATGGCATTGAGAGCCAGCGCGTTTATGTTGCGCCAAGCTACGCTATCGATTTATCAGATCAAACCACGCTAACGCTGATGGCCACTTTCTTGAAAGATAACGGCGTGCCACAAAACGGTTTCTTCCCAAGCGATGGCACATTAGTGGCGCTGCCCAATGGTGAGACGATTGCGCCTAACCGCAACTTTGGCGAGCCGGATCACGATGATTTCGATAAAACACAACTGTCGTTCGGCTACCAACTCTCTCATCAACTGAACGACACTTGGAGCCTCAAGCAAAACTTCAACTACGCCTATGTTGATCTGTACCTACGAAGCTCTTCGGCCTATCAAAATGCTTGGCAAGACAGCGACCCATACACATTGGCACGTTATACCTTGATCAATGATGGTGATGCACACAGCGTAACCTTAGATAACAACGCCCAAGCACAGTGGCAAAGTAGCCAATTTGAGCACCGCTTACTGACCGGGTTTGACATTCAGTATCACCAAAATAAATGGCTGGGTAATGGCACTGGTTCACAGGTGGACGTGATCAACAGCCTTAATCCGACCTACGGCAATGTGCCTGATCTCTCAAGCAGCTTGTATGACAATGAGATTGTCAAACAGCAACTGGGTGTGTACGCGCAATATCAAACGAAGTGGCAACAGAAATGGGTGCTGAATTTAGGTGGCCGCTACGACAAAATTGATGTTGAAAGCAAAGGTTTGAATAAAGATGAGCTTGATGATGGCCAACTGTCATTAAACAGCGGTTTGATCTATTTAGCCGATAACGGTTTGTCACCTTATGTGAGCTACTCAGAATCTTTCTATGTGATCAGCAGCTTAGATTTCACCACCAACAAACTCTACAAACCCGTTGAGAGCAACCAAACCGAGGTGGGTGTGAAATACATGCCAAGCTGGCTCGATGGCTATGTCAATCTGGCGTGGTTTGATATCGATCAGAAAAACGCAACCGCCTCTACCGTCGGCAGCAATGGCGCGTTAACCACCAGTCAATCGGGCACAAAAACCAATACGCAAGGGTTCGAAGTGGAAGCTCGCATGGCTGTGACAGAGAATCTGATGCTGAATGCCAGCTACACCTATCTCGATGCTCATACGGGTGAAGGAACGAGCCAGAAGCGCAAGTCGATGATTCCGCGCCACTTAGCGACAGGTTGGGCGAGCTATGATTTTGCAGGCCTTGGAATTGAGGGGCTGACGTTGGGCTCTGGCGTGCGTTATACCGGAACGTCTGTGGATGCCTCGCTCGATAAAAAGGTGCCTGCTTATATGCTGTGGGATGCAATGGCAAGCTACGCCATCAATACACAGTGGGATGTGCAGGTTAACCTCAATAATATTTTGGATGACGAGTCCCTTGCTGGTTGTGATTTCGGAACCTGCTATTACGGCGAATCACGCCGTATGGTGGCAAGCGTGAATTACCGCTGGTAAGTCAGCATGAACTCACCTTCGCTGAAGGTGAGTTTGACGGTTTTTGAACATTCCCGCGCCGGCGGGGATGTGTGTTTTAGGTGGTTCGATTTTTGGGGGAGAGTGATGTTTACCTTATCAAATGTTCAAGTGGTACGCGGTGGACGAAGCATTTTATCGATTGAATCACTGAATATTCCCACCACAGAGTTAACTGTGGTACTCGGCCATAATGGCTCTGGTAAATCCACGCTGGTGAGTTTGATTTCTGGTCAGCAAGCACCTGACCGTGGCGACGTGTTACTTAACCAGCAGCCGATTGCCGAGCTCAGCGCCAGAGCGCTGGCTAAAGCGGTGGCGTTTTTACCACAAAAATTGCCAACTTCAGCGGGGTTAACGGTACGAGAGTTAGTGCGCCTTGGGCGTTTTCCGTGGCGTGGTCCTTTTGGTCGCTGGCAAAATCAGGATGAAGTGATCATCGATCAAGCGATCGCCCAAACCGGCGTCACTGAATTTGCCTATACCTTGGCAGATGAATTGTCTGGCGGTGAAAGGCAACGCGCTTGGGTGGCGATGCTGTTGGCGCAGCAGTCTCCAGTGCTGATTTTAGATGAGCCAACCTCGGCGTTAGATGTGCAGCACCAATATCAGTTAATGGCTCTGCTTGCGCAATTAAACCAAACACAAAGCTGCGGAATTATCGTCATTTTGCATGATCTGAACCTTGCGCTACGTTACGCGACCCACATTGTCGCGCTCAAGCAGGGCAAGGTTGCTTTTGAAGGCGATGCCTCTTTATTGGCCGATGAAGCACGTTTATCGGCGCTTTATCAAACGTCGATCCAACTCCTGGATCACCCAATGTCCAATTCAGATTCTCACACGTATAAGGTCGCGATTGTATGTGCTTAAACCTTGTAAAGCGCTGGCTGGTTGCTGGCTTACTCTCTGTTTTTTCGAGTGTCGCTTTTAGCGCGCCATTGACCGTACACGACAGCCGCGGAGAGCAAACTCTACAGCAGCGGCCACAACGTGTGGTGGTGCTCAATTGGGATTTACTTGAGCAAGTGATTGAACTGGGTATCACACCCGTTGGCGCGCCAGAGCTTGCCAGTTATCAAGATTGGGTTGTCAAACCGCAAGTGCCGCAAGGGGTAGAAGATATCGGCACGCGCGTTGAACCCAATTTGGAAAAAATTGCTGCACTAAAACCAGATCTCATTCTCGCTGCTGCGCCGCAGCAAGATTTAATCACACCGTTAGAGCGCATTGCTCCGGTGCTCTATTTCTCTAATTTTCAAGCCAGTGATGACAGTGGCGCAGTCGCGATTGACCATTTTCGCCAATTAGCGCAGCTCTTTGACAAGCAAGCGCTCGTCGAGCAAAAACTGACCACAATGACGGAACGTTTTGCGCAGTTAAAAGCACAAATTGGCATCGCATTTTCTCATCAAACACCCGCGGTGGTGGCGATGCGTTTTGCTAATCCAACCTCGGTGTTCCTTTACGGTGAAAACTCCACCACTCATTATGTGTTAAAGCAATTGGGCTTGCATGAAGCGCTGCCTCAGCCCGCCAAAGAGTGGGGGATTGTGCAACATCGGTTAACGGATTTGCAGTATGTTGAGCAAGGTTATGTGCTCTATTTCTTGCCATTTGCCCAGCAAGCACAGCTAGAAAAATCAATGCTTTGGCAAGCGATGCCGTTTGTGCGTCAAGCGCGAGTGAACTCGGTTGAGAGTGTCTGGAACTACGGCGGCGCGATGTCACTACAATACATTGCAGAAGCGCTGACACGCAGTTTGCTTGAGGTTGCGCCTAAGTCATGAACGGAAAACTGTTTCTCGCACTGAGTAGTGCGCTGCTGCTTGTGGCAATGCTCAGTGTGCAAATTGGCAATGGCGTTGATCTAGTCACGCAATGGCAACTGTTGTGGGCGCAACGTGAAGCGAGCTCTTTTGCGGAGTTCAATTTCCTATATGGTCAATTGCCCCGTTTGGTGATGACGTTGCTGGTGGGCGCGATGTTAGGTTTGGTCGGCAGTGTGATGCAACAACTGACGCAGAATAACCTCACTTCACCATTGACGCTGGGCACCTCATCTGGAGCTTGGCTGGCGCTGATTATTCTCAACATTGGTTTTCCAAGCCTAGTTGCCAGTTACAGCGCGTTGGCGGCAATGAGTGGTGCTTTGCTCGCATTTGCGTTGATCGTGGTGATTGCGGGCGTGCGTAACATGACGGGCTTGCCGTTGATTGTGGCAGGCATGGTGGTGAACCTGCTACTTGGCGCGATTGCGACGGCACTGATTCTACTCAATGAACAATACGCCAAAAACGTCTTCATGTGGGGCGCGGGCGATCTGGCGCAAAATGGCTGGGATTGGGTGCAGTGGTTGCTGCCGCGGTTATCGGTCTCTTTATTGATTTTACTGTTTGCACCAAGGGTTCTGACGTTATTGCGTTTAGGTCATCAAGGTGCTGCGGCTCGTGGTCTGCCTGTCATTCCTGCATTTTTAATCTTAATGGTGCTCGGGATTTGGTTGGTTTCAGCCTCGATTACAGCGGTGGGCGTCATCAGTTTTATCGGGCTACTCACGCCAAACATCGCCCGTGCTATGGGGGCAAGAACGCCCAAACAAGAGCTCTATTCGAGCTTACTGCTTGGCGCGTTACTGCTTTTATTAACCGATATGCTCGCAATGTGCTTGAGCCTATGGACTACGCAAGTCATCGCCAGCGGTATCACAGCCGCGGCGATTGGCGCGCCCGCATTGATCTGGTTTAGTCGCCGTCAGCTCAAGGCGCAAGATACATTGACTATCTCACTGCCTCAGTCGCGCGCATCATTAAGCCGTGTCGCACTATTGGGGGTGTTGTTAATGATGCTGGCAGCACTTGGGTTGCATACGTTGTTTCAAATGAACGAACTCAGTTGGCAATTGGCGCTGCCAAGCAGCTATCAGTGGTCATTACGCTGGCCGCGCATGCTCACCGCATTGTGTGCCGGTATTGGTCTTGCCCTGGCTGGTAGCATTTTGCAACGCTTGATATACAACCCGTTAGCCAGCCCAGATATTTTAGGGGTCTCGTCAGGGGCGACGTTTGCGTTGGTGTTTGCCAATCTCTTTTTAGGTCAAAGCTTGTTAGCCGCTCATTGGGTGACAGCGTTGTTGGGTAGTTTGCTGGTGTTGGCGGCATTAGTTGTGCTGGGTAAGCGCCACCAATACGCCGCGTCGAGTTTGATTTTAACCGGGATAGCCATCACCGCACTGCTTGAATCCTTAGTGCAATTTTGTTTGGCTAAAGGGTCAGAAGACAGTTATCGAATTTTACAGTGGTTAGCAGGCTCAACCTATCGCGTTACGCCTGACCAAGCGCTGTTGCTGGCCGTTTTGGTGCTGTTGCTGGCCGCGGCCACCATCGCACTGTCGCGTTGGCTGACTTTAATCTCCATTGGTCGTCGTTTTGCCAGTGCGCGTGGCGTTAATGCGCAAAGCACCAGTTTGATTTTATTGACCATTGTGGCGCTGTTATGTGCGTTGGTGACGGCGACGATGGGGCCAGTGTCGTTTGTGGGTTTGATTGCGCCACACATGGCGATGATGCTAGGCGCGCAGCAAAGTAAAACCCAACTGTTGGTGGCAAGTTTAGTCGGTGCATCATTAATGTTGTGGGCGGATTGGCTCGGACAGGTGATCGTTTATCCGATGCAAATTGCGGCTGGCACGCTAGTGGCGATTCTCGGTGGGAGCTATTTCTTGCTGTTACTGTTGGTCAACCGTTCAAAATAAGCCCAGTCTATTTACTGATGGTATTTTAGCATCGTAACAAAGCTGCTCACTGTGCCAGATAAGTCGTTTTTCTTATTAATAAAATGATGGTAGTGCCTTGGCATAGCAACGATATTTAACCCACATGATCGATAGTGTTAACGAATAGCCCTGTGTATACAGGGCTTGCGGCTATTTTTTGGTGATTTTATCTAAATAACCCATCGCAAAGGCCGATAAGACAAAGGTAATGTGCAGCAGTAAGTACCACTTAATTTTTTCACTGTCGATATTTTCAGTGTTCATGAAGACTTTCAGCAAATGAATTGAGGAGATGGCGACAATCGATGCCGAAACCTTATTTTTCAACGATCCTGTGTCTAATTTTCCGAGCCAGCCGAGCTTATCATCCTCTTCGGCGATATCAATTTTAGAGACAAAATTCTCATAGCCTGAAAACATCACCATCACAATCAATCCACCAACCAATGAAATATCAATCAAAGAAAGTGTCACTAAAATCAGGCTGACTTCATCGGTGCTCAAGATGTTAGGTAACAGATGAAACACTTCTTGGAAAAATTTAATGCCTAATGCCAGCAGCACTAAACTTAACCCCAAATAGATAGGGGCCATAATCCAGCGTGCTGAATAGAGTAGTTTTTCGACGATATTTTCCATAATTATTCCGTTTATGATCTCCACGAAGTATGTGGAATAAGGGGTGATAATACTGTGTTTTCTTGTGATTTGGCTACGTAATTGCACAAAGTTTTTGTAGAGCAATATAAGCCAGTCAAGCTGATATTCAAGGGGGTGTGGTACGCATTTGATCACCATGGCATGATGTTGAAAATATTGTACTGTTTTGTATGGAATTGTCTTGATGTATTTATAAATTCAATAAATGGGTGATAATAAGCGCTCAATTCGAATGAGTGTCGTTCCATACATACTGAGAATCTTAATTTGCGTAATATTCTATTTTTTCACCCATTGAGCTTATTATTGCTGCTTGTCATATCGGCCAGTTCGCTATCGACGGAGTTACCTAAAAGTCATCGCATTCACGAAGGTCAGCTTGAAAACGGCTTAAGGTACCAATTAGTCCATAACACGACACCTGCTCATACTGTCATTATGCGTATGCGCATTGCGGGTGGTTCTTTAGTCGAGTCAGATCAAGAACAAGGCTTGATGCATCTTTTAGAACACATGGCGTTTAAAGGTTCGGACTCTGTAGCCGAAGGGGAGATGATTCGCCAACTTGAACGCTTAGGATTAAGTTTTGGATCCGATACCAATGCGGTGACTCAATTCAATCAAACCGTGTATGAGTTCAATATTGCTCAAGGAGACTCACAAAAAGTAGCAACTGGTTTGTGGCTTATGAGAGAGATTGCGGATCGCCTTAAGCTTGAACCAAAGGCGTTGGAGCAAGAAAAACCGGTTGTTGTGGCGGAATGGAAAGAGAGAAATTCCGCTGATGTTGAGAATTACCGTCAACAGCTGAGCTTCTTATATCCGAGGAGTCCTTTGTCAAAACGTTTGCCAATTGGTGATCTCGATGTAGTAAAACATGCTAGCTCAGAGCAGTTACGTTCACTCTATCAACGCTTTTATACGCCAGAACGTACCACGATCATTGTGGTGGGAGACCTTGATGTTGCTCAGGCCGAAGAGCAGATCAAACGACTTTTTTCTAACTGGGTACCTCACCGGGATGCGGTACCGCTACGGGCTGACCATTTGATGTTGCCTGCAGTAAGGACACACTTGCAAGCCGATGTTTTCTTTGATGCTCGTTTGCCGACCCAAATTTCGCTTGGTGTGATTGCACCACAAGAGCGACAAGCAGATAGCGTTGAAAGTCGCCATGAAATGATCCTTGAATCAATATTGTCGAACTTACTCTACCAACGGTTACTTCCCCATCTGATAGACCAAGAGGGGATAACGAATGCTTTTGTGAATATTGAACAAGATTTCGGTATCGCATCACGGATGGAATTGTCACTGGTAACCTTGCCCGAGCAGTGGCGGCATGGGCTAACATTACTTGAACAGACAGTGCGACAAGCGATTCGATATGGCTTTAATCAGAGCGAAATTGATCAAGCGATCAAGGCAATGCATGCTGATTATCAGCAAAGAGCAGCAAGTAGCGATACCTTGCATAGTTTTTCGATTGCGCAACGCCTAGTGGCAAGTGACACTCAGCAATTTGTCCCAACTGAACCGACGTTTGAGCTTGCTCTTTTTGAAGCTTATCAACCTCAAATCACCGCAGCTCGATTACACGACCTGCTTACAGAACGTTGGCAAGGTAAGCCGTGGATTTATCTTTCTGGGCCATACAAGGTTGAGAAAATCAATCAAACGCTACTCGATGTATATGAACAAAGCCAAAAGCAGCCAGTAGAGCCTTATCAAATATCATCGGTCGAGGCATTTGCCTACCGTGAATTTGGTGAGGCGGGCACGCTCGTTCACGACAAGCGAGATCCCGAAACGGGGATTCGGATGTTGAAATTTGCCAATGGCGTTAAGCTCAACATCAAGCCAACCGAGTTAGAGAAAAACATCATCTACCTCAATCTTTCATTAGGTTTTGGCGAATATCCGTTACCTAGAAAAGAGGGCATTCAGGCACTGTTTAATGATGGCTTTGTTGCGGGTGGGTTAGAGCAACATTCGTTGCAGCAGCTAATTCATCTCTTTTCTGCTGTCAATGTGACGACGGGGTTTAGTGTGGGAACGCTTGGTTTTGCGAGTCAGGATTTCACCAATCAAGCATCGCTTGACCAACAGTTAGCACTGCAAACGGCATTTTTAACGAGCCCGGGCTGGCGAGAAGAGGGGATGAACCAATTTCGTCAACGAGTACAGGCAGCGAGTAACAGCCAGAACACGACGCCAGAAGAGGCATTTTGGACGGTGTTACCTGAATTATTGCACCCTGACGACCCACGATTTCGTAGCCATGACGAGGAACTGTTAAAGCGTCATTTTTCAGAATTAGTTCCAGTGTTTGCCTCGGCGGTAGATAAAGGCCTTTTAGAAATTGCCATTGTGGGTGATCTTGACGAAGAGAAAACGATTCAATCGGTTGCTAAAACACTGGGCGCTTTGCCGCGTCATCCAGAAAAAGAGCTGCAAGTTGAGCGCGTTGAGTTTCCACCAGTGCCTGCATCACATATTGTTGAGCATCAAGGTTCAGCCAATGCCGCGGCACTGGCTTGGCTGTGGCCAACGACCGATAAGGTGAATGCCGAACACTACGCAAAACTGATGCTGCTTGAAGAGGTTCTCCGTATTTTGTTGACGGAAGAAGTGAGAGAAAAGGCTGGCGCGAGTTACTCACCTTACCCATTTAGCAGCAATGATTTTCTTCCCACAGGATTTGGTTATTTGGGGCTGTTCAGTGTGACAGACACAACGCAACTTAAATTAGTGGAAGAGAGTTTTGATGCGGTATTGTCTCGAGTGAAAGCTGATCATGGCATCGATGTTGATATGTTGCAACGAGCGAAACAACCGCTTCTACAATGGTTAGATAGCCTGCCAGAAAAGAATGTATTTTGGCTTGATGTCGCATCGCTAACTCAAACTTATCCGCATCGCTATAGTCGTTGGCAGGAGGTTCGTCACGCCATCAATCAGGTGAGTACGAATGATCTGCGTCATGTTGCTAATCAATATTTACAAGCAGACAAACGACTGAGCGTTAAGATATTACCCAGCACTACTTCTGCAATCTCAAAATAAAATCAGCCCCCTATTGGGGGCGTTATTTTTATGATGAAGATCATCATTTTTTATATTTTTTGGCTTAATGTTACTTATTTAAATATAGGTAATATAATGTTCACGATTTCGTTTTATTAGAATAAAAACTCAAAATTTATCATGGATTTAATTTATTTTAAAATGTTATTAATATGATTTTATGCATTCATCTTAATTATTTGGATTTTAAATAAACATTGATTGTCATTCCAAAAATTATTTTAAGCGAAAATTGTTGATGTTAATTATTAACGGTGGTGCTAATAAATATACTGAATATTATAAATTTAATATGAGGGTATAAAATAATGTTTAATCAAAAAAACACGTCAGTCTCAATGGCCGACAAAAACTATTACCGGGTCTTAGGCCTAACCATGCTTTTTTCGGGTCTATTGCTAAACCCAATATCTCAGGCTATTGCTGTTGAGTTTAGGGCGGATGCGGTAGCTGAGTCAGAGGGGCAGTGGTGGAGCACTTACACCTTAGCGATTAAAAATACAGGAGCAGAGTCAGCGGATATGCGCGATGCGGTAATCGAATTTGTATTACCCGTTGCGATTAACGATATAGGTTGGCAATCATCGGCGCTATCTCATCCTACGTGGAATCTATCTCATACCGCTCAAGCGGGCGGTATTCTCCATTCAGTGGCGCTCAAATTCCCTGAAGGTGCTTGGGTTGACAGTGTTCTGAATTCCTCAGAATCACTCTCCTTGACGATAGCTTTTGCTGGTTCATTGGAAAACCTGAGTGCTTTTGAAGATTCTGTTATTGTGAAAATGGAAGGGGGCATCACACCACCGCCCGATTTTTCGCTAGATATTCTCTCTCCAGCGCCAAATTCAGTGGTATACACGGGCACAGACGTTAGCATTATGGCTCGTATTGATGGTGAGAGTGCCGGTAAGCTTGAGTTTTGGGCTAACCAAGACAAAATTGCTCAACAACCATTGAAGCAAGGTGTCACCGAGTATCAGCAAGTGTGGCAACCGAAAGAAATAGGAGCCGCTTCCATTTCAGTTATCGCGTTCAATGAGGAAGGCGATAAGCTCTCTGAGCAAAGCGTGCCTGTTTCTGTCGAGTCAGAATCGACGGCGCCTAATCCTCCGGTCGTTGAGTTCATTTCCCCAGAAGCGGGATCATCCCACCCACAAGGCACAAGTTTGACGATCTCTGCTGAAGTGACCGATGCTGATAATGATCTGGCTACCGTTAAATTTTTTGCTAATGACACCGAAGTTTGCAGTATCGATGCCAAAACAGAGCAAGTGTTCTCTTGTGACTGGACCCCTCAAACGGCCGGAAGCGCTGCATTACGTGTTGAAGCGCAAGATGATGAACGGCATGTAACACAAAAAAATCTGACGATTACGGTTACTGATGTGAGTGGTAGTTGCGGTGACGTTGCTCAGTACCAAGATGGCGTGAGCTATCAAGTGGGAGATGAGGTAACCAATATTGGCCATATCTACGCATGTAAAATCGCAGGTTGGTGTGGTAACCCAGTATGGACACCGGGTACTGGGCATCCAAATTATCCAGATGCATGGAAAGATGCATGGAATGACGTTGGTGAGTGCGATCCTAACCCTGTTCCTGAAGTGCATGTTCAATCGCCAGAAAATGGACAAAAAATAGCACCTAATCAGCCATTTGAGGTGGTCGTTGAGGCGACCGACGATACCCAAGTGGCGCGTGTCGATGTTCAATTGAATGGCGAAGTCGTTGCAACATCCACCTCTTCTTCGGGCGATCTCTATACCATCACTGTGCCTGCTCAAGTTGAAGGACAATACACTCTCACGGTTGCCGCGTATGACGATCAAGGCGCAAGTGCTCAAACTGCACCGATTTCGATTGCCATTACTGATAAAGATCTGCTGGTGTCACTCTCTTCCCCTGTAGACGGTTCAAGCTTCTTTGAAGGCCGAGCGATCTCAATCAAAGCGGATGCTAAGAGCTATGAAGGTGAGGTGACGTCCGTGACGTTTATTGCCAACGGCAAGGTGCTGAATCAAGACACCGAAGCACCTTATGAATATGAGTGGATTGGAGCGCAAGCAGGTAACTACGCTATTTACGCAAAGGCGCTCAACAGTGCCAATCAAGAGCAAATGTCAGCCCCATCCAATATTACAGTGAAAGCGAGTACCGGTGGTGGTGGCCTTGCCGATAACCCAGACCGTGCCATTAGTTATCTCACTTCTTGGGGATTAAGCGATTATGAAAAACTGTTTAATTCTGAAGGTGACGGTTATTTATTATCGTTTGGTAAATGGGATGCTAGCGGTAACATTACGATTTCTGATGACATGGTAACCCCACCAAGTTACAACCCAGATTGGATGCCATCTCAGTACTTAGCGTGGTCAACCTTAAAACACGATAATAGCAATGTCACCATGATGGTCGCGTTTGGTGGTCAAACTTATGAAAGTATTTGGTCTGCGATTGGTAGCGATGTAAATCGGGAGGCGGTGGCCAATGGCCTCGTTGAATTGGTCAACAAACCCTTCCCTGTCTATAAGAAGAACCTAAAACCAGAAGAGGTGGTGGGTGACTGCCTTGCGGCGGGGGGTGATGGCCAATGTGATTACAGCAAGTACCAATTAGCGGGTTATGTGCAAATCGATGGTCTTGACTTCGACTTCGAGAAAGCAGCGCGCATTACCGATAAAGAGAACCAAGACCTAACCGCATTGATTAAACTGATACGCCAAAAAGTGGGAGACAATAAAGTGTTGTCGCTGACCACATACCATGTCGGTGCTGATCCTGTGGCATGCATGGATTCAAGTGTGTTTGAAAATTGTTCTTACGTTGAGCCATCAGGTCGCTCGTCTCACCATGGTGAAGTGATCGATCTGTTACAAGCAACCAAGAACGATTTCGATTTCTTCAACGTCATGACCTATGACGCCGGCCAAAACTTCCTCTACGATGTCGCGATGGCCAATTACGCTCAATACATTGGAGATAAGTCGAAAATTGTTTTGGGCAATACGATCAATAGCCAGTGGGGGCCAAACGGCAATTTTGTGGAGAGCCGTGAAAACAACCTCAACCGTGCCAAGTGGCAAAAAGAGAATGGTTACGGTGGTTTCTTTATCTGGGCGTTGGGTTCAAATAATCAAAGTCTGAGCATGGAACAGCAAGTCGAGTACTTCAACGAAATGATCAGTGTCAGTAAGTAGCCTGCATGGTTACTTTGTGAGTTAACTAGATAACGGAAGGCCATGGTGCCTTCCGTGTTTTTATCCATCGTCATCAACTTAATCTGAATCGCCGAAGCTGAAATAGAGAACCTCATGCGATATTTTTGATTTTTTATGAATGCTGGTATTAAACATAACAATATTTAATTTTACTTAATGAAAATTTGGTCATTCCCAGCTCCTATTTTGCGGCCAGGCAACCAGTTACCCTCCACGCCATTACAACGTGACTACTTCAACGTTCATCGCTATATAAATACATAAAAACCAATAAGATTTTTTCCGTTACGGCGAACTTTGAATTACTTCATGCTCAGGCGAGTCGAAATCCATTGTAATAGAGCGACTCAATAGCCACAGTGGTGATGCGATGTTAGTTAGAAAGGTTTCTAGAGATTTGGCTTCTGCTCAAGCGCGAGAAAATTGGTTGGCGTATTGGCAACATTTTAGCCGTGAAAGTCAGGCGTTTTGTTCCGAGATTAACTGTTTAGCACCGTCTTCTCAGGCGATGTTGGTAAAATGCGATAAAGATGAGGAAGGGGTGTTTGTGATCCCACTTTGTCAGTGTCATAGCGACAACTTAGAAGGGGTGCTGGAAATAGGGGAGAGTACCGAAGTGCTCCCCTTCCATTACACTTTATAAATCAAAGCGGTAGTTAGCGTTTTTGGTAAAGCCGCTCAGGACGACCTACCCGACCATGCTGGATACAAGCTTCCAGAAAACCACTGGCCACACAATATTCAAGATAACGTCTGGCGGTGGTTTTGCTGATCCCAATCGCTTGTCCTAACAACTCTGCGGTGTACGCGGTTTGTGGTTCATGGTGATAAATCTCTTGGATTTTGATCAAAGTAAGTTCATCTATCCCTTTGGGTAAACTATCGAGTTGCTCAGTTTTAGCCTGAAAATTAAACAGTTCATCAACGTGGCGCTGATTGACGCTGTCATTAGCGCGCAGCGAGCTAGTGTATTTTAGATAACGCTCCAGCGAGTTTTGCACTCGATCATAGGCAATTGGTTTTAACAAGTAATCAAATACTCCGCAGCGAACGGCTTCGCGTACTGTCTCCATATCGGAAGCGGCAGTGATAAAAATCACATCTGGTGCTTGCGGTTGATGAGTTAGCTCCTTTAAAAACTCTATGCCACGACCATCGGGTAGGTAGTTATCTAAAAAAATCAGTTTAGGCTTGAGAATGCGCACCATGTTACGTGCTTCATTAATACTTTGTGCCACGCCAACAGGGCGAAAGCGGGTAGTTTGTTTGAGATAAAAGCTGTGCACATCAGCAATGCTCGTTTCATCCTCTACGATCAATACGTCGATTAATTCCATCATAATCAGCTCTTATTATGCCCTTCAGCTAGTGGTAAGTGGTTTTCCGCCACAAGTGTTTTGGGTCGATTGGGAATAAAAATAGAAAAAATAGTCCCTTGCGGCTCTGCACTGTCGATAAGTATCGAACCATGAGCCTGAGTGACAAATCGATGAACAAGGTAAAGTCCAATACCGTGTCCTTGCTGGTTTTTGCTACTCACTCCCTTGAGAAACAAGGTTTGGGCAATGTCGGCAGGAATGCCATTGCCATTATCTGCCACTTCAATCACCAACTCTTCACCGTTATCGGTCAGCAGCAGCGATATGGTTTTATTGTTGTTTGGGTTTTTTAGCGTCGCTTCAAATGCGTTATCCAGTAGGTTACCGAGCACTGCCGCCAGCTCATCTGACGTCATGCATTGCGGCTCTTGATGTAGATGTGACATCGGGTCGAACTCCAAGCACAGCCCTAGCTCTTTGGCACGGCTGTATTTACCGAGCAGTAATCCTGCGATCACTTTGGGATGAAAGGTCTGGGAGATGAAATCGATCAGTTGCTGCTGCTCGGCGGTTTCGCGGCGAATGGTTTTGACGGCTTCATCGTATGCGCCGATTTGAATTAAGCCGCCGATGGTGGATAGTCGGTTAGCAAACTCGTGACTCATTACGCGTAGGTTATCGTTGTGCTGACGGATCTGGCTAAGCTGGGAAGTCAGCGTATTGAAGTCGTTGCGGCGACGAAAACTCACCACCCAACCAATTTGCTGTTGCCCTGAATTGATTGGCACACGGTTCGCCACCAAGGTTTCACCATTACAGCTAATCAGTTCATCTTGCTGGCTGGTGCTGTTTTGCTGTGCTAACTGACCAAACGGACTAGCACCCATGAAAAAGTAAGTCGGAGTGATGAACTCTTGAACATTACGTCCAATTAGATGATTCGGTTGGTGGGCAATGCCAAGAATATTAAGTGCCTTAGAGTTCACAGAAAGGATTTCACCTTTCAAGCTAATCGCAACTATTCCTTCATACACACTTTGTAGAATGGATTGCTGCAGGTTGAGGTTCATGGCGATCTCTTCCGGCTCCATATTGAACATCTGTTGCTTGATATGGCGGGTAAACAGCCAAGCGCTCAATCCAGAAAGCAGCATGAGTAGGGCCACAGTACTGAGCATTGGATAGGAGTAAATGCGTAGCCAATCACTGATATGATCGAGTAAATAGCCCACAGAAACCACACCCAGAACCTGTCCGGAAGGTGAGACAACCGCAGCCTTACCGCGAATTGCCCAGCCTAGGCTGCCTTTTTGGGTTGAGGTGTAATATTCGCCCTCTTTTAACGCTCGACTGCTGTCACCGCCTTGCATGGGTAAACCAATTTTTCGCTCATCTGGATGGGCAATGCGAATACCATTGGCATCGCCAATCACAATAAAGTTGGCATCTGAAATGCGTTGTAGGCGATCGATTTTAGTCTGTACTTCGGTGAGACGATTTTGTTGGATTAGGGCAATTAAATTGGGGTCAGTCGCAATCTCACGCGCTTGAATCAGAGCCTTAGTGCTGATCTGATCTTGTAGGGTTTCACTAAGAGTTTGATGGAAAAAGCCGGCTACCAGCAAAAGCTGGATCACTACCATAGCAACCAGTAGTGCACCGACCCTTTGCTGAAACGAAAGAGTCTGGCAGACTTTGGTGTGTAAAAAGTGGGCTAGTGATATTTTCATGCCGGCGAGTCTATCCTTGCTATAAGTGAGGCTTATTGATTGGAGTCTAAGAAACACCAATCAATAATGTCTATCCCATCACATATTTGATCATGACTCCTGCCGCTACTGCAGAGCCAATGACCCCAGCGACGTTTGGTCCCATGGCATGCATCAGCAAAAAATTCTGCGCGTTGGCTTCTAGCCCGACCTTGTTGGAGACGCGTGCCGCCATCGGCACGGCAGAAACTCCGGCTGAACCAATCAGTGGGTTGAGTTTGGTGGTGGAGAAACGGTTCATCAGTTTAGCCATCAAAACCCCTGCGGCAGTACCGACACAAAACGCAACAATACCGAGCACCAAAATGCCGATAGTTTGTGGCTGGAGGAATTTATCCGCCATCAGTTTCGAACCGACTGATAGGCCAAGGAAAATAGTCACTATGTTAATCAGTGCGTTTTGCGCTGTGTCGGATAAACGCTCCACCACACCACACTCACGCATCAAGTTGCCAAAGCAGAACATACCGAGCAGTGGCGTTGCAGAAGGCAGTAAGAGCGCAATCAAAATCAGTAACAGCAGTGGAAAGCCAATTTTTTCTAGCTTGTGTACCTGGCGTAGTTGATGCATCTGAATTTTGCGTTCTTCTTGCGTGGTCAGCGCACGCATTATCGGCGGCTGAATCATAGGCACTAACGCCATGTAAGAGTAGGCTGCGACCGCAATTGCCCCCAACAATTCAGGTGCGAGCATGCTCGAGACGTAAATTGCCGTAGGGCCATCCGCACCACCTATGATGCCAATCGCCGCAGCTTGCGCCACGCTAAAATCCATTACCCCTAAACTGCTTAATGCCAATGCACCCAGTACGGTAGTGAAAATACCAAACTGAGCCGCCGCACCGAGCAGCAGGGTTTTGGGGTTAGCCAGCAGTGGACCAAAATCCGTCATTGCCCCTACGCCCATAAAAATGAGTAGAGGCCCAACTCCGGAAGCGATAGCCAGACTATAGAACAGATAAAGCATACCATCGCTGTACTGATACTGCTCGGCCAGCAAGTGCAAGGTGGTCATTTGTAGTGGCGTTGCGCTACTCAATGCTTGCTTAATGTCCAAAGGCATGTACGAGCTAAGTTGTAGTACTTTTGAAAAGGCCGTCATCACTTCCGGTTTGGCGGCATACAAGGCATTTTCTATCGCCGACATGGCAAGCCCTGCATCAGGCAGATTAGAGAGAATGCCACCAAACCCAATAGGCACTAGTAGCAAAGGCTCAAAGCGTTTAAAAATAGCCAGATAGAGCAGCGTTAAACCGACAAGGATCATGATGGCTTGCCCCCACTGGAGGTGGAATAGGCCAAAATCACGCACCATAGCTAAAACGTTTTCCATTATTTTTGTCCCTGATTATGCTAGTACTAGCAAGGCGTCGCCGACTTGTACTGCATCGCCTTCATTGACTTCAATGACACTGATCACTCCGGCACGTGGTGCGCGGATTTCAGTTTCCATCTTCATCGCTTCTAAGATCAGCAAGACATCGCCTTCAGCCACTTCATCACCTGCTGCCGCATGAATTTTCCAGATATTGCCAGAAAGGGGTGCTGCGAGGTTTTCACCTTCTGCTGCACTCGGTACTGGTGCGTTATTGGCCGATGCTGCTGGCGCGACATGTGTCAGCTCGCCGCCTTCATCTACCTTCACCACATAGCTTTGGTTGTTGACGGTAATGGTGTAGACACCGTTACTTGCGACGGACTGACTTTCCACTGACGCGGCTTTGGCTTTTGCCGCAGGCATTTGAGAGGCGTCACCAGTTTTTGCTGCTTGTGGTGCGGGTTCAAATGCTTCTGGGTTATGGCGATTCGCGAGGAACTTCCAACCCACTTGATCGAACAGCGCAATGGTCAGCACATCATCAATCGCATTCTTGGCGAGAGTGATGTGTTGCTCTTTAGCTTGCTGCAATACGCGGTCTTGCAAGGTTGGCATTTCAGCAGTAATCAAATCAGCGGGGCGGCAGGTTATGGGCTCAGCACCTGCTAATACTCGAGCTTGCAACTGCACGTTGACCGGCGCAGGTGTTTTACCGTATTCACCTTTCAGTACTCCGCTGGTTTCTTTGGTGATGGTTTTGTAACGCTCACCCATTACGACGTTGATCACCGCTTGTGTACCCACGATTTGTGACGTCGGAGTCACTAGTGGCAAAAAGCCAAGCTCTTCACGTACACGCGGGATCTCTTCGAGCACTAAATCGAGTTTATCCAGTGCGTTTTGCTGTTTGAGTTGGCTTTCCATGTTGGTCAGCATACCGCCCGGGACTTGCGCCACCAAAATACGTGCATCACTGCCTTTCATCATGCCTTCAAAGGCGTGGTATTTTTTGCGTACATCGCGGAAATAGGTCGCAATATTTTCGAGCTTAGCGATATCCAACCCGGTGTCGTAGCCCGTGCCTTGCAAGGTGGCGACCAGAGATTCCGTCGCTGGATGACCATAAGTGCCACTCATGCTGGAAATCGCGGTATCGACCCGATCAACGCCCGCTTCAATCGCTTTGAGTAAGGTCATATCGGCAAGGCCAGCAGTAGAGTGGCAGTGCAGATGTAATTCGACATCCACTTGTCTTTTCAGGGTTGAGATTAACTCTTCGGCAGAATACGGGGTTAAAATGCCGGCCATATCTTTAAGGGCAATAGAATCGACACCCAGCTCCGACAGTTGCTGCGCTATGTCGACCCAAGTTTGTAAATTGTGCACTGGGCTTGTGGTGTAACAGAGCGTGCCTTGCGCATGTGCGCCCATCTTTTTCACCGCTTGTAGAGCTTGTTGCATGTTACGCACATCATTCATCGCATCGAATACGCGAAACACATCCATGCCATTTTTCACTGCGCGCTCGACAAAGGTATCCACTACATCATCAGCATAGTGACGATAGCCGAGTAGGTTTTGTCCGCGCAGTAGCATTTGCAGTGGCGTATTGGGCATGGCTTGTTTGAGCAAGCGTAGGCGTTGCCATGGGTCTTCGCCTAAAAAGCGGATGCAACTGTCAAAAGTCGCGCCTCCCCAACATTCCAAAGACCAATAGCCGATCTGATCTAATTGCTGCGCAATCGGCAGCATGTCGTCAATCCGTAAGCGAGTGGCAAAAAGAGATTGGTGAGCGTCGCGTAATACGACATCTGTTACACCTACGCGTTTAATCGCCTGAGTCATCTGTTATTTCTCCTTCACTAAGATAATTTTTGTTGTGCTTTATGGTGATGGATAGCTGCAGTGAGCACCGCGAGCAACTCACCTTGGTTTTGTTTGGATTTAGCCTTATTGGCTGGTGTTTTTTTATTGCCCGTTTTGGTTGGTACTTGAGGCGGGGCAAAACGTACAACCAAGTACGACATGGTGCGAGTTGCAAATACTAAGAAAATCAAAAAGATGAACACAAAGCCCATCCCCAGGGTCAGCAAATTAATCCCTTCGAGGAATAGTGAGGTTGATTGCATAGTCACTTCCAGTGATAAAAACAGGGTTGAAAATAGGGAGAAAAAAGAGGCGCGCTAGGCGCGCCAAATAATCCCAAGGAGCAAGGGTTAAAGAGTTAAACAAACATACCGAACACCACGCTGGCGATAACGAGCACAATGCCGCCACCCAGACGTGAAGAGATTTGTGCGTAAGAGAGCAAATTCATACGGTTAGAGGCCGCGAGCACTTCAAGGTCACCAGAACCGCCGCGATTAGCCATACACAGACCTGCGGTGATAGAGGATTCAATAGGATAGAAGCCCATCGCCCAACCACCTAAAGCAGCACCCAAAGTCGCCCCAAGTACAATAACAGTGGCAATAATCACGTTAGTAAAGGTTAAGGCATTGATGATTTCCGCCAGATCGGTGTAAGCAATACCAACGCCGACCATCAATAGCCACAGCATCTGTTTTGAGAAGAAATTCGACAGGCGTTTCGCGCCCTCTTTGATTTCATCACTGCACAAACCCGCCGCGTTAAGGATGGCGATGATCACCACCATGTAAGCAAAAGTGTGAATCTGAATCGAGCCAAAACCGGGCAGAATTTCTTTCGATAAAGCGTAAGAGAAGGTGTACACACATGCGGCCAGCATTAAACCAATCGCAATTTCACGGTGAGTGATATTAAGATTTTGGGCTTCTTCATTGACGTCTAGTTTTGATCTGCGTACTAGCTCGCCATTGCCAGTTAATAATGGGATCTTTTCACCAATAATGTTCAGAGCAGCAGCTACGATGATAGCCACTATATTAGCGATAGTTAAAATGGCGACCGCTACTGAGTAGTATTGTTCTTTTGAACCACCAGTGACCGATTCATATATCTCGGAAAGTGGAATTGCACCTGCGCCATTACCACCGCCCATAATCGGCAGCACATACAGCATCATGATGCGATCAGGGGTGATACCAAATACGAGGCCGATAGCGATACCAAATATCGCCGCACCGGCAACCGCAGCCAGAATGGTTGGAATGTAACCGGCTAGAGAGCGGATCAGTAGTTTACGGTTGACCGCCAAAATGGAGCCAGTAATGAGTACTGCGATGAACAGATCCAAGAACTTGCTCTTATCCATCACTTCGGTCACGGTTTTTATTTCACGGTCGCTGAGCCAGCCCATGTGGACGAACCAAGCAGCAACCAAGAAAATCATTACCGGTGCACCGCCGATGTATTTATTAAAAATAGGTAGGCGTTTGCCAACTTCGCCAAATATCGCGCCGATGACAAACATAAAAGAAAAACCACCGACCAGACCGCTAGGTAAAGTGTCAGTAATATGGGCGGCTAATACAGTGATCAGTAAAAATAAAAATAAAGGGAGTGGAGTGCCAAATATTTTTATCTGGCTTAGATTCAATCCACCTGCGGACTTTTTATCTAAATATAGGGTTTTTTCGTTCATGTTTTTATGTCCAATGAGGTTATTAAGACCTTTACTACATTAAATAAAATAGTCAGTGATAATTGTGAAAATAGTCATTCAAACCAGTGGCTTTAAAAATCTCAATGGTTTTTATGATTTAAATTTTAGATAGATAAATAGAATTTAAAATTAAAGATATAAAAATTAAATTCATTAAAACCATAAAGAGCGTTAACCACGGGAAATAAAGTGATTACCCTCATTAAACCTTTGCGGCTTAATTTAGATAATAAAGTCAGAAAAAATAGGTGAGGAAGCCGACCATGGTAGATATTTACACCTTCTCGCGAGTTTCAAGCAAGAATAAAACCAAGCTCTTGCAGATCAAAGAGTTTCTCTGCCAGCATCAGCTCACGGTTGATGAGGATGTTGAGCATTTTGTGGTGGCTTACAGTACAAACCAAATCATCGCTTGCGGTGGAATTGCGGGGCATGTGTTGAAGTCCATCGCGGTTTCTCCTGCGCTGCAAGGGACCGGTTTTGCGCTCAAATTGATGACCGAATTAACCAACTTCGCTTATGAAATAGGGTGTTTTTCACTATTTCTATTCACTAAGCCGACCAATGTAGATTTATTCCGACAGTGCGGTTTTTTCTTAGTCGATAAAGTCGAACCGCATATTGCTTTATTAGAAAATAGCCCAAATCGTCTTGCGGTTTATTGCAAACAGTTGCAGTTATTAAAAATGTCTGGGCGTAAAATTGGCAGTATTGTGATGAATGCCAATCCATTTACCTTAGGTCATCAATATTTAATTGAACAAGCCTGTGAACAATGTGATTGGGTGCATTTATTTGTGGTAAAAGCAGAGAATAAAGATTTTTCTTACGCTGACCGTATGGCCATGATTAAGGCAGGCAGTAAACACTTATTGAATTTAACTATTCATTCTGGCTCGGATTATATTATTTCGCGCGCGACCTTCCCTAGTTATTTTATTAAAGATCAGCAAGTGGTCAATCAATCCCATACTGCGCTGGATTTAAGTATTTTCCGCCATTCAATAGCACCTGCCCTTGGCATTACGCACCGCTTTGTCGGCAGTGAGCCGATTTGTACGGTGACGCGTAACTACAACCAAGCCATGCGCCGCTGGCTAAAAGAAGCGCACGATGTCAGTGCGCCGATCCAAGTAGTGGAAATTGAGCGCAGTCAGCAAGCCTCGCAGCCGATCTCCGCATCGCGCGTGCGTTACTTGCTCAAACAATTTGGCGTTGCCGCGATTGCCGATCTCGTGCCGAAAACGACTTATTCCTACCTTTGTCAGAATTATGCGGAACATTCGCTACAGGCCGCACCGCAACTGTTAGCGGTATGATCGCAGTGCTGACACTGTTTTATCCAATAACTCATTAACAAGGTTGTACCCATGAAAATTGCCCATCCCGCCTTTGCGGGAACACTGGAGTCCAGTGATCTTCAGGTTCGGATTGAACCCAATAACGATGGCGGTATTGAACTGGTGTTAGACAGTACCGTCGAGCAGCAATTTGGTCATGCGATTCGTCAGGTCGTACTGCACACCCTCGACGCGATGCAAGTGCACGATGCGCTGGTCACCATCGAAGACAAAGGCGCACTGGATTGTGTGATCCGCGCGCGCGTACAGGCGGCGGTGATGCGCGCTTGTGAAGTTCAGAACATTGAGTGGAGCCAACTATCATGACCAAACTTCGTCGCAGTATGTTATTTGTGCCGGGCGCGAATGCCGCCATGCTCAGCAATACCTTTATCTATCAACCCGACTCCATCATGTTCGATCTGGAAGACTCGGTCGCGCTGCGTGAAAAAGACACCGCGCGGATGTTGGTGTTCCATGCGCTGCAACACCCTATGTATCAAGAGATGGAAACCGTGGTGCGGGTCAATCCGCTCGATTCTGAATTCGGCATCAAAGACCTTAATGCCGTGGTGCGTGGCGGAGCCAAAGTGGTGCGTCTGCCGAAAACCGATAACGCCAACGATGTAATTGAGATGGAAAAAGTCATCGAACAGATCGAGCGTGAATGCGGACGTGAAGTGGGTAGCACGCGCATGCTGGCCGCGATTGAAAGCGCGCAGGGCATTAACAACGCAGTCGAGATTGCCTTTAGCTCACGCCGCCTGATTGGGATTGCGCTTGGCGCGGAAGACTATGTACGCGATCTGCGCACGCAGCGTTCAGCAGAAGGGATTGAGCTGTTGTTTGCGCGCTGCTCCATTCTGCAAGCGGCACGTGCTGCTGGGATCATGGCGTTTGATACCGTCTATTCCGATGCCAATAACGAAGAGGGATTTTTGCGTGAAGCGGAGCACATTAAGCAGCTTGGCTTTGATGGCAAGTCTCTTATTAACCCACGCCAGATTGACTTGCTGCACAACGTGTTTGCCCCAACACAAAAAGAGGTCGATCACGCCATCGCAGTCATCGAAGCCGCTGAAGAAGCAGCAGAAAAAGGGCTGGGCGTGGTTTCCCTTAACGGCAAAATGGTTGATGGACCCATCATCGAACGCGCACGTTGGACACTGCAACGTGCTGAATCCGGCATCAAACACTAAAGGTCATCTCATGAGTATCAATACATTAAATAACCCTCTGTCTGTGCTGGAAGTGGAACGCTACGCGTTGACGGCTTACACCCAAGCGCACGCGATCACGCCGCATTTGCTGGATGAGTCAGCGAAAAAAAGTCGCAAAGTGAAAAGCTCGATCCGTGAAGCGATTGTCGATCTTGGTTTAAAAGATGGCATGACCATTTCTTTCCACCATGCGTTTCGTGGCGGCGATAAAACCGTCAACCTAGTGATGGAGGTGATTGCCGAATTGGGGATTAAAAACCTCACGCTCGCCTCAAGCTCGCTCACCTCTTGTCACTCGCCTTTGATTGAACACATCAAAAACGGCGTAGTGAGCAAGATTTACACCTCAGGGATCCGCGGAGTGCTGGCCGACAGCATTTCTAACGGCCTGCTTGATGAGCCCGTGCATATTCACTCGCACGGTGGTCGTGTGCATTTGATCCAAAGCGGTGAGATCTACATCGACATGGCGTTTATTGGCGTACCTTGTTGCGATGAGTTTGGCAACGCCAACGGTTTTAAAGGCAAATCCAATTGCGGCTCACTCGGCTATGCCAAAGTCGATGCCGAACACGCTGAAAAAGTGGTGATGCTGACTGAAGCCATCGTCGGTTTCCCGAATTTCCCTGCATCGATTACTCAAGACCGCGTCGATGCGGTTGTGCAGGTGGCGGAAGTGGGCGACCCAAGCAAAATCGGTGGGGATGCCACGCGCATGACCACCAACCCACGCGAGCTTCTGATTGCCAAACGCGCTGCAGAAGTCATCGAGCATTCAGGCTATTTCTATGATGGTTTTTCAATGCAGACCGGTTCGGGCGGTGCATCGCTCGCGGTTGCGCGCTTTTTGAAAGAGAAGATGTTGCGCCAAAACATTCGCGCTTCTTTCGCTCTCGGTGGTATCACTGCGACTATGGTGGAAATGCATGAACAGGGACTGATTGATTACTTGCTCGATGTGCAGTGTTTCGATTCGGTGGCGGCGGGCTCGTTAGCGCGCAATCCACATCATCTCGAAATCTCTGCTAACGAATACGCCAACCCAAGCTCGAAGGGGGCGGCGGTGGATAGGCTGGATGTGGTTATCTTGAGTGCGCTGGAAATTGATACCCAGTTTAACGTTAACGTGATCACCGGCTCTGATGGGGTAATTCGCGGCGCATCCGGCGGTCATTGTGACGCGGCGGCGGCGGCAAACTTATCGATTATTGTGGCGCCTTTGGTGCGTGGCCGCATTCCGACCGTGGTCGAGAAGGTCACTAACGTCATCACCCCAGGAGCCACCATCGATGTGTTGGTGACGGATCAAGGTATCGCGGTAAACCCGAATCGTCCCGAACTGAAAGCGCGTTTCATCGCGGCGCAACTGCCCGTTGTCGAGATTGAAGCGTTGCAACAGCGTGCGGAGTTGCTGACGGGTAAACCCCAGCCGTTGCAATTTGAAGACAAAACCGTTGCCTTTGTTCACTACCGTGACGGTTCGATCATTGATGTTATCAAGCAGGTAAAAAGCCTATGAGTCACCATCCTGATCTTTCAGTCAGTCTGGACCAGCTACTTCTGCGTAAAGAAGTGCGGGTTCGGCAACAAGGTGAGTGGCTAAAACGCCATTCACTGCCTCTGGTTTCTTTCACGGTTAACATGCCGGGCGCGGTTAAGCTCAACGCTGCCAGCCAAACCGTGATGGATGCAGGTATGCGTGCCATTCAAGAACTGTGTCAGCAAACGGGCTGGCGGCAAGTGGCTTGTCAGCTGTTGGTGGAAAAAACGGGGCCGGAAGCCTTTGTGGTGATTCAGACTCCTTCAGCCAGCATGTTGAAAAAAGCCATGATGAAGATTGAACGCGAGCACCCGCTAGGGCGACTGATGGATCTGGATGTGCTTGATGTCGATGGGCATATTATCTCGCGCCAAGGTGCGCAGTTGCCAAGACGGCGCTGCTTGCTGTGTGAACGTGATGCGGTGATCTGTGCTCGCTCGCGGCAGCACGGTGTTGAGGCTTTGTTGGCTAAAATCGAGGAGATGGTTCATGACTATTCCTGCTGCGCTTGATCTTCTGCTT
The DNA here is from genome assembly GCF_963888765.1 of Vibrio sp. B7. Taxonomy (NCBI): domain Bacteria; kingdom Pseudomonadati; phylum Pseudomonadota; class Gammaproteobacteria; order Vibrionales; family Vibrionaceae; genus Vibrio; species Vibrio sp. B7. The sequence goes on from NZ_CAWPKR010000039.1 coordinate 71,985, forward strand.
GAACTGCCTAGCCAAGCCTCTGGCACAAGTGGCACGAAAACGTTCAGCTTGCCTCGCTTAGTGGGGCATCTGGCTTATCATGCCATGATGTTAGAGGTGCATCTCACCCCTAAACCGGGTTTGGTGGATACTGCTAATAATGGCGCACACCGCGATATGGATCTCAACACTTTTATCGCCAGTGCCGAGGCGATTGCGCCTTATCTGCAATCTTTTGTCAGTGCAGGTTGGGAGAGCGCGGGAAATCCGGCCGCTCAGTTGCTGACCGCCTTGCGCCCGATTGGCATAGAAGCTGAGCAAGCCATGTTTGCTGCCACTCAAAGGGTGAACACCCATAAAGGGATGATTTTTATCTTGGGGCTTATTTGCGGCTCTGTGGGGTGGCTCAAAGCCAATCAACTCAAAATTGATGCGCAGCATATTGGCGAAACCATTCGCCAAGCTTGCCAGTTTTTGATTATTGATGAGCTAAAAGCGAAGCGTGAATCGGCTCCCGAAACGGCAGGCGAGCGAATTTATCGTCGGTACGGTTTAACCGGCGCACGCGGTGAAGCCGCTTCTGGCCTTGCGATGGTGATGCAACATGCGCTGCCAGCCTACCAAGCCTGTTTAACCAAAGGAGCCAGCACCGAGCAAGCCTTGTGGCATACCTTATTGGTGTTGATGGCCAACAATAACGACAGCAACCTCGCTGCTCGCGGTGGATTAGAAGGGCTGCATTTTGTGCAAGCGCAAGCGCAGCAACTGCTCGCCAAAGGCGGCTTTTTATATCAAGAAATTGAACAAGCTCTTACGGCGCTCGATAGCGCGATGATTGAAAAACACTTAAGCCCCGGCGGCAGTGCAGATCTATTAGCCGCTACTTGGTTAATTAATGAGTTAGCGCAATTGTTTCAAGTCCGTCACGAGTAATTTTGATTGTTAACTTTAAGATCGGAAATTCTTAAAAAGCAGCCATAACTGGACGCAATATTGGATCGATATTTGAAATCAAGAGACTTTTGGGGTAAAGCACAATTCGTCATAGTATTCTCTCTCGTGCTGGAAAGTTACTCACCAGTTGGTTGAAAACAGAGGCAAAGACCTGAAATTTCCTGAAAAAAAAGCCCCTATTTACAGGGGCTTGGTAAGCTTAGAGATACTCAAAAACCCTTATTCGATGTTTTGGATCTGCTCTCTCATTTGCTCAATCAGAACCTTAAGTTCAACGCCAGAGGCCGTGATGTCGGTGCTGATTGATTTCGAGGCTAACGTGTTCGATTCGCGGTTAAATTCTTGCATCATGAAATCGAGCTTACGGCCGCATGAGCCGCCTTTTTTGAGCACATTACGTGCTTCTTTGACATGCGAATCGAGGCGGTCTAACTCTTCGGCAACGTCTGATTTTTGTGCAAGTAAAATCAGCTCTTGCTCGACGCGCGTTGCATCAAGCTCAATCTTTGCTTCTTCAAACTTAGTCAATAGACGTTCACGTTGCCATTGCAGGATTTCTGGCATGCGTGCGCGCACTTTTACCACTTCTTCACTGATCGCCGTCAGGCGTTGTTCGATTAACGCCTTCATGTTGTCACCTTCACGGCCACGTGCGTCAATGAATTCAATGATTGCGTCATCAAAGCCTGCTAATAAGGCTTTATTAATGCTGTCCATGTCTTGTTCTGGCGTTTCCATTACGCCGGGCCACTGCATGATTTGAAACGGATTAATGCGGCTTAGCTCGCCTGTCATGTGCATTACTTGGTTGGCGGCTTTAATCACTTGATTGGCGAGTGCTTCATTGATATTCAGCTCACTTTTAGCCGCAGGGTTTGCTTCATAACGTAAGTGACATTCTACTTTGCCGCGCGCTAAACGTTGGCGAAAGCGTTCACGCAGTACAGGCTCAAGACCACGAAATTGTTCCGGCAGGCGGAAGTAGGTTTCAAGATAACGTTGGTTTACCGAGCGAATTTCCCATACCGCAGTACCCCAATCACCTTTAACTTCTTTACGCGCGTACGCGGTCATGCTGTAAATCATTGATTTGTCCTTTGCTCACGAAGATGAAATATCAAACGAGAGGTATGTTAGCACTAGCTTCACGCGTGTACTAGGTTCACGCCAATGCAAAGGGTGACCAACCTAGCGTCAAGGCGGCTAATCCGCTATAATCTCGCCCCAATCGATTCCGTCTCACCCGATAAAAGGTAGATGCACTATGCGTCCAAATGACCGCGCGGCCGATCAAATTCGCCCAATTAAAATCACTCGCAACTACACTGCTTATGCTGAAGGGTCAGTATTGGTGGAATTTGGTAATACCAAAGTATTGTGTAATGCCACTGTCGAAGAGGGTGTTCCTCGCTGGTTGAAAGGTCAGGGCAAAGGTTGGGTTACTGCCGAATACGGCATGCTGCCACGTGCAACCCATTCACGGACTCGTCGTGAAGCGACCAACGGTAAACAAGGTGGCCGCACCATGGAGATTCAACGTCTCATCGCTCGCAGCTTACGTGCTGTGGTGGATTTAGAGGCAATGCCAGAGGTGATGATCACGGTTGACTGTGACGTTATTCAAGCGGATGGCGGTACTCGCACTGCATCAATTACGGGCGCAAGTGTGGCACTGGCGGATGCGTTTGCTCATCTGGTTGCTAGCGGTAAATTGAAGAAGAATCCAATGAAGGGCCATGTTGCTGCTGTCTCAGTAGGCATCTTGGGTGAAAACATTTTATGTGATTTGGAATACGTGGAAGATTCTGCCGCTGATACCGATATGAATGTGGTGATGACTGAAAACGGTAAGATGATTGAAATTCAAGGCACCGCAGAGGGTGAACCGTTTAGCCATGAAGAGCTGATGGATTTACTGGCCGTTTCCAAGAAAGGCATCGCTGATATTGTTGAAGCGCAGAAAGCATCGTTATTAGATTGATCAAGTAGCTCCCAGTTGGGGGCTATTTTTTTGCCCGTTTTATTCATTGTATTGTTGTACGTGATGACCCCACCCTAACCCTCCCCTATAAGGGGAGGGAATAAAGGAAGTGTTCCCAATATTGCCCTTGAGGGGAGGGAATGCATCATCTTAGTACCTCCCCTTTTAGGGGGAGGCTAGGAGGGGGTTGTTCTTGTTGGGAAAGAGAAATAAACCAAAGTGTATGAGTTAAGAGAGAGAAAATCATGAAAGCATACCAGCGTGAATTTATTGAATTTGCACTAGAAAAAGAAGTCTTGAAGTTTGGCGAGTTTACTTTGAAGTCTGGCCGAAAAAGCCCTTATTTCTTTAACGCTGGCTTGTTTAATACTGGCCGTGATTTAGCGCGCTTAGGGCGTTTTTATGCCGCTGCTTTGGTCGATTCTGGGATTGAGTTTGATGTGCTATTTGGACCTGCGTACAAAGGGATCCCAATTGCGACTACAACTGCAGTAGCGTTGGCTGATCATCATGATGTTGATACGCCGTATTGCTTTAACCGTAAAGAAGCGAAAGACCACGGTGAGGGCGGTAACTTGGTCGGTAGCGCATTAGAAGGGCGCATTATGCTGGTGGATGATGTCATTACAGCTGGTACTGCCATTCGTGAGTCGATGGAAATCATTCAAGCTCACGGTGCGGATCTTGCTGGTGTCTTGGTGGCAATTGACCGCCAAGAAAAAGGCAAAGGAGAGCTTTCTGCAATTCAAGAAGTCGAGCGTGATTTTGGTTGCGCGATCATCTCAATTGTTAGCCTGACCGATCTGGTTACTTACCTTGAAGAGAAAGGGGCAGATGCTAAGCACCTTGAGGCGGTAAAAGCGTATCGTGCGCAGTACGGAATTTAAGCATCAACTTATTTGCGAATCGTAGAGCCACTTATTGAAAAGTAAAAGCCCCGAGTTTGACGCTCGGGGCTTGTTTGTTATTAGTTTAGTTATTCTAGCGATTAACTTTGATCACCATGGTGCGAGTTATCGTAAATTTCCGAGCCATCACGCTGCGTTTTCAACAGTGATAAATTCCACATGTACTGTTCTGGGCGTGGTGTGACTAAATCTTCAATCGCCTTATTCATAGCGCGTGCATCTTGCTCTTCATCGCCCGTTGGAAAGTTTTCTAATGCAGGCAAAATATGCACTTCGTACTTACTGGTTTTATCGTTATAAGCAGGCAAAATTGGCACGACTTTCGCTTTTGATAGGCGCGCCATTTTACCAAAACCTTTTAACGTGGCTTTTTCAGTGCCAAAGAATGGAACAAAGACCGAGTTGGCCGGGCCAAAGTCTTCATCGGGCAGCCAGTAGCCTAAGTATCCATCTTTAATTGAACGTACAAACGGTTTTACTCCAGCATCACGTGCAAAAATACGCCCGCCATATTGCATGCGTTGGACGTGCATTAACCAATCACCGATAGGATTGCGCTGTGGCTTCATGATGGTGGTTACTTTATAGCCTTTTGCCGCAAGCATTACCGCAGGGTAATCGACCGCCCAAGCGTGAGGGGCGAGGATGATCACGTTTTCTCCAGCATCTAACAATGGCAATAAGTTCTCTTCACCAATCATGATGCCGCGTTGCTGATTGTGTTTCGTGGAACGAACCAAAAACTCCGAATAACCGAGCATGTATTGTGCTGCTTTGACAAAGGTTTCTTCCAAAATAGCCTGGCGTTCTTGCGGGGATTTTTCAGGAAAGCATTTTTCCAGATTCACTCGCGTGCGGCGTACAACACGGCCGTTTTTGCGTACCGCAAAGGTGGATAATTTGCGTGCTAGCCTATCTCGCCATACGGGTGGCATAAAGGCGAACATAGCGGCAAAGAAGATCCCAATCCAAGTTCCCCAATGTTTTGGGTGTAAAAAAGACCATTGGAATGTGGGGTTGTGCAAGTGTTTGTCTGTGCTGTTTTCGTTGTTGCTCATTGAAAGCAAAACCTTTTTCTAGTTATAAATAGCGAGAGTTAGTTAACGTTTCATCTGGCAAAGATTTAAAACGCTTATGCAGCCACATCCACTGTTCTGGTGCGCGTAGAATCACTTCTTCAACGTATTTATTCATGTAAGCGGCGGCGGCGGTCATGTCATCTTTTGGATAGTCGCCATCAATGGTTTTATCGGCGATGATTTCATATTTTCCGTTGGCGTTTCGAAACCCTGAACCAGGGACAATCGCACATTGGCTAGTATAAGCCAGAATACTGGTGCCTGTGGTGGTACACGCTTCTTTGACCGCAAAGAAGGGAACAAACACCGATTTGTTATGGCCGTAATCTTGATCGGGTAGATAAAATAGGCGCTCGCCCTGTTTGAGTACGCGGATCATCTGTTTAATGTCGGTGCGGTAGATAAGTTTATTGCCATTGCGTGTGCGACCACGGTATTGGATAAATTCATACGCAGGGTTGCTGTGTGGGCGGTAAACGCCATAGCCTTCAAGGCCTATTACACCAAAAGCACGTGCCGTAATTTCTAAATTTAACGCATGTACGCAACACAGCAGTGCGCCACGTTTTTCTTGTTTGAGTTGCAAAAGGGCGCTGACATCTTTCACATCAAGTAGGCGAGCAAAACGCCAAGTCGGCCAAAACCAAGTAATTCCGGTTTCTATCAGTGCCATGCCAGTGTTTTTAAAGTTTTCGTTAACAATATGCTCAATCTCACCTGCACTTTTCTCTGGAAAAGATAGCTGTAGATTACGCGTGGCAATGTGTACTCGCTTGTTAGCAAAGCGCATTCCAAACGCGCCCATGCTGCGTCCTATTTTTAGTAACGCAGAATAAGGAAGCAGGTTGACCACTAAAGCGAGTAGCCCAAAGCTAAGCCACACGCCCCAATATTTAGGGTGCAGTAGCGAGAGGGAAAACTCAGGTTTACCGTATTTTTCTTTGCTCATTACTCTTGATTCTTTCACTGATGATGATTCTTTGTCACGACGGTGGTGGTTTGTTTTTACTGAATCTGAGCGCTTAATAATGCCCAATACTCTTCAAAATTTGCCGTCGGTTGGTATTTAAAGTCAGATCGCACAAAGCGATTTAGGCTTCCTTCCACTTGGCCAAGCAGTTGAGCGGCTAAAATGCTTTCGTCGACGGGGAAGGATTTACCTTCACGCAGTTTACGTTCGCGAAGGATCTGGCGTAGTGACGTTTCTATGCGTTCGAACAGTTGGTTGATCCGTTCACGCAGTCGCTCATTTTCAAACATTAGAGCATGGCCGGATAAAATTCGTGTCAAGCCCGGGTTACGTTCCGAAAAAGCCAAGATAAGCTGTAGCACTAAGCGGATGCGGTTGAGTGTATCTTTCTCTTCATCCAAAATGCGATTAATCCGCGACATTAAAGACTCTTCAATAAACTCAATCAAGCCTTCAAACATCCGTGCTTTACTCGGAAAATGACGGTACAAAGCCGCTTCAGAAACGCCCACTTGTTTGGCTAGCTTTGCTGTGGTGATGCGTGATGCGCCATCGTTAGATTCCAGCATTTCAGCGAGTGCTTGTAGAATCTCTTCACGACGATTGATTTTCTTATTGACGGCCATGACTCGATTTCCTTTTAGTTACCACATGCTTGTGAGCAAATATTTATACCCTTCAGATGGTTTGGGTATTGTCCATTAAGCGCAGTAGTTTAACGGACAGTTTTCGGACTGCGTAGCGTAAAAATGAAAATGATTGAACTGGGTGGTGATTTTACCACCCAATAAACGCTATGAACCCTAAAAGAAGCTTAGAACGTCTGTTTGTAGCCTACAGTTGACTCGCGATCAGTTGCATCAGCGCGTGAGCTAATGCAGATTTTGAACTCAAAGGTAATGCTTGCTCTCCACCTTGCCAGTAAACGGTCAGCGCATTGTCGTTACTATTAAAGCCTTGGCCTGCAACAGAAACATCATTGGCGCAGATCATATCCAGTTTTTTGTTGAGCAGTTTAGCGCGGGCATATTTTTCAACTTGCTGCGTTTCAGCAGCAAAGCCTACCGTGAACGGGCGGTTTTCTTTCAATGCGGCTACGCTGGCGACGATGTCGGGATTTTTGACCATGGTGATGAGCATGTGATCGCTCGCATCGGTTTTTTTGATCTTTTGATCGGCGACGATCTCAGGGCGATAGTCGGCTACGGCGGCGCAACTGATGAACACATCATGTGATTGCGCTTGCGCCATCACTTGCTGATGCATATCGCAGGCACTTTCCACATCAATACGTTGTACTTGTGGCGGTGTGAGCAAATTGACCGGGCCACTGATCAGAGTCACTTTCGCGCCCAATTGAGCGGCGGCCTGCGCAATCGCATACCCCATTTTGCCTGAACTGTGGTTACTGATATAGCGGACTGGATCGAGTGCTTCACGGGTTGGGCCTGCGCTAATCAACAGTGACTTACCGGCGAGCAGTGTGTTGTTTGCCACCTCTGTTTGGAAAAAAAACTCGCAGCGCTCAACCAATTGCATTGGCTCAAGCATGCGGCCCGGGCCAACATCGCCACACGCCTGTTCACCAGCTGCTGGGCCCCAAATCATCATGCCTCGGCGTTTAAGCGTGGCAATATTCTCTTGTGTGGCGATATTGCGATACATCTGCTGATTCATTGCCGGCGAGACGGCCACTGGCGCATTGGTGGCTAAAATCAAAGTGGTGAGTAAATCATTACCCATCCCTGCGGCGACGCGCGCGATGAGATCCGCAGTCGCGGGAGCCAGTAGGACTAAGTCTGCCCATTTGGCAAGTTCAATATGGCCCATAGACGCTTCGGCGGCTGGGTTTAATAAGCTATCTGAAACTGGCCTGCCAGAGACGGCTTGCATGGTCAGTGGCGTTATAAACTCTTTTGCAGCGTGGGTCATCACCACTTGTACTTGAGCGCCTCGCTCAATCAAGCGACGCGTTAGCTCAGCACATTTATACGCAGCAATACCGCCGCTAATGCCGAGCAGAATCTTTTTTCCTGCCAGTGTTTGCATTGTCTTTTCCTCAAAAATTCTGCGCATTATGTTAGCACAACTCTCGCATCGAGTGACCTTATGATCCGCTCAATCCTTTTATATTGGACGAGTGTTTCTGCGTCTTTCATCACTTATCAATTACAAAAAACCATGAATTAAGCCTAAATAAAGAGAAGCAAAGTTGCAGGCTTGGCTATTTCTCTATGTTGTCTGAGTACCTTTAGCCCTAGGAGTGCTTAATGAGCCTCAAATCACTGCCCACAGAATCAATGCCACGCGAAAAATTGCTTGCTCGCGGTCCTCAGGCATTATCGGATGCTGAACTGCTGGCGATTTTTCTTCGTACTGGTACTCAAGGAATGAATGTGCTTGCTCTCTCGGATCTGCTGCTGCGCGAGTTTGGATCACTTCGAGCGCTTTTTTTGGCCAACCAGCAAGAGTTTTGCCGCCATAAAGGGTTGGGCGAAGCCAAATACGTTCAATTGCAGGCGGTGCTTGAAATGACGCAGCGCTATTTGGCCGAAACGCTCAAACGAGGTGGCGCTTTGACTAGCCCAGAGCAAACCAAGCTTTATTTATCGAGTGTGCTACGCGATCGCCATCGAGAAGCCTTCTATATTCTGTTTTTGGATAATCAACACCGAGTGATCAGCGATGAAGTATTGTTTGAGGGGACGATTGACGCGGCCAGCGTTTACCCTCGTGAGGTGGTTAAAAGAGCACTCCACCATAATGCGGCGGCATTAATATTGGCCCATAATCATCCGTCAGGCGTTGCTGAGCCTAGCCAAGCCGATCGCAGAATCACACGTCGATTAACCGATGCACTAGCGTTAGTGGACATCCGTATTTTGGACCATTTTGTGGTGGGCGATGGCGAGGTAATTTCTTTTGCAGAAAGAGGGTGGATTTGAATCACATTTTAGGTTGTGACTTAAGATTATTCTGGTATGATTCGCGCACTAAATTATCAACCTAAATCAGCTCTGCTTAAAAAAAGATCGCCAAATCCGTAAAAAGGATCTGTTCGGGTCTTGAGCAATGCATGTCAAGTTAGTATAATACGCGACCTTTGATAGCCTTGTATGGATTTTCCATAACGGTTTTTAACCTCAAACTTCTTAATACATCGAGAACGAGGTTCGGCCACCAAGGTTGATATCGAGCTGAAACGATTTGGAGAAGACATTCATGTCCCGAGTATGCCAAGTAACTGGTAAGCGTCCAATAACGGGTAACAACCGTTCACACGCACGAAATGCTACTAAGCGTCGTTTTCTGCCGAACCTACAAACTCATCGTTTCTGGGTAGAGAGCGAAAAACGTTTTGTTAAACTACGTCTAACTGCTAAAGGCATGCGTATCATCGATAAGAAAGGCATTGATGCTGTTCTTGTTGATATCCGTGCACGTGGCGAAAACGTTTAAGAGGAATTGAGCAATGGCTAAAGGCATTCGTGAGAAAATTCGACTAATATCTTCTGCAGGTACTGGTCACTTCTACACAACTGACAAGAACAAACGCAACATGCCAGGCAAATTTGAGATCAAGAAATTTGATCCAGTAGTTCGCCAGCACGTTCTTTACAAAGAAGGTAAAATCAAGTAATTGATTTTACGCTTTGTAAGCATTGAAAGACCCAGCTTTGGCTGGGTTTTTTATTGTCTGGAATTTGTACCCAGCAATGTCAGCTCTCACTATAATGTGCTAAGTTACTCAAAGATAAACTCTTAGGGATCACTTATGCGTATCAATCGCCGCCGTTGGAATAATATTCTTATCTTGGCTGTTATTGCTTTTATTGCCATTTTGAATTTACCCACAGTCATCAAAACTTATCTTATTGAACCGCCTGCTAGCCCTTATCCTTATGTGATTAATCCAAATGCAGAGCTGCAAGCACTGCATTTTACTGACTGGTCACTTGAACTGAATCAAAATCGTTGGCGATCAAGCAAAGCAATTTCAGTTGCACCTGAAATATTGGCACAACGCTGGCAGAGTTTAGTTGGTACAGAAGTAGATGATGCCACTTACGAGTCGCTTGCGTCTCTACTACGTAACCCACAAACCGTGGAGGTGTGGTATCAGGATCGCGAAGAGCCGCAAAGGATCACCTACTACCAAACCCCCCAGTTTTGGTTATTGAAAAATTGGCAAGAGAAATGGGTGGCACTTTCGGTAGAAGAAGCTTTTCTTTTTCCGAACTGAGCCATTATTTCTCTTTGAGCGTTGAACAAACCAAGAACGACGAATGAAGAATCGAGATTTATCATGCCTGAGTTACCCGAAGTTGAAGTAAGTAAAATGGGGATTAGCCCGCATCTAGTTGGTCAAACGATCCAGCAACTGACATTTCGCACGCCCAAATTACGTTGGGCCATCCCTCAAGAGCTGAAACAGTTAGAAGGGCAAGTGATCCGCAATATTGCCCGTCGAGCCAAATATTTATTGATAGAGACCGATATTGGCAGTGCGATTGTTCACTTGGGAATGTCAGGTTCATTGCGAGTATTGGAGTGTGATTTTCCGGCAGGTAAGCATGATCACGTTGATCTGCGATTAACCAATGGCAAGGTACTGCGCTACCACGATCCACGTCGATTTGGCGCTTGGCTATGGTGCGAACAAGGAGAAAGCCACTCGGTGTTAAGTAATATCGGTCCTGAGCCATTAACCGATGATTTTGATGCAGATTACATTGCGCAAAAAGCGAACAGCAAACGTATCGCCGTTAAGCAATTTATTATGGAAAATAAAGTGGTGGTTGGCGTAGGCAATATCTACGCGAGTGAATCATTGTTTAATGCGCGAATTCTCCCCACTCGGCCCGCTCATTCGCTGACACTGACTGAGTGGAATTGCCTCGTGCGAGAAATCAAATCAGTCTTAGCAACGGCGATTCAACAAGGTGGCACAACCTTAAAAGATTTTGCACAAGCGGATGGCAAACCGGGATATTTTGCTCAAGAGCTTAATGTGTATGGCAAAGCACAGCAGCCTTGCTCAGCGTGTGGGCAAGCGATTGAAGCGCTGAAAATTGGTCAGCGTAACACCTTTTTCTGCTCTGCTTGCCAAAAATAAGGTACGTCCTAAAGGCTATATTTTCTTGCCATGCAAGGCGTTAGCGACAATGTCAGGAACAAATTGATCAACTTCTCCACCATGAATCGCCACTTCACGCACAATGGTGGAGGAGATAAACGCATGCTCCTCTGATGGTGTAAGAAACACACTTTCCAGCCCCGGCATCAAACGGCGGTACATGTTGGTCAAACCAAATTCATACTCGAAGTCAACCGTAGTACGCAAACCGCGGATCAGCACATTGGCTTTTTCATCACGCGCAAAATCGACCATTAATCCAGCAAATCCTTTGGCAGTGACATTCTCTAAATGTTGAGTGACTGCGCTGGCAAAGGCGACCCGTTCTTGCAGAGTAAACATGGTGTTTTTGCTTGGGCTGGCGGCGACGGCGATGATCACTTCATCAAACATATTGGCGGCGCGTTCGATCAGATCCAAATGACCATTGGTGATGGGATCAAAAGTGCCGGGATAAATCACACGCGAAATTCTTTTTTGGCTCACAGTGGAAGGCTCATATTGGTTAACTGGCATTGATATTAACAAAAAGACTCAAAATTACCTATTGAACTCGGTATGATGTAGCCCGCATTAAACTGTGACACTTAGCGAGTGAGAGAAGAGACGATGAACAAGTTGTTGGTGATCCGTAACGATAAAATTGGTGATTTCATGCTGGCTTGGCCAAGTTTTGCGATGCTAAAAGCCTCGTTGCCAGATTGCCATATTACCGCGTTAGTCCCCAGCTATACCGTCGCGCTGGCCGAGCTTTGCCCGTGGATTGATGCTGTGATGGTCGACCCAACGGAAAACGCGTCCTCTGCGAAGAAAAAGCAATGTATTAAAGCGATTAAACAGCAACACTTTGATGCCTCGATCAACCTCTTCTCGACCACTTACAATGCACTATTAGTTTGGAAATCTCGTATTCCTTATCGTTTAGCGCCGGCGACTAAATTCGCTCAAATTTTTTACAACAAACGAATTAAGCAAAAACGCTCTCAATCAGCCAAAGCAGAATATGAGTATAACTTAGATTTGGTACGCGCTTTTTTGCATGATATTGGCAAAGAGGTTGTCGAGCCGAGCGCACCTTATCTGCAATTTGACCAAGCGATGCTTGTTGAACAAAAAAGCAAACTGGCTGCACAACTTCATCTCGATAGCAGTAAAGCGTGGATGTTTGTACACGCCGGAAGCGGCGGTTCGGCGAATAATTTGTCGCTAGAGCAATACACGCAGTTAGTGATGGGGATTGATGGCAAGCAAGAAATTATCCTTACCGCCGGGCCGGGAGAAGAAGTGAAAGCCGCGCAGTTAAAAGCTTTGATTGAAGAAAAGGGCGGGCGAGCGGCACTGTATGATAAAAATGAAGGGCTTGTTGATTTCTCACGCTCGATTGCTTGCGCTGATATTTTTATTGCAGGTTCAACCGGGCCTTTGCATATCGCTGCTGCGATTGATGTGCCCACTGTAGGCTTTTTCCCCGCCAAACGTTCAGCCACGCCACTGCGTTGGCGACCATTGAATTCACAAGGTCGCCATATCGCTTTTTGTCCACCACCAGCAAAAGACAAAGAAACTCAGGCCGATATGAGCCGCATTGATATTAATGCGGTGTTAGCCGAACTTAACCCTTGGGCGGCTCAGTACTGGTTCTAACCCATAAATCGGCGTATTTAACAAAGGTGGAATGCGCCGATAATAAAGAAAGTAAAAAGCCTTGTTTGCCATCTAAAAAGCCAGCTTTGATGACGTACATTTTCAAAAAGCAGCCAAACGCATGCAAAATACCTTGGCTAATGCTGCTTTTCTTACCACGTTTTTCTCGTTGCTCTGCCCATGCTTTTGCATAACCTGCTGATTTAACTAAATAATGATGAATGTCGTTATAGGTGTAGTGAATCGCATCACCTGCAAGATTCTCGACTTTCATGCCATCTGCGACTTCGACTTTTTCATGCACCAAAGCCTCGTTATATTGCGTTAATTGAGTTGGGTAGAGGCGCAACACGCGATCAGGATACCAACCACAGTGGCGAATATAGCGGCCAAAAACCCAACTTAAACGGGCAAATTGATACAGTGTATTGGGTTTATTAGCGGCGACCGCTTGCTGAATGCTATCTTTTAACTCTTTGGTCACGCGTTCATCGGCATCTAGCCACAACACATAATCAGACTCGACATACGACTGCGCTAAGCTGCGCTGTGGGCCAAACCCAGACCACTGTGAATTGACAAAAAACTTGTCAGTATAACGGCGTGCAATCTCTTCGGTATTATCACTGCTACCTGAATCTAAGACGACGATTTCATCTACCCATTGGTGAACGGTTTCCAAGCAAGCTTGCAAATGTTGCGCTTCATTTTTAACGATCAGCGCAACGGCTAAAGTAGGTTTGCTCACATTCATTCCTCGGATATTGGGTTTAGCTGAAAATCAGCCGTTATCTTATCAAACATTTGGATAACATGGCTTGCTTGAATGCGCTGCATCGCTTGTTCATCTTTGACGCGAGTACGCCAACTGACTTGCTCTTTCGTTTTTCCTGTTTCGGCAAACAGTGCTTCTTCATAAGCCGACACCACATAATCACGATACTGATAAGGCCCTGTGCGCTGCGGATTATGGTGAGCGTATAAACCGATAACGGGAGTATTCATTGCATTTGCCATGTGCGCTGGGCCTGTATCTGGCGCTATCACTAAATCGGCTAAGTCGAGCAGTGCCAACATCTCTTTAAGCTGGCTTTTACCAACGACATTGAGTACCGGCTGAGTAAGTTTACTCGCTATTTCGGCTGCTAGATCAACTTCAATTTGCGCAGGGCTACCGGCCAAAATGATATGCCAACCAAGTTGTTGAGCATGCGTTATCACTGCTACATAACCTTCAGCGGTCCAATTTTTATAAGCCTTACTCGCGGCAGGAACCACGACTAAATTACGCTTTGAATGTGCAAGTTGCTGCTTGGCCCATTGATGATCGGAATCTGAATAAGTAAGTGACCACTTAGGTTCTAGCTCTTTGACTCCAAGGCATTCAGCAAACGCGAGTAAGCCATCTAATACATGAGGCGCTTGAGGTGATATCACTTTTACATTAGTAAATAGGTGCTGGAAATCTTGGCTGCGGGCGGCATCAAAACCGAGTTTATATTTAGCTTTAATACCCAGAGTGGCAATACTGGCACGAAAGGCATACTGCATATGCAAAAGCGCATCGAAGGATTGCCCTTTAAGTTCTGCCCACAGTTTTTGATATGCTTTCCATCCCTGTTTTTTGTCGAATATAACCACGTTTACATTAGGCAAATCAGTGAGTAACTGCGCTTCCAGTTTTCCAGTGATCCACGTGATATGAGTTTCAGGCCATTGGTGTTGAATTGCTTGCACGGTGGCCACTGCATTGCACACATCGCCAATCGCCGACAGACGCAACACACAAATTGAGCGTGGAGCAGAAGAAAAGAGAGCCATAAGTGACATCGGTATAGAGAAAGTTAGTAAGAATTATGCAGATAGCGCCGATAAATGTAAAATACCAAACAAGCATGATGAAGCACATTCAATCTCGTCATTAAAAAGTGAAACGATGAAAACGCTGAAAAAAGAGAATCAAACAATTTGGTATGACGAGCATTTTCTAGTTGAAGATCCGCTCCGCTGTTTTAACCCTGAGTTTTGGCTGCAGGCTGGTAGCGTCACAGGTAGTGCAATGGGACGCGGTACGACATGGTTTGTAAAAGCTGAAAAAATAGAAGCAGCACTACGCCACTATAAGCGTGGTGGATTGTTCGGTAAGTTAGTAAGTGATCACTACTTTTTTTCTGGTTGGCAGAAAACGCGCAGCTTCCAAGAATTTGAATTGCTCAATACTCTGAGAGAGTCTGGGGTAAATGTTCCACGCCCGATTGCAGCGCGAGCAGTAAAGCGCACTTTTTGTTACCAGGCCGATTTACTCAGCGAAAAAATCCCGAACGCCCGCGATCTGGTGTCTATTTTACAAGAACGTCCATTACCGACTGAAATGTATGAAAAAATAGGTCGAGAAATCCGCAAAATGCATGATGCGCAAGTTAATCACACCGATCTCAATATCCATAACATCTTGATTGATGACCAAGAGAAGGTATGGATTATTGATTTTGATAAGTGCTGCCAGCAACAAGGCGAGAGCTGGAAGAAAGGAAATTTAGATAGATTGAAGCGATCGTTTGAGAAAGAACAAAAAAATAGATCTATCAACACCTTAAAGATAAGTTTTGATCAACTATTACATGCGTATAGTGAGAGTAAAAGAAAATGAAATTATTTGTGATTAACTTGAAAGAGGCCAATGCTAGACGAGAGCGGGTCCAGAAAAAACTGTCAGAAATAGATGTTGAATGTGAGTTTTTTGAAGCTGTAAATGGTTTTAGTGGGTTACCACCTAAGTTGGCTATGAAGCCAAATGATGATTATCGAATCAAATATCGTGGTAGACCTTTGACTCCTGGGGAAAAGGGCGTATATGCGAGTCATTATTCACTCTGGGAAAAATGCGTTGAGTTAGATGAGCCCATAGTAATATTTGAAGATGATTTTTTACCAACACCATTTTTTTCGCTTGTTATTGATAAGCTTCCTGAGTTACATAAAAAATACGACTATTTACGTCTTGAACCTCAGGATACAAACTTTAATTGTAAAATGATTGAAAATACTCATGATGGCTTTCAAGTTGTGATGTGGATGGATAATGCTGGAGGAGCTAGGGGATATAGCATTACACCGAAAGCGGCACGTAGATTTTTAGACGAAAGTGAGCAATGGTTATGTGCTGTCGATAATTTTATTGGCGAACCATATAAACATCACATATCTTCTATGGGATTATTGCCATATGCTATATACAATCCATCTGATATGGAAAGCCAAATTCAGAACAAAAAAAAATTAGCCAAAGTTGCCTTAAAGAATAAAATGTTTAGAGAAATAGAAAGGCTTTCAAGGACCATCAGATTGACATGGTGGAATGTTATGCATAAATCAATTAAAAGGTAATTATCTATGATAAGAGGACTCATATCTCGACTTCAAATTACCAGAGATAAAATAAGACGTCATCTTGGAATCATTCTTTTTGATTCATCAAAAGTATCTAAATTAGATTTAGAGAATGTTAATAGCATTCTATTTATCCGTAATGATGCAAAATTGGGTGATGCTATTGTTTCCTCCGGGGTACTCAAGAAACTTAAAAAGTACCGCCCAGAAATAAAAATTAAAGTGCTGACTACCTCTGCGATGGCACCATTGTTTACAGAACACTTTGGTGTTGATCAAGTTGTGCATCTAAGTAAGCGACCGTCATACAGTGAAATGAAAGAAGTCTGTACGCAAGTTGGGTCGGTCGATGCAGTAGTCGCTTTTAATCTTGATATGAAAATGAAAGATATTTATTTGCTGAATAAGTTAAAGTCTAAAATAAATATTGGCCTAGATCCTGATTTAAAGCTGATTAATTTAAAAATTTCTGATGATATTAGAAATATGCATTATGCTGATAAGTTTAACTATATTGCAACTCTATTGGGTATAACTGAATCAGCAGAGAATTATATAGTTCCTCTTGTTCCCTCTTCTATGGAAAAAGCACAACTTTTCTTGACTGAAAATAATATCAATGAGTTTGTGCTGATTAATCCATTTGGTAGTGGCAACGAAAGGAAGTTGAACAAGGACTCGATAAATAAAATCATTAGTGCAATCAAAGAATGGGATAAGTCATTGAGTGTGGTTCTATTATCGGCTCCTGATACAAGAGATCTTTTGGACGCTATGTCCCTTACTACTGCAAGTATTCGTCACTTTGATCAGAGTGATTCTATTTATGATGCCATTGCTATTGTCGAGAAAGCGAAGTTAGTGGTTTCTGTTGATACATCAATAGTTCACGTCGCATCTGGTTTTAATAAACCGCAGATTGCAATTTATAAACAAGATAAGGTTAATTTCAGCAACTGGCACCCTAACTCTGAACATGCAAATGTTATTATTGCTATTACAGATATCAATAATTTTGGAGAGGAACAGCTAAAGCAAGCACTAACCTAATTAAATTATTAGTTCAATGGCTAATATTGTGTTCGCTAGTGATCCACGGTTTTTATCAATTACGAGTCGAGTTGATTGTGATTTAGAGTGAAGTACATTTTTATCATTGAATGCTTGAGATATAGATTTTGAGATTGCTTTAGCCGTAGTGACAACCTCTAATCCCTCAGCTTTGATTAGTTGTTCTGTTATATCCGTAAAATTATAGTAACTTGGTCCTGTTAGCACTGGTTTACCTAGTGCTGCAGGCTCAAGCATATTATGACCTCCAACTTTATCACCCAGTAAGCTTCCGCCCATAAAACAAATGTCAGCAGCACCCATTAGTACCAGCATTTCTCCCATTGTATCACCTAGATACACCTGTACTTCTGGATCAAGTTCAGACTCTGTTTCAGTTCGTCGCACACTAATAAATTGTGTTTTACACAGCTCAAAAACAGCATTAAATCGCTCTGGGTGACGCGGGACAAGAATAAGCAATGCGTTAGGGTGCTCTTTAAGTACTTCAGCATGGGCTGCTAATACCTGTTCATCCTCACCTTGATGAGTGCTTGCCGCAATCCAAATTGGACGATTTCTCCCCAGATTAGATCTTAACTGCTGGCCTTTTTGTATGGTTGTTTGGTCTATATCGATATCAAACTTAATTGAGCCAGTGACGAAAATTTTTTCTTTTGTCACACCCAATCGAATAAAGCGCTGTGCATCGTCGGGATATTGACATAGTACTCGGGTTAAATTTTTCGCTAGCATGTTAAATATTGGCTGAACTTTTGCGTACCGCTGGCATGAACGCTCAGATAAACGAGCATTAATAACAGTGATAGGAATACCCGATCTTGCGACAGTATGTAGCGTATTCGGCCAAAGCTCAGTTTCCATGATGAGTAGTTGGCTAGGCTTGATAGCATTTAAAAAACCACGAATGGCAAAAGAGAAGTCAAATGGCATATAGCGATGTTCGGCAATACCTTGTAATTTAGCCGCTTGTTCTGCACCAGTAGGCGTTGTGGTGGTAATAACAATCGGCTGATCAGGATATTGTGATTTGAGTTTTTTTATCAGTGGAGAAACGGAAAGTGTTTCTCCAACCGATACCGCATGGATCCAAATCGGTGATTTATTAGTTTCAAGTGGCGGTGTGAAACCAAAATGTTCTTTCCAGCGAGCACCCACGGATGGCTTGCCATCTCGTTTTCTGTACAGACTCCACATCAAAAATGGAGAAACAATAGTGAGTAGGAACGTATACAGCCAACGAATGAGCACAATGACCTCGTTTACTTCTTGATTAGATCTTCAGGTTTCTGGTGAGTCCATTTACCACGAGGCTTGTCTAAATATTGAAAATACTCATTGGTAAATGTGCCTTGGATACAAACATGACGGCGACGACGATATTGAATGGATTCATCTTTTAAAACATCATTGAATACCGCAGGTCCTGTTGTCCCGTAAACTCCTTTTTTAACATCATAGTTCTGGATGTTATACACAATCGTATCCATCACTTTCTGGAAATGAGGGTTTTGTGGCGCTGTCGCTAAAAAGTAATTAGTAATTTCAGTCCCATTTTTGATCTTGATATATAACGCGTCATTGATGCCTTTTAGTAGTCGACTAAGCGGCCAAACCAATGTGGCATCAATATCCATATAGACACCGCCTTGTTGGTATAAAGTTGTCACACGCCATAAATCGGCTTGAGCAGCACCATCGGTCAACTTCATATATGCATCATAAACTTCTTGTGATGCATTTTCGCGTAAATATTCTTCTCGTGCTTCGGTGCTGACATAGCGATAATCGTAGCTTAGTGACATTAGACGATTGAATAGATAATTCAAATAGATAGGTAGACTACTACGGTTTGAATAGTTGGTTTGCCAAATAATTTTAGGTACACCACTGCTATTTTTTGTTTGAATTTTGGCTGGAGAATATTCAGGAATAGTGAATCGTACTTTAGGAAAAACAAAGTGGAATGGGTATGAAAGCACTTTAAAAATATTACCAATCAACTTGATGGTGCGGTTTGCAACCATAATAGGGAAGTTATTCATACTGTCTCTTTATTTTGTTCTAATGCAGTAGCCATCTCTGCAATAATTTGTTGGTTACTAGGAATATCACCGTTCGCATTCATGACAATGCGGTGATCACCTTCTAATGGAGTGTATCTAAATGGTACGGTTGAGTAGAAAATACCAACGGTCGGTGTATGAGTTGACACAGCAATATTTCTCACTCCCGTATCAGGAGCCACCACTAAGCGCGCCTTGGCAATGTATTCGACTAGTTCATCTAATGACAGACAAGGCTGAATCGTGAAATTATGGTTAACTTCCAAATGACGAAGAAAATCACCTTTTTCAAAATCATTTTTTCCTTCTAGATAGACATGTTGATGGTTTGGAAAAGTTGTAATTGCGAGCTCAATGAAACTCTTCATTTGTTCTCGAGTCAGAATTTTTGATTGAGTTGATGCGCCATTAAAATAGAGAATGTTAGGTTTGCTTTGTTCTTTATCGTACAGTTCTAGGTGACTTGGGTACCCAAAATCTAATGGTCTTTGTGGGTTATGTCCGAGCATTTTCAGCATATCGAGCATGCATTCAAGCTCTGGCTGAAAATCAGATCGAAATACCGCAATATTGTACAAGCTTCCACATAAATAAGGTTTGTATGGGAAACCAAATTTCAACTTGGCTTTACTGAGCAACGTCATCCAATAAGAACGGCTTGTGCCAGCTACATCAAAGATGATGTCTTGTTCTTCTAATTGCGTAAATTGCTGGATCTTCTGCTTCCAATTCAGTTCATGCTTGCGATGTCGACCAATCATAAAAATGGTTTCATCAGCGAGATCTGAAGGTGTTCCATATTGATAGTTAGAGACACCCACTAGCGTGATTTTTGCGTTAGGAAAAAATTTTCTCGCTTCAATAAGAAAGGGGCGAACAATGACCTGATCACCTAATGCAGCGTGACGAAAAATCGCAATCTTTTTCACCTTCTCGGGTGAAAACTCATGAGTTAAGTATTTTTTTGCTTGCTTGGATGCATAAGCACCGCGTTCAAACCAAAGATGTTGCATCAAGTTTATCCAATAAATTTGTTTACGGCAGCCATTACCAAATCTGGTGATAGCTTGTTCAAACAGTCAAGGTGCTTAAGTGGACACTCGCGTTGAAAGCAAGGGCGGCATTCTATGTCAGTGTGTATAATTTCGACACTATCTGCCAATGGTGGTGTGTATTTTGGTGAGCTTGAGCCATATATTGCAACAATATTACACCCAACAGCGGCTGATACATGCATCAGCCCAGAATCGTTGCAGACGACAGTATGGCAAGCTGCAAGCAAATCAACTGCCTCAATTAAGGATGTCTCACCGGCTAGATCAAAGCACGAATTTTGTAATTCCTTCGGAAGCGCATTGCGGATAGCGCTTGTCACCACTTTATCTTTGGCTGAACCAAATAACCAAATTTGTTGGCCTTTTTCAATCAAAGCGTTCGCAACTTCAGCATAGTATTTATCTGGCCATCTTTTAGCCGGGCCAAATTCTGCTCCTGGGCATAAACCGATAATCGGTTTTAGGGTCGATAAACCTAATCTTGACATTGTATACTGTTGAGCTTTGCTATCGATGAATAGAGAAGGGCGAGGGCAGGTTTCTAGCTGAACTTCACTAAGCATGCTTTCCTTAGAATAAGCAAGAGCAACATAACGCTCCACCATAAACTGAAAAACTTTGCGATTTGGGCGAAGATCATTGAGCAAACCATAACGAAATTCACCTTTCCAGCCCGTACGAGATGGAATACCAGCAAACAGAGGAATTAAAGCTGACTTAGCCGAGTTAGGTAAAACGTATGTGTGCGTATAGCCATTGCGCTTTAATTCTTTAGCCAGTGCCCATCGACCTACAAGATTAAATGCGCCATGTCCAATCGACATTTCAATGGCGCAATTCACTTCTGGCATGCGCTCCAAAATCGGTTTGCACCAAGCGGGGGCTAGAACATCAATCGTCGCAGCGGGGTAGTTTTGCTTCAATGTGGTGTAGAGGCTTTGCGACATGACCATGTCGCCAACCCAAGAAGGGCCGATAATCAGAATCTTCATGTCCTGCTGCTCATCAGTTTGGCTGTTGAACGGCATTGTACTTTTCTATACGAATAAGAGCAAAGAAGGTTGCAAGCATAAAGCCATAGAATGCGCTGATTAAGTTAGCTTGTAATGGTGCTTCTGTTAAGCAAAAGAGCATGAACCCAGCGACAAATACCGTACCTGTGTAACCCCAGAGGCTATCGGTTTTCCTGTAGTGTTGAGTAAAGACCGCAAAAGGTACTACAAGCATCATAATAATGGCAATTATACCTAATATTCCATTACTCGCTAGCATTTCGAAATATTGGCTATGGGCATGACCACGAGTTAAATTCCGAGTGTATTCATTCACTTTACCTTCAGCATAAAGCTGCTTATTGAGAGTTTCTCGTTCATTATAAGGTAAACCAATGAATGGGCTTTGTTTAAACGCTTCCGTTGCAGCTTTCCATAAATAGAATCGAGTACCTGTAGATGTTGCCGCTTCTACATCTCCGGAAATAATATGAGACACCTCATAAGCTGTATAATCTATTCGTTGTTTTACTGAATCGGAATTCCAATAAGTCCCTAATGATAGAGCGATAAAACCCACAATGAACGTTGATGTTAATTTTAGATTTAGTCTTTTCCAATTTAGTAGCGCACACAATATCAGAAGTAGCGGAATAGCAAATATGGCGCCACGAGTTAAAGTTAATACTGTTGAAATAATTGAGGCGATGAATGCTAAAAATAATAAGACTCTATATTTAGGATTTTTTATAGATAAACATAAAGATAGAAATGCCAATGAGCACGCCAAATAACCAAAGTTGATACTAAAGAGAAAACCGTCAACACGTGGCATATGGAGTATAACGAACTGATAAAGAGCAATAACCAGCGCACCAAAAGAACCAACTATGACGCCAATAGATAACCATTCATAGGCTTGTGCCGAGCGGAGGATGAAAGCTTTTCTGAACATTAAATAAACAGGAATACATAACAATAAACGACTACCGCCTTGAAAGTACCTGAACGTACTACCATCGACTATTGTAATTGGTAAATTGGCAAAAAAATAGGAACCAAGACAACAAGTGATCAGTAAGTCATATTTATTAAAATCACAATGAGTTTTATTCTTAACTAGGTCGTGAATTGAGAATAAAACGATAAATGCGACAATGACAACACTAAAATTATTAGTCGATAGAAGGAGTGCTGGAACTAAGAATAATGATGATAGCGCAAAATTATTCACGTTAAGAAGTTTGTTCATTCGTGATTCCATTCTTATTATTTCGTCGATTTTCTGAATGTATAATTACCGCGCACTTTGCGCCATAGGCCAAACACATCGGTTTTAGGGAAAATAGCAATACGTCGTATTTGATATGGATCTTGATGAATTAACAATGGGCCGCTGTTGGTTGCAACCGCAAATTGATAGCCACATTGATGCACGATCTGTTTTGAGTGCGCATCATGATCGCCATAGGGGTATGCAAAAGAAACCAGTTGTTCGCCTAGTAGCTCTTCGAGTTCAAGCTTATTGCGTGAGATCTCTTTACGCTGTTCAGATTCACTGAGTTTGCTGAGAAATGGATGAGTCATTGTATGGCCGCCAATTTCAACTAGCCCTGAATCGTGTAATGCTTTGACTTGCTGACGAGACATTAAAGGCACTGGTTTTTCTGGGTTGCTCGGTACTTCAACATCCCAACGGTTAAAATCCTCCCCCGTTACTACATAGACAACCGCTTTAAAACCGTATTTTCGTAATAGCGGCAACATCAATTCGTAGTTATCTTGATAGCCGTCATCAACCGTTAAGATGATATAGCGCCTGCCTGATTCAAGGCGGTGAATAAGCCCTTTATCCGCTAAATCTTTAAAGGTTAGCGTTTCAAACCCCATTTTTTTTAGCAGGTTGAAGTGCTTTTCAAGCATGTCAATATGCAGATAGGTACCATGTACGCCCTTTTCACTTTCATCCTTAATAAAGCGATGATACATAATAATCGGCATCTCTTTACGCAGCTTTTCAACATGAACCGTTTGATAAATATCTTCTATTTGATCGACCACATTGGTTAAGCTGTAGCTGTGCTGAATTATCTCACTGACTTGTGGCGAGCAGTGTGGTGTTTTTAACCCTTGTTCTACATATTGACTAACTTTTGAAAAATCAATATCGAGATCTTTAGGCCCGATGTCACCGAAGTTGCTTGCCATGGCCGCAGCGATATTATCGTCATCGACAATACCAATTGCACTTGCCTCACCGATTGCCAGGGTAGGCCGTCCACACAGCAAAGATTCCATTGCCACTCTGCCAGCCCCAATGACTAAGTCTGATTGAGCAAGTATCGAGACGACATCTTGTGAATAACCAAGAAAGTGAACGTCAGAAGTAAACTTATCAAAACGCGCTTCAATTTTAGAGCCAGATATGACCTGAATCTGGTATTTTGCTGAGTCTAAACACTCATCGAGCAACCGATAGCAAAGATCCCCTTTGGGGCCGGTTAACCTACCAATAATACTGACCACGGGTTTGCTATTTTGAGGAGCGTTTTGCCAAGTGAATTCTTGCGTTTCAATGCCGTTTCGGCTTACGACGAGCGAGCTTTGTGGAACATTCAATTCAGTCATGAGTTGTTGTTCAATGGCCTCACAAACCGGTAGTGCTTTGTCACCCATGGCGTGAAATTTTTTACGAGATGCGTGTACAGGCTGACGACCATGTACTGTGGTGACCATAGGCGTATTTGTTAATTTGCAAGCAATGTGACAACTCCAACTGGAGGCGCGAGAGTGAGCATGCACTAGTTGGATATGGTGTTTCTTAATCAGATAAATAAGATAACCCACATGCCAAAAGCGGCGAGGAATACTGCGTTTATTAAAACGGAGTTTATAAAATAGCCCTTGGTGAGGTTTTGTTAGCGTATCGGAAACATAAAATACCTTATGCCCACGCTTTGTCAGTTCATCGCCAGCGGTTGTGGCGTAAACCTCTGCCCCAGTGACCTCAAGTTGAGATAAGGCCATTAATATATTCATCAATACTCCACGAGTTAGCAGCAAATGCTTTTCATATGTCTAAAAAACACGATCAATTTTTCATTCTTCCCCTTCCAATGGTTACTCCATATTAGTCTTCCAGTAAGAAGAGAGCAGCCTTTTAGGGAGATATGTTTACTAGTTCCTCCCCCTTTTAGAGGGAGGTTAGTAGGGAGTGATTTCAGCCATCATTACTTATTAATCAACGCCATATACTCAGCCACACCTTCAGCCACCGTCTTAAATTGATGTTGGCAACCAGCGGCGCGCAATTTCGTTAAATCGGCCTCGGTGAACTCTTGGTAAGCACCTTTTAAGTGCTCTGGGAATGGAATGGTTTCAACCTCACCTTTACCATGGTGCTTGATAACGGCTTTGGCCACTTCTTGGAAAGATTCAGCATTGCCAGTACCTAAGTTATAAATACCGGATACTCCGCTGTTCATAAACCATAAATTCACAGCCGCGACGTCACCCACATAAACGAAATCACGCTGGAAGGTTTCACTACCTGCAAACAGTTTCGGGTTTTCACCCGCATTCATTTGATTATTTAAATGAAAAGCAACAGAAGCCATTGAGCCTTTGTGCTGTTCACGCGGGCCATAGACATTGAAATAACGAAAACCGGTAATTTGGGAAAGGGTCTCACCGTGTGTTTGTGCTTCTTGCCAAATGCGGCGCACATAGTTATCAAACTGCTGCTTGGAATAGCCATACACATTCAGCGCACCTTCATACTCTTTTTCTTCAATGAAGGTATCGGTATCGCCATAGGTTGCGGCTGATGAAGCATACAAAAATGGAATGTCGCGCTCTAAGCAGTAGTGTAGTAGCTCTTTAGAATATTCATAGTTATTAAGCATCACATACTTGCCGTCCCACTCGGTAGTGGCAGAGCAAGCGCCTTCATGAAATACGGCTTCGATAGGGCCGAAATCCTCACCAGACATGATCTGCACCAAGAAATCATCTCTGTCCATATAATCGGCAATGTCCAGATCAACCAGGTTTTTGAATTTACGACCATTTTTTAAGTTATCGACAACAAGAATATCATTAATACCTTGTTCATTAAGCGCCTTGATAATGTTGCTGCCAATCATGCCAGCGCCACCAGTTACGATGATCATACAAAATTCCTATGGTTATAATACGAACAATTATGCGCATTATAGCGGCTTAGCTAGTGGCTGTAATCACAAAATCTAATCTAGGCTAGCGACAGTCTCGCGCTATGTATTGTTTTGATGTAGTATTTCTGCCCAATAGTACTTCCTGATTTTGTAAAGGAAGAGTTCACTTAAGGTAGAACCGCTTGTAGGAGTTAGACCTAAGGGCGGTAGCGTGCCCAAGGAAAAATCATGAACATACGCATCTTTAAACGGTTTGTAGCATAGTGAGCTCACAGTTTTCTTGTGTCGATGGATAACGGCATCACACAACAAACAATTAATCAATGATCAATTTGACGATCATTTTTAGTGTTTTCTAATTACCTCCATAGACAAATTGGAGGTCTAATGATGAGTAACCAGCAACCATTTATGTATTTCGATATCACTCCAGATTACCACCAAAAAGGTAAAGTCGAGCACAAGTTAACTGATATCATTTTGTTAACAATTTGTGCTGTACTTTCTGGCCGAGATGACTGGAAAGCGATTAGCCTATATGTAGAAGTTCGGTTGGATTTCTTGAAGCGATTTGGTGATCTTAGTCATGGTGTTTCCTCTACTTCTATGATAACTAGGGCGATGGGCATGACGGTGGTACTTATGCGGATTCCGCGCATAAGGGAGTGCCATTAGATGACAGCAATATCGAAAAATATTTTGGGTATCAAAAGACTTCACAACGAAGAAGAAATGGAGGCCTTAATTATAAGGCTTTATTTCATATTACTCTCGTTTACTACGGTGATGAGTGTCTTTGATCAAATTCCTATGTATTCTGGTGCTTTTACATCACTCGCTAGTGCAGGAATATTTCCTATTTTTAAATTTATAAAAGATATACTTGTCATCGCGCTTTTTTTTACATTATTACCACTGTTTTTGTACAGATCAAAAACACCACTTTTGATTACAACTTTAATGTTTGGTTTGTTTGTTTTGATTAGTGCAGTATATACATACATTGATACAAAGGAAATTTATTTTCTTGCTGGATTTCGATGGATACTACCTGTCTTTATAATAATATGGCTAACGGTTATTGATCTAAAAAAACTCGAAAAGACATCTGTCTATCTTATTTCATACATTTTTATTATTAACATAGTCACTCAAATTTACCAGTTATCCTTTATGCCTCATTGGTTTGGAACTACTGATTTTGGTATGTCTTCCCGTGTTATCGGTATATTCATGGCACCGAATACAAGTGCATTCTTCACATGTGCAGCAATTGCTTTTCTTGCTTATAAAAAAGAATATTTTAATAGAAAAGCAACAATGTTATTATTTTTAGTTGGAGCATTTTCTATATTTTTGACCAGATCTGGTACTGGTTTGATTACATTAGTTGCTTTATTGACGATATTCATCGTGCCTATCCGGTACATAATGTTTTCTGCATTATCATTGATAATAATATTACCTACTATTCTACTTAACTTAGATGGTCTGTTAAATCGTGAAAACTATGTGGCTTTATCTGGTGTTGGACGATTTAATCTGATAATGGTTGCATTCCAAAATGTAGGTTTTCTGTCTGGTGAGTTTGGTTACAATACTAATACGGCTAATTTACTTTTTTCAATGTTAGATCCTAGTAAGGTTTATGAAGCTGCTGATTCAGTTATTGCATCAGTTCAAGGAAATCTTGGATATTTAGGTTCTCTAATGTATCTTGGTGTTGTGATTTACTTTACTTATAAGGCACTAATCGATAAGAATAGTTCGAGACTTTCAATTATTGCTGTATATGTAATATTTGGAATGACAACGATAACATTTGAGGCATTCCCAATGATATATTTTTTACCAATAATTTATGGAAACTCAAGGGTAATTAATTCATGAGGATTATATTTTTAAATTTGAGAGAAAACTTCTTAATACTATTGGTTGCTACGATAATTTCTGGATACTTAGGATATAAATTCATGCCAGAAAAACAAGATACTACAGTTTATGAGGGTTACTTATTCATTACGCCAACTTATGATGGATATGGTAATTTTAGAAACCCAAAACCGCCATTAGATCAGCTTACTAAAAATCTCACCGAAGATATAGTTTTTGCTAAGGATTTAGTTGAGTTAATAAAAAATGAACGTCCAGAATTATTAATGATTGAGGATTCGGTTACTCTTTATCATAAAATCAAAGAGATGATTGACATAAAGCGGGTCGGAACAGGTATTTATATGGTAAAAGTAGTCGGTGACTTAAATTTATATAGGGATTCGATGGATCTTTTCAAAGAAAATATTGAAAGAATATATCGTAAAACAACATTAGAATATGTTGATGGATTCAGAGATCCTAAAAGTACTTGTTATTACTTCGATAGACTTTGTTCCAACCTTCTTGAACCCTACCTAGAGTTAATATCGATTGTTGAAAATCGTGGATTATACCAAGAATCTAAGTATATGACTGTCTATTATGCAAATAATAATAAAGTCAGATACGGACTATTTTCTTTATTTATGCTAAGTGGATTTTCTATAGTCTATATATCGACATTATATCGTCGTCTTTTTGGTGATTTGGATGAATCGAGAGTTACTAGCTAATATACTTGGAAAATGTTTGTCAGCATTGATGATGTTGGTCTCACTTCCTTTTCTAATTGATGCTATTGGACCAAAGGGGTATGCGCTTGTAGGACTTTTTACAGCAATGCAATCTGTTCTCATGCTTCTTGATGGGGGGATAAGTGCAGCTTATACAAAAAATATCTCAAACTCTTACTCGCGCGGAGATATCTTACTGACAGGTTCGTTTGTAAGGCAGTGTTTCATCACTTTTTTGAAGGTATCCTTTCTGCTTTTTTTCGTTTCGCTATTCCTCTTTACTTATTTCGCTAATTCACACGGTGATAGCCTAAGTAAAATAAACATCATGATGTCGGCATCTCTGTCATTGATATTTTTACAAATCTATTATCAGGCTACTTTGTGTGGAACAGGGCATCAAGTAAAATTCAATAAACTATATATTGCGTTCAGTATAATGCGATACCCATTAGCAACTTTTGTTGTTCTATATTTTAGTCTTAATGTTTTCGCATACTTCTTAATATTTCTTATCGCTAATGTTATTTACACTATCGCATTGCAATTAGTGGTAAAAAATAAATTTTGTCATTATCAATCTCAATATAATGATATTTTTGAAATCAACGAGCATGATAATTTAGAAAACAAGAGCTTTAAAAATAAGATGTTATTTCTCGTCATAATGTCTTCTCTGTGTTTCCAAAGTGATAAGTTAATTCTGGCAAAATTTGTATCGAGTGAAACTCTTGGTTATTACTCTTTAGCGTTCACTATCGCAAGTTTTCCTATGATCTTCACTTCTGCATTTTATTATTACCTTTTCCCTAAATTGGTGGAGCTCAAATCCTCCAACCAAATGCATCGTTATCAAGCAGAAATAACTAAGAATTCATTGATCATGATGATCGGCGTTACATCGGTTTGCATTTACGCTGCAGCATATTCAAAATATGTTCTCTTACTATTTTTTGGCAATGAGGTTTTAGCAACAGAGGTATCGGGAGTATTAAGGTACTTAATTTTAGGCAGTCTGATTCAAGGTGTTTTAATGATCCCTTATTGTGCACAAATTGCATTTGGTAGAATTTCATATCTGGTGAAGGTCAATGTTTTTTTGGGTATAATTATGATTATTGCTCAGACTTATGCAGCGTCATATTTAACGCCGATAGACGTGGCGAAATGTTGGTTTGCTTATAATGTTATTATATTATTACTTATATTTATTAATCTTGAAAATGTTACAGCAATAGAGAATAAATTTAAATGGATAGCATTTAGTATGCTTATACCTATATTTATATGTATGTTAACTCTTCTGCTTGCTAATTTTTTACTGAAATCATTATCGAATATTAATGAACTTTTGATTATTATCCCAATCGGAATGATGTCATTACTATTAATAACCACTTATGCTTTTTATATGATGAGACATATAGATGAAAAATGAGTATTTGTTATCGATTGTTATTGCAACTCATAACCGACAGAAATATGCAGTTCATTCGATAGAGTCAATTCTAGCGTACACTCACGAAAATGTTGAAGTTGTCGTGAGTGATACCAGTGAATCTGACTCGTTAAAATCGTTGTTAGAAAAATATAGCCATATATCTCGGCTGAAATATACGCATCACACCCAACGTCTATCTATGACAGAAAACTACAATTTCGCTGTAGAATCCTCAATGGGTGAGTATGTATGTTTGATTGGGGATGATGACAGTGTTTGTCCTGAAATAGAGCGAGTGATTGAATTAATGAAAGAACGCGAGGTTAGCGTTCTCTCTCCGCGAATCATTGCGACTTACTCTTGGCCAGACTTTATTACTAAAGTCTGGGGCGACAAACATGCAGGAAAATTGTATATCGATAAATTTAGTGGTGATTGGAAGAGATGCGACAGTAAGAAAAAACTCCAGCAAGCACTGAGGAATGCCTGTCAAGGTACTGATGAACTACCGAAGCTATATCACGGAATAGTACAGAAAACATTGTTGGAAAAAATTAAAGAAAAGAACGGTAACTACTTTTTAGGAATCAGTCCTGACATATCTATTGCTATTTCATTAGCTGCGCAAACGGAAGAATATTATACTCTCGATTATCCAGTAACTATTCCTGGCGCTTCTGGAGGTAGTAATACAGGACGAAGTGCGCTGAACAAGCACAAAGGCTCTCTCGATGACGACGAACATATCAAGCCATTTAAGGATATTAAATGGGACGAGCGTATACCTCGTTTCTTCTCTGTTGAGACGACTTGGTCTCAGGCAGCAATTGAGACTCTTCATGTATACAATCTCGCAGACAAATTTAACTTTGCGAGATTGATTTCTCTGTGTCAGACAAATCATGCTGAATACGGTAACAAGATTGCTATCGCGAAAAGAAATTGTGAAGAATTAGGCGTTTCAATCAGCTTATCGTCTCTCATAATGGAAAAAGTGAAGTTAAAACTTAACCGATTGAAAAATATCCTGATTAGGCTCAAAAATCCTACGCCGAGCGGTGGTAAGTCCGTGATCGCAAACTGCGAAAATATCAATGAAGCAGTAGATAAATACGTTGAGTTTATGAATGCCAAGTAACGCTTCAACGCAAGAGTTATTTATCAGTAGCAGTGTTAATCAATTTAATTGTTAAAACGATCGTTGAAAAATAATTGAGCCTTTTCATTTTTATAAGGAATATGGAAGGAGTGAGAGTCTTACATGAAACGGAGAACCTCTTGAAAAACGAGAATATATGTCTTTTTTGTTCGAGTGAGACGAAAAAAATTTTGCCAGGAAGGCCAGACTATGAATGTGCTCTATCTATTAAGTTTGATTATGTTCAGTGCTTAAACCCAAACTGCGGCCACGTTTCTGCCAAAGTGCCTGAAAAATTTGATTTATCGACACTTTACGGTGAGTATTCAACGCATAGAGAAACAACACCACAGAATTTGTCAATATTGACGCATTTGATCCCCAAAGAAATGTGCCATTTCGATTCCGATTGGGAAACGCTGTTTACTGGCCAAGATTTGGCATCCACGTCAGTGCTCGATTTTGGTTGTGGTAACGGTAATTTTCTTCGCAAACTGAAAGCTTTTGGCATTGGGAATGTCTACGGATATGACTTTGACAGCAAAGCGATGGAAGTTGCTAAAAATGCAGGATGTGAAGTACTTCCATCACTTGCTACAGACGCTAAATTTGACGTGATTTTTCTCAATCATGTTATTGAGCATGTCTCAGAACCACTCAAAGAACTGGAACGTCTCAAGTTACTGCTCAATGAAGAAGGTATTATTTATGCGAGTACACCCAACACCGGCTCTTTGACCCGTAAAGTATTTAAGGATAACTGGCGTGGTTGGGAAACACCAAGACACGTTAATGTTTTTTGCGTTCACAGCGCCTGCAGGCTGATAGAGCTTTCATCATTCTCTTCTTCAAAGAGTCAAGTGATGACGAAAAACAGTATGTTTCTTGGCATCTATAACGAGTCATTTGTTGGGCAGTTTTGGGCTACTGGACTAGGAAAGGTGGTTAGATGGTCAATGTTGGTTCCGTTTTCTTGGGGGGCATACCTGATAGCCATGTTCAGCAAAAAGTGTGGTGAAGAAGTGGTGATGGTTTTTCGCCAAGAATAAATTTAATGTGATGAAAAAAAAAGCAATAGCGATTTCGGCCACTAGCCTGATTGGTGGTGGCGGGCTGACAATACTAAATCAACTTATTGAATACAGCGATAGCCAACATGACTATTATCTGTTCATTAATGATGAGATCAAAAATGTCCGCGACAAAGAAAATTTTCATGTTACTCGCGTAAAGCGTCAATCTTCTTTTCAGAGAATTATTTGGGATTGGAAGGGGCTGCGTGCAACGCTAAAGGCAAAGAATATCGATCCTGATGCTGTGGTTTCACTACAGAATACCTCGGTATATTTTCCTAATAAGCCTAAGATAGTATATCTCCATCAAGGGATTTCATTGAGTGACATGAAGTGGTCGTTTTTCTCCAAAAGAGAAAGAGGTCTGGCATTTTATAAGTACGTCTATCCATTTTTCATCTTGTTGCACAACGACAAGCACACGCGTTTTGTCGTTCAGACAAACTGGATGAAAGAGGCGTTAGTCAATAAGTTTTCTCTTCGCAATGAAGCTACATACGTCCTAAAGCCAGAAGTGAATTTGTCTGTGAAAAACGGCCATGAGCCAAAAGACGAGCGAATTAAGCATCGAGTGTCGCTGTTCTACCCTGCAACGCCTGAGCCGTTTAAAGACCATGAGGTTGTGTTAAGGGCACTCCACGAACTGATGCAGCATCATGACATTTCTCAGATTGGCTTCTATTTAACCATGGCCAAAGGAGAATCTCCCTATTTAGACAGCTTGATAGACGCCTTAGGTCTGGCGAGCAATGTGGTGTATCTGGGTAAATTGAGCTTTTCGGATGTACAAAAATTTTATATACAAACATCTGCAATGGTATATCCGAGTAAAATTGAAAGCTTTGGCTTACCCCTGCTTGAAGCTGCGAGTAACGGGCAACCAATTATAAGTGCTGACACTAGCTTTTCGCGTGAAATACTAGAACGTTACGAAGGGGTAACATTTGTCTCCGACTCTGAGTTACTTTGGTCTAAGGCAATTCAAAGGTTGTCAGAGTCCGATCTGACAACCTTTAAAAAATTCGAACCCAATTTTGATTCCGGCTGGAATGACTTTTTTAAATTATTAAATGATATGTGTGAGGTATAGCGTGTTTAAAGATAAAACGTTACTAATTACAGGCGGAACTGGTTCGTTCGGAAACGCTGTTCTAAATAGATTCCTCGATAGCGATATTAAAGAAATCCGCATTCTAAGTCGCGATGAAAAGAAACAAGACGACATGCGTAAAAAATTTAATAACAATAAACTTAAGTTTTATATCGCTGATGTTCGTGACTACAATAGCTTGTTGAGTGCAACTCGTGGCGTTGATTATATCTACCATGCTGCTGCGTTAAAGCAAGTGCCGTCTTGTGAGTTTTACCCAATGGAAGCGGTAAAAACCAACGTTGTGGGTACAGAGAATCTGCTTGAAGCAGCAATCGCAAACAACGTGAAAAAAGTGGTTTGTTTGAGTACAGACAAAGCTGTATACCCAATCAATGCTATGGGTATTTCCAAAGCAATGATGGAAAAAGTCATTGTCGCAAAAAGCCGTACCCTAGAGCACACCAACACGAAAATTTGTTGCACACGATACGGAAATGTCATGGCGTCTCGTGGTTCTGTGATTCCACTATTCATTCGCCAGGTGGTTAACAAGCAACCAATTACAGTGACAGATCCAAATATGACCCGCTTCATGATGACGTTGGATGATGCAGTAGACCTAGTGATTCATGCGTTCCAGAACGGTGAAAACGGTGACATCTTTGTCCAGAAAGCACCAGCAGCAACAATTAACGTTTTAGTGAAAGCAATCCTAGAAATTATGGGTAAAGAAGACCATAGCATGAATGTTATTGGAACACGCCATGGTGAGAAATTATATGAGGCACTTTGTAGCCGTGAAGAAATGTTTGTTGCTGAAGAGCAAGGTCGTTATTTCCGTATTCCTTCTGACAACCGCGATTTAAATTACTCCAAGTACTTTGAAAATGGAGAAAAGGATTTGTCAACAATCGAAGACTACAACTCTCATAATACCCAACTTCTGGACGTTGAAGGAATGAAAGAGTTGCTGCGTAAACTGGATTTCATTCGTGAAATTGAAAGCGGCAATGTTTTTGTACCAGAGGGTGTATAAATGAAAGTACTTGTCATAGGCGCATCGGGCATGCTGGGTTACAGCTTGTTCTCAAACCTCCACGAAAATAAAGAGTTAAGCGTTTTTGGTACAATTCGGGCAAATCAACCAAGCGAACACTTCCAAGGATTCGAAGAAAACATTTTCACCAGTGTTGATGTTGACGACTTCAGTACCATTGAGCACGTTGTAGAGAGTCTGAAGCCTCAGTTGGTTCTTAATTGCGTAGGCTTAATTAAGCAGAATGATATTGCTAAAAATCACGTTGCAGCCATTTCCATTAATGCCTTGTTACCTCACAAGTTGGCTGCGTTGTGTGACACGGTATCTGCCAAGCTGATTCATTTCTCAACGGATTGTGTTTTCACTGGTAAACAAGGTATGTATACCGAGGAAAGTGCACCAGACTCATTTGACCTCTATGGATTATCGAAGAAACTGGGTGAGGTCGAATACGGCAATCACCTGACTTTGCGCACCTCAATCATTGGCCATGAACTCAGTTCTAATTTGAGTCTGATTGATTGGTTTTTGTCTCAAGAAGGACAAGTTAGAGGTTTTTCTAAGGCGATTTTCTCCGGTTTGCCAACGTGTTATATTGCAAAAATGTTGTCCGAAAAGATCTTTAATAGCGATGTAAAGGGACTATACCACTTGTCCGTTGATCCAATTGACAAGTACACGCTTCTGAAACTGGTATCCAATTCTTACAAAAAAAATATCTTAATTAATCCAGACGATACACTTCATATTGACCGCTCGTTGGACTCTACAAAGTTAAGGACTGAAATTGACTTTACTCCTCCTCCCTGGGAAGAGCTTGTTGACTACATGCACGCAGACTTTGTCAAACGGTATAAAAAATGAAAAAGCTAAAAGTTGTTACATTTGTAGGTACCAGACCTGAAATTATTCGCTTGTCTCGCGTGATTGCGAAACTGGATACGTACTTCGAGCATATATTTGTTCATACAGGTCAGAACTATGACTATGAATTAAATCAGATCTTTTTTGATGATTTAGAAATTCGCGCACCCAATATGTTCTTAGAATGTGCAGGTGGCTCGGCAGCAGAAACCATATCTCAAGTGATCTGTAAGTCAGATGAATTGCTAACAGAAGTGAAACCCGATGCTGTGCTGATCTTAGGTGACACAAATAGCGCACTGTCAGCTATTTCCGCGAAGCGACACAAAATCCCGTTATTCCATATGGAAGCTGGTAACCGATGCTTTGATCAACGCGTACCTGAAGAGATCAACCGCAAGATTGTTGACCATATTTCTGATGTCAATATGCCGTATAGTGATATTGCGCGTGAATACTTGTTAGCAGAAGGGATCTCACCTAACTTTATCGTTAAGACGGGCAGTCCGATGGATGAGGTATTGGCGTTCTATAAAAACAAAATTGAGCAATCAACCATTACTGGGCAGCTGAACGTTTTGCCAAATAAATACTTTGTGGTGAGTGTGCACCGCGAAGAGAACGTAGATTCGGTTAATATCCATAAATTTGTTGAAGCCCTAAATGTGATCGGCGAGAAGTACGATCTCCCGATTATTGTGTCTACGCACCCACGTACGCGCAAGAAAATTGATGCGCTGAATCTTGAGTTTCACAAAAACGTGCAACTTCTAAAGCCACTTGGTTTTTCTGACTATGTAAGACTACAAAAGGACGCATTTATCGTTCTCAGCGATAGTGGAACCATCACAGAAGAAGCATCAATTTTGAATCTTGCGGCGGTCAACATTCGAGACGCTCAAGAAAGACCAGAAGGTTTTGAAGAAGGTGCAGTCATGTTCACGGGTATGAACGTAGATCGTATTATTCAAGCGATTAGCATCTTAGAAGACCAGAAAGCATCAGGTTCGAATCGATTAATCAATGTCGTCAAAGATTATGTTGCCCCTAACGTATCAGACAAAGTGGTTCGAACGATTTTGAGTTATACAGACTACATAAACCGTATTGTCTGGAGGCGCTACTAGTGCGAATTGCTCTGTTCCCCGATGAATATTTGCCTGAAGGAACACGTGTTCACGCGAAAATGTTCAACGAGTTGGCGGTCGAATTGCAGTCCCAAGGACATGATGTTGTTGTTATTACTCCGGGAAAGTCTAATCAAGAGCGCGATCTGGTTATTGACTATGTAAACAATGTTGAAGTGTGGCGTTTTCGAAGCGGTACACTTAGAGGTGTTGGCATGGTAAAGAGGGCGATTAATGAGTCGCTCTTATCTTTTCGGGCTTGGGTGGCCATCCGCAAAAAAGTTCAAGAAAACCCGTTCGAACTCTGTATTAACTATTCTCCGACCATCTTTTTTGGGCCGTTAATGCACTGGATGAGAAAGACGCACAATTCACGAATCTATCTGATACTTAGAGATATGTTTCCTCAGTGGGCCATTGATGAGGGAATCATTCGAAAAGGGTCAATCGTCGCACGATATTTCCAGTGTTTTGAACGCCTAAATTACAAAGCGTCTCATAAGATTGGTTTGATGTCCGACGCCAATGTGACTTACTTCAGTTCAATACATCCACAGTTTAAGAATCTCGAAGTTCTTCGAAATTGGTCAAACATGAAGTGTCATGGCATGCCATGTTCTCTGATTGATATCAGAAAACAGACCGCGACAGAGGATAAAGTCCTTTTCTTCTACGGTGGCAATATCGGCCATGCGCAAGATATGGCAAACCTACTTCGTTTGGTAAGGAACATGAAAGACGTTCCTTCGGCTCATTTTCTCTTTGTTGGGCAGGGGGATGAATTCGATCTGGTTCTTGAAAAGAAAGAGGAGTGGAGACTTGACAACTTGTCCGTTATGGGGGCAGTAAGTCAGGAAGTTTACGCCGATATTCTCACGCAGGTAGACGTGGGTCTGTTCTCATTAGCAAGAAGTCATAAAGCACATAATTTCCCAGGCAAACTGCTGGGATATAAAGCAAATAGACTCCCGATTTTGGGTAGTTTGAATCCTGACAATGACTTGTCAATCTACATCAACGACAATCAGTGTGGGTTTGCGTATATCAACGGGGAGGATGAATTGCTCACTGAGGCAGCTAGAAAATTAGCGGAAGATGCCAACCTTAGAGAGCAATTAGGTGAAAATGGACGTAAAACGCTTGAACAATACTTCTCCGTACGTTCTGCTATCAAATTGTTGTTGATGAATAAGTGAGTGACAGTCTTTTCTGATAGATAAAAAATGAAATCATTAATCATCTACTTCTTTCTTCAAGGAGTGGTTTACTTACTTGAGATGGGAATGTTTTTGCTGCTGACCATGAGCGTAAAGTTTGATGTTGCTCTCGCCAATGTTTCATCGAAGGCCTTTGCCGCAGCAATGTCTTTTCTAGGGCATCGCTATGTAACCTTTAAAGGCGCCGACAAAAACCAAATATTGGCTCAAGTCATGAAATATATACTTGCCGTAATTACTAACTCAATGTTAGGAACCACACTGTTACTTGTGTTTGAATATTATTTTAGTGCACATATATCTATACTCAAGTTCTGCTCTGATGTATTGATCATGATACTTAGCTTCTATGTGACCAAAAAGATTATATTTAAGGTATAACTAATTGAAAGTCCTAATTACTGGTTCAACGGGGTACATCGGCAAATCGCTAATCAATGCGTTGACGAAAGATGGCGTAGACGTTATTGCCTGCTCTAGAAGCGGTGAACAAAGCAGCCAGCGGAGAATAACTTCGTTGAAGTATAGTCTTGCAGACTATCAGAATTTCCATCTTCCCAAAGATGTAAATGCCGTTGTGCACCTTGCTGCAATCACCAAACTTGATAAAGAAGCAGATTTGTCAGCAGAAACAGAAATATCTGCGGCAAAAAAACTCTACGAAGACACTATTTCGATGGGAGCTAAGTTTATCTTTTTCAGCAGCTTGTCTGCACAGAAAACCGTTCAAACCAAATATGCGAGAGTAAAGTTGGAGATTGAAAATTATCTTTCCTCTCAACCTAATGCTTATGTGTTGCGATTAGGCTTAGTGTATGGTGGTGAACCGCAAGGTTTCTATCAAATGTTGCTTGGTCTGAGTGAAAAGCTTCCTCTGGTACCCATATTTAAGCCGATACCGAAAATTCAAACGTCCTACATTGGGCAAGTTTGCGCGAGTGTTAAAACGATTCTTGATGACAATGCAACAAAGCATAAGCTAAATATCATAACCAATACGATGGCGTTTGACGACTTTCTTAGTCAAACAGCCTTTTTTAAGTTAAATAAAAGTTTAGTGTTTTTTTATATACCCAAACCGATAAGTTACCTTTTAAATGAAGTGATGAAACACTCCTCTTTGAAACCATTTGGTTTGGATCGTTATCTAGCGCTGAGTTTTGGATATCAATTATTTGAATCAGATCTTTGCCAAGATGAACCTATACCAAGTATTTGTAGAAGCTGCAATGTCAATAGATACTTACTTATTCGAGAAGCCAAAGCGGTATTAAGTTATGTATACGGTCAACTGCCGTCGGCTAGCCTAATAAAACGTTATGTTCATGTCATTGAGACGTTACATGATGGTGTGCCTCTTTATTTGAAAGAGCGACTTATTTTTTCGCCAAACCTGATTAAATATTACGATAATACCTTGTCACGACACCCCGAACTTTTTGACAGAATAGTGGCTGCATCGATATTGATTGAGACGACGCCTGAAGGATTTAATGAGTTTGTAAACTGTCGAAATAGAACTGTTGGTAGTTCAATAAGAGATATTGTAATAACTCTTTTCAAAGAGGTGATTGCCATAGTTACTGCGCCTTTCTTTAAACTCTTATATGGTGTTCACCCGACTAGAGATAAAAAATATGATATATGATGTAATCATTATCGGAAGTGGTCCAGCAGGAACTTCAACTGCCTTTCCATTAATAGCAAGTGGAAAGAAAGTGTTGATGCTGGATTGGGGGAATGATACTGCATTGAGCGGCCCAACTGTACCTCACTATATAAGTCGTCTAAATGATAAGAAGCAGTGGGAATGGATGCTGGGAAAAACCTATTTCTCCTTAAAAAATGGTGGTGCGGTATCACCTAAGTTTCGTGTGCCAACACTATCACATGTGTTTAAAGATTTTAGTGAACAACTTAATACTCAGACAGAGAATTTTTTTGTTGCAGGTTCTATGGCGCTCGGTGGACTGTCGACGGCGTGGGGGGCTGGTGTCGCAGCATGGGATTCAAGAAGTCTGATCTATCACTTTGGGCACCACTATAGAGAAATGTATACATCTTACGCGACTGTTGCACGTCGTATGGGTATCAGTGGTCGTTGTTCAGATGATATGAAGTATTATTTTGGTCTGGATAGTTGGTCTTCTGATCCCATCGATATAGATCCTCTGGCTTCCTACATTAATAATAATTACAGAGTTAAGAATGCTGGAAGTAATAGATTCAAATTGGGGCGCTCACGCATCGCTGTGCTCAATGAGCAAAGAGGTGAAAGACAAAAGTGTGACAAGTCTGGAAACTGCCTTTGGGGGTGTGGTAAGAAGGCTATTTACTCAGCGAAATATGATCTTGATGAGTTGCTTCGCTCACCTAACTTTACCTTGATCAAAGATCGACGTGTAACTAATGTAGAGTCGCAACCAGAAGGGAGCAAAATACATGCTGTCGGAAGAGATGGGGCGTCATATTCTTACAGTACTTCAGCGGTCTTTTTGGCCGCTGGGACTCTTTCAAGTACAAAAATTCTTGTTCGATCGTTAAAAATTAAAAACAAGGAAATTGAAGTGCAAAGTTGCCCGGCAGCAGCATTTTTGCTTTTCATTCCTCGCTTTTTTGGTCGCAAAGTCGAAAGCAGTGAGTTTGGATTGGGGCAACTTTCCTTCAATGTCAAAACGAAAAAGAAAGACAGCGCGTTTGGTTCATTATTGGGCACACAAGGCTTACCACTGTTTGAGTTTTCCCGATATGTGCCTATGGGACAGGCTAACGCGCTTAAACTATTGAGCCGGTTAATGAACGCATGTGTCATAGGTAATGTGTTCCTGCCAGGGTATTTTTCTAAATCAAAAATTATTGTTGATGAAAAAGGCAACATGAAAATTGAAGGGAAATA
Source organism: Vibrio sp. B7 (assembly GCF_963888765.1). Classification (NCBI taxonomy): domain Bacteria; kingdom Pseudomonadati; phylum Pseudomonadota; class Gammaproteobacteria; order Vibrionales; family Vibrionaceae; genus Vibrio; species Vibrio sp. B7. The sequence continues at coordinate 111,883 of NZ_CAWPKR010000039.1, forward strand.
TGATGAACGATACCAAACTGCGGGTAAGGAAGTTAAAGGACTTTTAAGGAGGAATTTTTTAAAACTTGGTGCGATATTGTTTCCTTTTAGTTTTAAATTTACACAACCTGGTGCATGTATTCATTACGCATCGACATTTCCGATGAAAGAAAAACCCGTGTTAGGGCAATGTAAACTTTCAGGGGAAGTTAGTGGGTTAGAAAATGTGTACTTGGTCGATGGTTCTTCTTTACCTAATCTCACAGAAAAGTCGCATACTCTTACGATCATGGCAAACGCAGATAGGATTGCCAGAGAATATTTAAAAATAGTGTAGTGCTAGTCAACGAAAGCAAACCTATTTAGCTCGCTGTACATATTAGGAAATGAAAAATGAATTTAGATAGTACTCGCCGTTTTTTTGATGGAAGGCTGTGGGTTTTAATTGCTGCTTATAATGAAGCGAGTGTTATCAGTGATGTCATCAAAGATGTACTGCTTAACGTTACAAACAATGTGTTGGTAGTGAATGACGGCTCCAGTGACAATACGGCAGAGATAGCGAAAGCTGCGGGTGCTCAAGTGATTAGTCACTGTGATAATTTGGGTCAAGGTGCGGCATTGCAAACTGGGTTTAGCTATCTGAAAGGAATCGACTTTGATTATGTCGTCACGTTTGATGCTGATGGACAACACATGTACGAAGATATCTTCGTGATGGTGGAGGCGCTTGAGAAAGAGCAAGCGGATATTGCCTTGGGTAGTCGTTTTCTTGGTCGAGTAGAAAATATCTCGAAGAAAAAGCTGCTCACACTAAAAGCGGCGATAGCGTTTACGAATGCAACCAGTGGTGTAACGCTGACTGACTCGCATAATGGTCTGAGGTTGCTTACTGCGCGCGCAGTGAACGAAATTTCTATCACTCAACGTGGTATGGCGCATGCATCTGAAATCATCGATGAAATTTGCAATAAGAATCTAAAATGGTGCGAAGTACCAGTGACGATTAAATATACTGAGTATTCGGTGTCGAAAGGGCAGAAAATTTCAAATTCCATTTCCATAGTATTAGATTTGTTGATTAATAGGTTATATAAATGATGATTAAGTTAATACTAGCGGCTTTTCTATTAATCTTTTTCATCTATGCTATTCAGCAGAGAAAGAAATTCTTTTTTGTCTCGTTATTGATTTCTGTTTTTTCATTTTTTGGTGTCTTTCTGGTTATATTTCCAGAAGTGTCTAACTCGATCGCAAATGCCTTGGGTGTTGGTCGTGGGGCTGATCTTCTACTTTATTTCTTTGTTGTGGGTGGTGCCATAGTAGTATTTAATCTGCACTTGAAAAATCGTGCATTGCTAGATAAGCATACCAAGCTCGTTAGGCATATAGCGATACTAGAAAAGAAAATTGAAGATAAATTTTCGGCTGTTGAACATGAAAAATAAACCACTCTTTATTTTGAGTAACAGCTTGTTAAATGTGCTGCTAAAGAAAGAGTCAAGCAACGTTGCAAGAATAATTAAAATTGGGCTACCTTGTTTTTTAGCGTTTTACTTTGTCGTACAGCATTTTTATCCAGGGGCGATGTCTCCAGATTCGATAAATATTCTCACTCAGGCTAGAACAGACAATATTTCTGACTCATTTCCCATTTTTAATGTGTACCTTTGGAAGTTCTTAGATCAATATGTTGTTGAAGGACCTGCTGGTATGTTGGTCTTGAACATGCTTCTTTACTATGCTGGTCTGTTTATGGCTTGCTACTCTCTGGCAAAAACCTATTCAAGGCTGAGTTCTCTAGTTTGTATGCTGTTTGGTTTTTTCCCACCAATTATTGGAATATTGGGCGCTGTTTGGTCCGACATCACACTCACCTCCTTGCTTATGTTTTTACTTGGTTTGTCAGTGATTACTGGTTTCGGAGCGGAACGTGACACATTAAGCAAACCAGTCAAATATTTTGTTGCGATCATAGGACTGGTTATCGCGTTTGCGGCCGTGTCGACTCGCCATAACGCAGCGGCAGCGGTGATCCCTATGGTTTTTCTACTATTCTCCTCGCTGATGCCAAACCTGACAAAAGGTAATGCGATCTCGCTTGTGCGTTTTGGCCGTTTATTGGCCGTATTTTTGCTTGCGGTTATGGCCACAGTGGGTTTCTTTGCAGCTTCGAAATATCTCAACAACGCATATACGGTCGAGAAGAAGAACTTCTGGAGAGTAACCGTATTGTATGATTTGACTGGTATCAGTTGTAGAACAAAAAAGGATTATCTTTCTGAAATCCTAGAATCTGGACAGGGAATGGACAATATCTGCGCATTGTACACGCCAAACTCATATATTCCGCTTGTTTTTGGCGAGCAAATCCATGAACTCGATGCAAAAAGACGTTTCAAAGGAGTACCTCTCAAAATACGCGATGGCGATGATGACATAAATGAATATTTGTTAAAACACTGGATGAGTGTGATTATTGATAATCCTATTGCGTACTTTAAGCACCGAGCAGATTTCTTTCTTGCACTTACAACTAGGTCTTTTGGAGCGTTATGGGCTCCTGTTTTCGACGCAATCTATTCAAACGAGTTAGGAGTTGCTGCGAGAGATAAGGTCGACTCGACAGTGTTCGAGGAAGTAAGGTCGTTGTCTCTCAACTCCATAATTTTCTTGCCTATAGTTTATGCGCTACTAGCATTAGTAGTGTTTGGCATTAGTTTTGTTGTTATCCTGAAACAAAATAGCCTTAGCAATAGGATACTTTCAACGTTCGCCTTAGCTGTTTCCTTATCAGGATTACTCCACCTTCTTGGCGTATCCATTTTTGCCGTATCATCTGATTTTCGGTATTCGCATTGGTTGATCGTGTCTTCGCTCATGTCTGTCGCATTACTATTGTTCTCTTTTATCGAAAACGAAAGCAATTATAAGTAACGTGTAAAGAATTGCCTGAAGATATTCAATGTCTCATCAGAGAGTGATAAAGATTGGCAAAAATGTCAGAATGGGTAGTTTGCTGGTAACCGACTATCGATCGCTATATTTATTTTAGGGGTTAGAACAGAATGCCCTTGACTTAAATATAGCATTTGAGGATCTTACTGGTAGTGTATTATGCTATATATTGTTGATGCTTTAGTTTTTTCTGTTGGCTTAATTGCCAATTTTTTGGACGTTTAACACACAACAACGTTATGATCTCGGCTTAAGCATTGTTATTGATCCTACTGTTTCAGTTATTTGTTTAACTATAAGTGTATGATTATCAGTCTATAGTTTTATTGAGGGCTGTCCGCAACACAGGGCATCAAACTGTTCGGTTTGAAGACTTTCAAGAAAAATGCAACCTTTCAGTTAACAGACGTTAAAGGCACTTAAAACTTTTATAAGTAAAATCAGTCGCTGCGAATATGTATTGCGGTACTCGTTTTGCAACCGTTTCAAATCAGGAGGAAGATTGAAACTTTTAGTTACAGGCAGCTCAGGCTTTGTTGGCAGTGCTTTTGTTGAATTTGCTGAGAGCCGAGGTGATGTATGCATTAAGCAAAGACGTTCATTAAGTGGTGAAAGCGATAACACTATTTTCCTTGCAGATCTATCCAGTTCAACTGACTGGTCACTAGCCTTAAAAGGTGTCGAATGTGTTGTGCATTGTGCGGCGATCGTACATCAAATGAAAGGCGTATCGGAAATTGATATATATCGTCGAGCAAATACAGAAGGGACGCTCGTGTTAGCTCGTCAAGCGGCAGAAGCCGGTGTAAAACGCTTTGTGTTTGTGAGTTCAATCAAAGTTAACGGCGAGACTACTGATAGTGGGTCACCGTTTAAGTCTGATGTTTTAGCTGCGCCTTCTGATCCTTATGGTTTAAGTAAGTTTGAAGCAGAGCAACACTTACGATTGCTTTCACAGGAAACCGGGTTGGAAGTGGTTATCATTAGGCCTACTTTAGTTTATGGACCTGGAGTAAAAGCAAATTTTGCGTCATTAATGAATCTGGTCTCTAAAGGCGTTCCTCTGCCATTTGCTTGCATTACTCAAAATAAACGTAGTTTCGTATCGGTTACAAATCTTGTTGATTTAATCATCACCTGTATTGATCATCCTAAAGCGGCTAATCAGACATTTCTTGTTTCGGATGACTGTGATGTATCGACTTCTCAAATGATCCGTGAAATGGCAAGGGCGCTAGATAAGCCTAGATGGCAACTGCCAGTACCTATCTGGTGCTACAAGTTAGTCGGTAAATTATTTAATAAATCAAATGTCGTGGATAGGTTGATAGGTTCATTGCAGGTTGATATCTCTCATACTAAAGAAATCTTAGGTTGGACACCTCCCCAAACGTTAGAGGAAGGCTTTAAAAAAACGGCAGAAGCCTTTCTTCAGTCAAAAAAGAACAGTGGTAAAATATGATTCGTCTTTTAGATTTCCTAGCTGCCTTCTTTGGCTTGCTATTTTTGTGGCCAGTCTTATTGATTGTTATCATTATTGGTTTGTTTGACACCGGCTCTCCAGTTTTTGTGCAAGAACGTGTGGGGCGTAATAAAAAGCCATTCAAGTTGATTAAGTTTCGTACTATGTCGGTAGAAACCAAGTCTGTAGCAAGCCACTTAGCGAGTAATACATCGATTACAAAACTTGGCGCTTTTCTTCGTAAAACTAAAATCGATGAGTTGCCACAGTTGATCAATGTTCTAAAAGGTGAAATGAGCTTAGTGGGCCCACGTCCTAACTTGTTTAATCAAGAGGAATTGATTAAAGAACGTGATGCGTTAGGAGTATATGATGTTCTACCAGGTATCACTGGCCTTGCGCAAGTGCAGAATATCGATATGTCTACACCACGGTTATTGGCAAAAATAGACAAACAAATGATTGATTCGCTTACCATTAAAGATTACTTCAAATACATCATTATGACTGCAATGGGGAGTGGTAGCGGTGATGCTGTAAAGTAGGGCAGTTTTCAATTTATCTACAACAGACTTTTAAAATTAACGCCAGTATAATACTGGCGTTGGTTTATATAGAGAAATAATATGGCTAGGCTGAACTTTATCTGGAACTTATCGCGGGTTAATAAGCGCATTATCAGCGTCATTATTGACCTTCTTTTTATCGTCTTCTCTTTTTATGCCGCTTATTGGGTAAGAATTGGTGAAATTGCTTTGATAAAATCACCAACGGTTCCTTACCTTCTGGGTTGTGTTGCTATCATCACCATCCTTTCTTTCACACGGCTTGGGCTCTACCGTGCGGTATTGCGTTATCTTACTTTTCATGCGTTAGCGGTGGTCAGTATTGGCACGGTGATTTCAGCGGCTTCTGTTGCTGTTCTTGCATTTTATTTTAGTGCGCCTATTCCGCGTTCTTTACCCATTATTTACGGAACCTTTCTCTGCCTTTTGTGTGGGGGCTCACGGCTTATTGTTCGTGTGCTCGTTGCTCAACTTAATGGTCAAGGAAACAAGCCAGTGCTGATTTATGGGGCGGGCTCAGCGGGAAGGCAGCTTGCACTAGCGCTCAGAAATTCGGAAACTCATAAAGTAGTAGGGTTTATTGATGAAGATAAAACCCTTGAAAATACCGTGATTATGGGGTTGTGTGTACATAATGTTGGTCATGCAGATAGGCTAGTTGCTAAACATAATGTAAAGCAGATACTACTTGCAGTACCAAGTGCTTCACGTGCTCGAAGAAAGAAAATACTGGAGTCCTTGGTTCACCTTTCAGCGGAAGTACTTACCGTACCAGATATGAAAGATATTGTTGAAGGTAAGGCGAGTATTGATGAGCTAAAAGACGTTGCGATTGAGGACTTACTTGGGCGAGATCCGGTTACACCACAGCGCTCGTTAATGGAAGCAAACATTAAAGATAAAGTCGTTATGGTCACCGGGGCTGGGGGCTCGATTGGTTCAGAATTGTGTCGACAAATTATTCTCAGCCAGCCGAAAAAGTTGATTCTTTTTGAGTTGTCTGAATTTGCGCTATACCAAATTGATCGAGAGCTTAGTCAACTTATTGTCCGCAAAAAACTAAATATTGAAATCGTACCTCTGCTTGGTTCTGTTCAGCGTATTAATCGTTTATCAATGGTGATGAAAAGCTTTAGCATTCAAACCATTTACCATGCCGCCGCCTATAAGCATGTTCCTTTGGTTGAGTTCAATGTCGTTGAAGGGGTAAGAAACAATGTGTTTGGTACTTACTACACCGCAAAAGCTGCAGTAGAAGCTCAAGTTGAGTCTTTTGTACTTATCTCTACAGACAAAGCAGTTAGGCCGACTAATGTAATGGGTACGACTAAGCGTATGGCTGAATTAGGTTTACAAGCCTTGGCAGAGCAAGAAAATGAGAAGCCTAAAGGTACCCGTTTTTGTATGGTGCGTTTTGGTAATGTGTTGGGTTCTTCTGGTTCCGTGGTGCCACTGTTTAAAAAACAGATAGCAACAGGCGGCCCTTTAACTGTTACTGATCCTGAAATAACGCGTTATTTTATGACCATTCCAGAAGCCGCACAGTTAGTGATCCAAGCAGGAGCGATGGGCAAAGGTGGTGATGTCTTCGTTCTCGATATGGGGGAATCTGTGCGTATTTCAGATCTTGCCAAAAATCTTATTCAGCTTTCTGGGTTGGAAGTGAAAGACGAATCTAACCCATACGGTGATATTGAAATTAGTTATACAGGCCTACGCCCCGGTGAGAAGCTGTATGAAGAGCTTCTGATAGGTGACAATGTTGAGAATACGGCGCATGAGCGAATTATGACTGCGACAGAAGTAAACTTACCGTTACCTCAATACATGCATCTTTTGGAAGAACTCGACATCGCTTGCCATAACTTTGACCACGAGCGGATCCGTGAGCTGCTGCTTGAAGCACCGACAGGTTTTACTCCTAGTGATGGTATTTGTGATTTGGTGTGGAAAAAATTGGCTAAATCTGAAGAGAAGAAGACTGAAAACAGAATAAGCGATGAAGCCTAGAAAATATAGCCGAACAGATAATCTCTATCGGCTATCCATTCTGCTTATTGAGTTTACTGCTGCCGCGCTAACCTTGTTTCGTTCGTTTCTACATTTGGCCATTGATATTCTCCGTGGTGGTAAGTGTTCACTTGTGTTTTCAACCACGGTTGGATGAAATTGATCGAAACAAAAATGCTTAAGCGTTCGATATCTAATTCTTCTCCGTTCACAAGCCTCGTATCTGTTTTATTGGCAATAGCCGCTAATATACCGACCAATTCGCCTTGTGCATTGAATGCACCACCGCCACTCATGCCCGAACGTATTGGGGCGTCGGTAATGCTGGCTGGGCATTTGCTGAAGTAACGGCTATTGACGAAGTTTAAGTCCAAATGGTACGTCCCTTTTCCCATCACCACATCACCACTACCACTCACACCAAACGCCTCTATTTTTTCTCCTTGATAAACTAGCCCTAATTCTGGAAGTACAACATGTTGGTTGTCTGACTCGATCAAAGCCACATCACAAGTGGGATGGTAAGCCACCACTTTGGCATAATTCATTTTTGCCACATGAGCTGCAGTTAAGCTTAAATTTGGAGTTAAGGGCACACTCGATCCATAACCAAAATACAGCAATGGAATACCAGTGAATTCATAATTAATCGCTGGGGGATTTTGCGCTTTCATAGTTCGCCCGTTAGAGCCTGCGCAACCCACTAAAATGAAAGTAAGTACTAACATTGAGTAACGAGATAACCAACAGAAATGAGATCCGATAACAGGCTGAAGGAACATAAGAACCTCCTATTCAAAGCCAACAATACCGAGATCTTGATGCGCATCTAGATCAAATGTGTTTACCTAATAAAGTATAGATGCAATGGATTACATTGCCATGTGTCACATAAAAAATAGTTATAGCGGATAGCTTAATCAATAGTGGAATGGCTGTTTCTTGTTGAAAAGTAGGGATATTCTTTAGGCCGGTATTGAAAAGAGAGCCCATAAATGAGCTCTCTTTTTATTAGTAACAATAGTCTAAGCTAGTTGCTTGAGATAGGGCGACCATACCAAGGGGAGCGTGCATCCGTCATATCGTACAAGCGATATTGTCGGTTCAGCATTTGCCCACCATCACGTTGAATCGGTAACCAAGATACGGTCACGCGCTGTGTACTCGGCCGAATGGTCATCAAGTCCATAGGAATTGAAACATAAAATCCCTTGGTAAAACTGCCTTCACCAAACTCTTCTGCAGAAAGGTTCGTTTTAGAAATAAACGCACCGGCAATCACACCACTATCAAACTGCTTAGAAAAATCGACCGACATACCGATATCGTCGGTTAAGTAACGCCCCGTACTGACCTTGAGTAAGGTATTGTCTATCAATGACCAAAACTTAGGCTGCCAATAGAGCGTTGCATGGCCTGTTACTGTGCCCGTCTGTACTCGATAGTTTTTCTTCGTTTGTGGATCATAATGCACTTCTTCTTTATACAGACCGAAAGCGGTGTCAGGGTCGCGCTGTTTTACATAGTTTCCATCAATCCCAACCGCCCAATTTTTGCCTAATGGACGATAGAGTATTTCACCGCCGACACCAGCAAACATGGTTTCGAGATACCCTGCGTAGCTTTGACCAAACCAACTTTGGCCGAAAGTATCAAAGTAGGTCAGTTGCAGGCTATCAAGGCGAACGGCATCTTCATAATATTGTCGAGACAAGGTACGAACCCGTTTCAAATCAGTACCATCTGGCGGTACGGTGTACTTGTATTTGTCGTAGTTATCGGCAAGGTTGCCATAAAGGCTGCCAGAGAGTAGCCAATGATCTCGTGTTTGTACGCTGGCATTGGCACTGACACCAAGCGCGTATAAATAAAAATCTTCAGAGCCACCAAAAGACTGCTGCAACACAGGCGCTAAACCAAATTGCCACGCATCATACTGCTGCGCTTTTACTTCGCCATTGATCGCGACAGGGTTACCACGCGCACTGGCATCGGTGATGTGAGCGTTAGGGTAATCACGGTCAGCAACGCGGGCAAACGCATTCGCTTTTATTCTGGTTTCAGTGAGAGGCTGATTATTGGCCGTCTCGATGATGCGATATGTCTGTGCATCAATGCCTTGATTCGCCAGCAGCAATGCGGCGCGTTCATGCGCTTCTTTGCGATCGCGATACTTATATTGTTCAGCTTCAATCGTGAGGGTGGCATCATCTTGGTACAAAGTCGCTTGTTTATAACCGGCGATTACATCAAGGTCATGAAGTAACGTTTGCCATTCAGCATCGTCTAACTCATGTGATTTCGATTTCGGAGCATAACTGGGTTTGGGTTCATCAACCCACACTGGTTGCATGGTCGCCAAGTTCGTACCCAAGGTAATGCCTGCGGTAAAGGTATTACCGCGTTCATAGCTAAGGCGTAAATCGGCCCAATCAGCAAGAGCGTATACCACACCAAAGTTCCACGGTGTTGAAACGGGCATTACTGCATCACCACGGGTGACGGGAAAATCACTGCGGTAATCATTGCCATCGTATTCCACTTTTAGACGCAGTGGTTGCCAAGGTGTTTGGTATTCAACCCCACCAAACAGCGACGTACAACCCGTGAACATCCGTCCAATATCAAATTGGCCGCCTTTACCACTGTAACTACCATCGCGACCGCAATCTGGTGTTGAGGATTTATCACCCGTTAAGTTCGCGTTGTTACCCAAATAACCCCAGCCAACGCCGAGTGTGACATCCAATGGGCCAAAACGTTTACTGGCTGCAATAAATTCGCCATCAAACAAACCTGTACCGCCAACATCACGTAACCCTACCGACACTTCTGGCAGCCAATATCCCTCTTCTAGCAAACGCAGTTTGGCATCAATCGATTTATCCGTGTATTTCGTATCACCGCTAAAGCTGGTATCGCCGCTGTAAAGTAGCTCATGCACTTGCGTGTAACGAATTGTCGCTTCTAGCCATGGGAAGAGTTGGAGTGAACTGACGTAATGAATGTAATCATCGTTGTTTGTGACGCTTAAACTGAATTGGCCTTCTGGCATCATGCGGGCACTGGGCATCTGTATTAAGCCTGTACCACCAAAATCAGTTTGAGAATGCACCAGCGTCGGGTAGCTGAATTCGTCAGCTTGGCTCGGTAACGCCAAACTAAACGCAATGCAGCACGCCATACAAGTGACGCGAGGTGGTTGAATCGTCGAAGACGAAAGATAACTCAGTTTCATCATGGCAATTGATTTCGCAGCAGTTCAACGACAATGTCGTTCACATTGTGTAGTGAATATTGAGGATAAAGTGACGTCGTTTCGATAGGGAAAGGCACGTAAAGTGTCGCTCCGGGCGCGATATCTTGAAAGTCGTGATTCCAATAGGCGATATCATGCAGTGAGGTGTGACCATCGGGTTGAATCACCCATACTTGCGAGATATCCGCCTCAGCAAGGCCTGCCGAGCGAACATAATGACCCGCATCGGTGCGTGGTTTCCAAGCCATGTCACCAGCTTGTTTAACATTCCCCAAAACTGATACTGTGGTGGGTAACGCATTGAGTGACAGCAGCCATTGACCTTGTAATTTCGGGTTCTGACTGGCCGTGATGCGCGTGATGTCGGGATCAAGCGGAGTAAAAATACGCTGTGCAAAAGCATTCGCGCGTAGCTGCTCTTTCAGCTGACGCCAGCGCTTTTTGTGAGCCGATGCGGCCAAACTTTCTTGATGGGTGATCGCAAGCAGAACCTGCTGCTTTTTTTGATACGGGCTAGTCACATCAAACAAGGCGCTACTTAGCCAATCGATATCGGCAGGTAACTGCGCACTGGCATTTAGCGCATTGATGACTAACTCATCCACTCTTGGCACAGATGCAAAAGAGAGGGAGAGGGCAGGTGTATCTGCGCTTCTCACTTCAACCACACTAGCTGGTGCACTATAGGCAGCCGGTGATAGTGCGCATAATACGCCCAGCAGAAAATGCTTCATTAATGTAGGTTTTATTAATGTAGCTTTTGGCACTGATGCGCTCAGTAACGCGCGTTTTTCTAGCCAAACGTAGCGTATTAAGTTAGGCCATAGAATCATGACTTATTCGCTCCTGAGAAAGGTTTAGCAACAATCAGTTCAAAGCGCGCCATGCCGGGAGCTGGCGTTTGTTCGCTAACGACGACTTCGCCATTGCTTGGCTCAAGCCAATAGTGATTCGTGTAATGTTGGTCAATCGCTAAAATCGTCACATTTTCCACCACATGTAATAAATTTCTAGCGCCCTGTGGCAATAGCTTTTGCTCCTCACCTTGTACAACAAAGCGAGATTGAGCGTGATATTGGGCGTGATAGCCCGGCTGCCAGCTGATCTCATATTCCCAGTAGCGCGGGGTGCTGGAGTCATGCAAACCAATCGCTAGAGGATCAGGCTGCTGCGATCGAATATTGGATAAATTCGCATCCAGCAAATTCACGGTTTTAGTGATTCGCCCTGCAGAGGTAACGATCATCTCATGATTTGCGGATAAATATTTTAAAGCCAGCGGGTTGGATTGAAATTGGCTAGACTCTTTTTCGGCCCAAGCCAATATCATTAATGCTTGAGGGTTATCACCTTGCTTTACATAAATACTAGCGTAGGGCAACTCATTAATTTTATTTTGCGAGATACTTAATGATTCAGGGCCAAATAGAGCAAGATTTAAAGAATCAGTAAAATATTGAGTGTTTTGTGTACAGCCTGTAATTAAAAAACCGCAACAAATAAATAACGAGCGAATAGCAAACTTCATAATAGGGGCTTAATAATAAAAATTCGTCATTTGAATATTTAAAAAACAACCGCCAATGGCGGTTGTGAATTAAGCAGGCGCTTATTGCGCTGCGGTTACTGTAGTGGTAGTAGAAGTACCTGAATTGCTTGCTGCAACTACTACACCCGCTACAAGTGCACCACCGATAGCTACAGACGTTGCCGTTACTGTACCTACTGCTGCCGTTGTCGCTGCTGTACCGCCAGCGGCTCCGCCAGTGGTTGACGCTGCTGTTGTCTCTTCAACAGCAGCCATCGCTACGCCACCAAAAGCAAAAGATGCTAATAGTGCGATTGCTGTTTTTTTCATAGTATTCCCCATGAAGTTTAATTACATCGATGTATGCCCAATATAGATTGGGCGTCGCAACAATAAACATTATTGATGTCAATGTAAACAAGTTGCACTCTAGGCGAATCGACTATTTCAATTAAGATTAAAAAATAATCAGCTATTAACTAACTTAATAGTAAATAAAGCGAAACCAATAAGGAAAATACTTACAGGGTAGGAAAATACTTACTTCACATTCAATAGTAACCTATGTATCATTCCGCAGCCTTTGATAGTACAAAAAATTGATAAATCAAATTTTATTTTTATTACTCCTTTATTGACTATATTGTAATTTGAAAGTCTGATTAGTGGGTGCTGTGCTGCATTTTAATGAATAACCTATTTTCAATTATCATCGGCTTAAACGTATTTAACACCGTCATAGGGAGCGCCCTAGGGCGGTAGCGTGCCAGCAAGTTTTTATTTATGACTTCTAGCACATTGATATATAAACACATTACTCATGTGCCTTGGCTTCATATAAGCACCTTGGTCATGACTGTGATTGAAATAGCAGGAACGTTCGCGTGTCAAAAAAGTATTTGCCTTTGATTATCGCCTCAGTAGTTTTAACGGGGTGCACCATTCCGGGTTCACACCTACCTACAGGCGAAAAAAATGCCGCATGGGAAGCAGAAAGCAACGAATCCTTATCTTCTCAAGTGAATGTCTACCCCCTTACTCCTGCTTTTATTAAAGAGCTGAAAAAATATAAAAATCAGCCTATTACTCAACCCAATGCTCCGTTAGAACAAGAAATTGCTCGCTACGAATATTATATCGGCCCTGGTGATGTGCTTAATATCACCATCTGGGATCACCCAGAGCTAACCATTCCTGCCGGTTCATACCGCAGTTCGGCAGAAGCGGGTAACTGGGTCCATGCGGATGGCACCATCTTTTACCCTTACATTGGTGAAGTGAGTGTGGCTGACAAAACCGTAACGGAAATCCGCCAAGTGATTTCAGAAAAGTTAGCTAAGTACATTGAATCGCCTCAGGTAGATGTCAACGTCGCTTCTTTTCGCTCGCAAAAATCCTACATTACTGGTGAAGTTAAAACGCCGGGTCAGCAAGCCATCTCAAATATTCCCTTAACATTATTAGATGCCATTAACCGTGCTGGTGGTATTACCACGGATGCAGATTGGCGCAATGTGACGCTGACTCGTAATGGTAAAGAGGAACTTCTTTCTCTTTATGCTTTGATCCAGAAAGGCGATTTAACGCAAAACCGCTTACTGCGCGATAGCGATATCGTGCATGTGCCACGTAACGACGGGCAAAAAGTGTTTGTGATGGGCGAAGTCAAACAGCCACAAATGCTGAAAATTGACCGTACAGGTATGAGCCTGACCGAAGCCTTGAGCACAGTCGGCGGCATTAATGAATACGAAGCCGATGCCACGGGTATTTTTGTGATTCGCGGCGCGCAACAACAGCAAGCCGTGTTAAGCCACGCAGCGCCCAACCAAGATGACCCTATCGCCAATATTTACCAGCTCAATATGCAAGATGCGACGGCGTTAGTCATGGGCACAGAGTTTGAACTGCAACCTTATGATGTGGTGTATGTCACCACCACGCCCGTTGGGCGCTGGAACCGTTTGATCAGGCAATTGTTGCCAACCATCAGCGGCTTTAATGAGCTGTCTGAAGGTGCGTTACGGGTGAAAAATTGGCCATAACTGAACAGTAAATAAGAGAAAAAACGTGTTTTCTAAAATATTAGTGGTGTGTGTCGGCAACATCTGCCGTTCACCAACAGGCGAGCGAGTATTACAAAAGCTATTGCCAAATAAAGAAGTGGCTTCAGCTGGTATTGCTAGCGCCAAAAGCCATCTTGAGAGCAAACCCGCCGATGCCATGGCTAGCCAAGTTGCTGCCGAACATGGCATTGATTTATCTGGCCATGCATCACAGCAGCTCACGTCAGCGCTTTGCAGCCAGTATGATTTAATTCTCGTGATGGAAAAGGGGCACATTAGTGCATTAAGTGAGATAGCCCCTGAAGCACGCGGCAAAGCCATGTTATTTGGGCAATGGATAGGCCAGCAAGAGATCCCCGACCCATATCGCCAAAGCAAAGAAGCATTTGACCATGCCTACCAGTTAATTGACCAAGCCGCGCAAGCTTGGGCCAAAAAGCTGTAATCACCATAAGCCAAAACAGGCCGTTAGGACTTTAAACACAATGACAGCACAACAGATTAAACAACGCGTCGACACCACTTCTGACGAAATCGATCTCGGTAAATTGTTTGGCCTTCTGCTGGATGGCAAATGGATCATTCTCGCGACGACCACTTTCTTTGCTATCTTTGGCATTGCCTTTGCCTTGCTCTCAACACCGATATACAAAGCCGATGCTTTGATTCAAATCGAACAAAAAGGCTCTGGCGGTATTTCATCATTAGTCGGCGGGGAAATGAGCGATCTCTTCTCTTCTGAATCATCCGCCACCACTGAAATTGAAATCATCAAATCACGGATGATTTTAGGCGACACCGTTCATAAATTTAACCTAACAACCTTAGTTGAGCCGGATTACTTTCCCGTTATTGGTAAAGGCATTGCGCGCCTTCGCGGGCAAATAAATCGCATTCAAGTCAGCCGCTTTGAACTGCCAAGTTATGCATGGCAAACGGGCCACCAAATAGTGGTGCAGGATGCAGAACAAAAAACCTACCAGTTAGTGCGTGAAGATGGCCGCGTAATACTCAGCGGTAAAGTAGGCGAACTGGCAAAAAGTGATGATTACCAACTGTTTGTCACCGATTTAGATGCCAATAGCGGTTTTGCATTTAACATCAGCAAACAAAGCGAGTTAGATGCGATTAAATGGCTGAAAGATAACTTATCAGTGACTGAACGCGGTAAACAAACCGGCATTGTTGAGCTCTCTTTCACCGGTGAAAACCCTAGCCAAATTCAAGCCATTTTGGATGACATAAGCCAAAACTATTTTTTGCAGAACGTGCAGCGCAATTCGGCAGAAGCTGAAAAAAGTTTAGCTTTCTTAAAAGGCCACCTACCAACCATTAAAACCGAATTAGACAGCGCGGAAGATGTATTAAACCGCTACCGCCAAGCCAATGATTCAATTGATTTAAGCTTAGAAGCGAAATCCACCTTAGAAGTGATGGTGAAGCTAGAAGCGCAGCTTAACGAGCTCACGTTTAAAGAGAGTGAAGTGAGCCAGCGTTTCACCACTGACCACCCGGCGTACAAATCACTATTGGATAAACGCCAAATCTTGCTTGGTGAAAAAGACCGCTTAAATCAGCAAGTACAAAAGCTGCCTAAAACCCAGCGCGAAATTTTACGCATGACGCGTGACGTACAAGTAAACCAGCAAATTTACATTCAATTACTGAACAAAGTGCAAGAGCTGAACATCATTAAAGCCGGAACGGTCGGTAATGTGCGCATTTTAGATAGCGCAGCCACCTACGCAAAAGCTGTGAAACCGAAAAAACCACTGCTTGTTGTACTCGCGACCTTGCTTGGCGGCATGCTCAGCGTTGGCGGGGTATTGGTGAAAGCGGCGCTGCACCGTGGTGTAGAAAACCCAGACGATATTGAACAGCTTGGCCTTTCGGTTTACGCCAGTGTACCTAAGTCGATTCTGCAGTTGGAATTTGCGGAAAAAATTAATAAAAAGCGTAAATCCCTGCAAGAGATGATGCTGCTGGCGGAAAGTAACCCGGCGGACCTTTCTATTGAAGCGCTACGTGGCCTGCGGACCAGTTTGCACTTTGCAATGTTAGAAGCCAAAAACAACGTGGTGATGATTTCTGGCCCTGCGCCGGGCATTGGTAAATCGTTTGTTTCCACCAACTTTGCTGCGGTTGTAGCCAAAACTGGGCAAAAAGTGCTGCTGATTGACGCCGACATGCGCAAAGGCTACTTACAACAACCTTTCGGCGTAACCTGGGAAAATGGCCTTTCAGACCTGCTCAGTGGCAAAATTGATTACGCGCAAGCGATCAAAACCACCCAAGTAGATAACTTAGACATTATGACGCGCGGCCAAGTGCCACCCAACCCTTCAGAACTGCTTATGCACCAACGTTTTAAAGCTTTGGTTGAATGGGCTTCACAAAATTATGACCTAGTGATTATTGATACCCCGCCAGTACTTGCGGTGACTGACCCAAGCATTGTGGGTGCCCACGCTGGTACAACGTTAATGGTTGCACGCTTTGGCCTAAATACCGCCAAAGAGATTGATGTCGCCAGAAACCGTTTTGAACAAGCAGGTATTGAAGTGAAAGGAGTGATCTTTAATGCGGTAGAGAAGAAAGCGTCTAGTAGTTATGGGTATTATAATTATAGCTATTGAAAGTGATTAATATGATTACAATCAAAAAGAAAAGCATAATTAATTGTATTGGTGTGATTTTTGCTTTTTTTAATTCATATAGCATTTTATATCATTTTGAATTAATTAAAATAATATATATTACTAGTGTGGTTTTGGCATTTTCTTATATAATATATGAGTTTTCATTAAAGATACGGTATATGGAATTATTTTTTCTTTTTATATTGATATTTTCATGTACTTATGCATCACCTTATACAACAATAAATAAAATACTGTTATTGGTAATACCAATATACGCATTATATTTGGCTTCTGACCGAGTAAACGATTCTTTTATTAGTTTTTTTAAGTTTATTATCATAGCAATATCAATCTCGTATTTAATTTTTATATGTGGAAAGTTTATTGATCTTCCCACGTATAACATTATTCATGATGATGCAAGAGTTTATTATTGTGATATTATGTTCTCTTGTTTGGAAGTAAATAATGAGTGGCGTTTTTCATTTATTTTTGACGAGCCAGGAACCTTAGCTGGTCTTATATCAATAACTATTTCCATACTATGGAATATAATGCCGAACACATATAGATACATATTGCTTTTCCTGGGGTTTACAACATTTTCTTTATTTTTCTTTGTTTACATAGTTATCTTTCTTTCATTAAATTACTTATCTAAGTCTAACATCAGATACTTTGCCATAGTTACTGCTTTTGTCGTGTTGTTATACTTAAATATAAAGCCGTTAGTGGCATTTATAGATATTGAGTTTATCACATACTTTTTTGAAAAAAGATTTGTATATAATGACTATAGTATTATTGTTGGAATCGTTGATAATAGGACTGATATTGATTTTATAAGCTTCTACAATAGATTGGATTTCTTAGATAAGTTATTCGGAACAAGAGAACTAATATTTAACATTTATTCGCATTGGACAGGATTATCATATAGAAATTATATCTTAGAAGTCGGATATTTGAGTCTATTGTCCCTTTCTTTATTTTATGCATATTATATTTATTCAAAACATGGTGTAAGGCTTGCTATTGTGATGCTGTTGTTCCTTTTTTTATATTTTTATCAACGCCCGTTATTTTTTAGACCTGAGATGATGGGACTATCATTCCTAATGCTTTCGAGTCTTAAAAACTATAAGGATAGTAATGCTTAATTCTATACTTATCACATTTTTTAAGCTTATCGGAGCATTATTATTAACAAAGATCATTTTTTATAAATATGGTTCTGAAGGGTTAGTAATAACTGGAAGTATTATCAATATTCTTCAGATAACGATGACATTAGCTACAGCAGGAATGGTAACGGCAACAATAACAATTACATCTAAAGTTATTGGTGAAGATAAATTTAAACCATTTACGATAGTTTTCCTAGTTCTTATATCTACAACAATTATATTATTAGTTCTTACATGTATTTTATATTTTTTTTCTATTGTAGACATATATATAACTAATTATTTTAAACCTTCATTTTTTTATATCGTTATTTGTACGTTTCTATTCTCATTAAAATCTATAGTCCTATCAACACTTAATGGACTGAGAAAAATGAGCTTAATGATGTGGTTTACACTATTAGATGTTTCTATCTTACCAATAATGCTTTATTCTGGCTTTTTCGGCAGTGAGTATAATATTCAAGATATATATATATATTATCTCTGTGCCACAAACCTATATGTACTCTTTTTATTTTTTTCTTCGAAGATAAAGATCTCTATTGGAGATCTTTCTACTTGTCTTAACCAGATGAAACCTTATGTTTTAATGACCATAATATCATCTACTATAACTCCAATCACATTGTTAACAGTTCGAAGCTTGACTGATGATGCATTTGGTCACAATGTTGCCGGAGCACTTCAAGGGGCATGGCGTTTGGGGGATGCTTTATTAACAGCTACAACAGGTGTTTTAGGACTATATTATTTGCCAAAATTTTCCTCATTGAGCATCAATGAGGTTAGATATAAAATTATAAAGATTATACCAATAATCATACTTATAGGTCTTCTTGGCTATTGTTGCTATGTTTCTCTTAACAATATTATAATAACATATTTTATTGGTTCTGAACTTTTGAAATATATAGAAATATTCAATGTTCATATATTCGCTGTATTGATTAAAATAATTTCCTACTATCTTGGTTTATTTATGGTTTCTCATGGATTATCGAGGTTGTTTATTTTTCACGAAGTATCTATAAATTTAATTTATATAGTTAGTGTTTTTATGATTATCTCAATGGGTTTTCCATATATATACATACCATTTTCATTTCTTTTTGTGTCAGTTGTTTCCATATTAATAACATTGTATTTCCTAATAAAGGCTAATAATGGAAAAGGAAAAAATACTATTTTCAATAGTAATACCACTATATAATAAAGAAGAGTATATATTTACTACTTTACAATCCGTTCTTAATCAAAATTTTCAATCCTATGAAATTATTGTTATTGATGATGGTTCAAAAGACAATTCATTGTCTATAGTGAATTGTATCTGTAATAAAAGGTTAAAAATATTCTCTCAAAAAAATTCAGGCGTTTCTGAAGCAAGGAATAAAGGCGTAGATCTTGCCAATGGTCAATATGTTTGTTTTCTCGATGCTGATGATGAGATGCATCCTAATTATTTAAAAAACCTTTACAGTTATATTCGGTCATCAGGTTTTAAGAATATCTATTTTTCAAATTATTTAATTGAAATAAATGGAAAACAGACACCCATGATGAAAGATCTTCCTGCGGGGAAATTCGAAAATTATTTGGAAATGATGATTTCTGATATTAGTCCTGTATTTACAGGTGCTATATGTATCTACAAAGATGCAATGAGTGATATTCGATTCCCTAAAGATATAAAATTTGGAGAAGATCTATTTGTTTGGTTCAAATTATATTCGATGTTTGATTTTTATTATACAGGTATTATTTCTACGACATATAAAGCAGATGTGAACGGATCTTTATCTAACAGTAGATTCGATGGAGTTACTCCTGAAATTATTTTCATGGAGGAGTTTTATCCTGAGTTACTGAAAATTAGCAAATTCGCTAAACTAGATGAATATCTTAATCATAGGTATTATAAGTTTGGTAAAATTAACGCATTTAATGGTAACGGAAAATATTTCAAAGATATTGCTTTAAAGCTGACTCAACGTAAGAAATATTTTTATTTAATTCTTTTGATTATTTATTATATTGCACCTAAACGAATTATATCTTTAAAAAGAAAGTTAACATGAAGTTATTAGTTACATCATTTGAATTCTCAGATTCAAGGTTGCCACCGACTGGAGGTATTGGCTCATTTTATAATGGTTATATCTCCGATATGAATAAAGAAAATATAGACACTCACTTTTTAGGGTGTTCGGAAAAATATATAGAAATTGATGATAAAAAGCATGTTTTTGGTTTTTATTATACATCCTTCATCAGGAAGTTATGTTCACACCCTAATTTTTTTGTTGTTGTATTAATGTTTCCATTGGATTTTTTTATTCGACTTAGATATTCTATTTTAGTGAAAAATTATGTAAAGAAACATGCAATAGATATAATTGAGGCGCCAGATTATAAAGGGGTTTCATCATTATTTAAGTTGATCGGTGTAAAGATACCAATTGTTATTAGAACTCATGGAACCAATAAAGTATTGAGTGATATCAAAGTCCAAAAGAGACATGTTGGACTTTGTTTTCATGAAAAGATAGCATTAAGAAATTGTAATGGGGTTATCTACATATCTGAAGCAAGTAAAAAATATTTGTCCGAATCCTTTTCTTTTGTGTTAAATAAGAAATCCACCTTGGCTTATAATTATATTCATCCTTATGCTAGAGAATGTTTTAAGCCAGTGAAATTGCCTGGTAAGATTAACGTATGCTATTTTGGTACGTTATCGGATGGAAAAGGGATCGATATGTTGTTTGATATAATGCTACATGTTCGAGATGATAAAGATATACACTTTACTCTTATTGGTAAATCTGGTGACTATTTTAATGAATTATCTAATAAAAGTTGCTACCGTGAACTAAAAAATTACACATATCTTGGCCCTATTAATTACGCTGAACTTCAAGATAAATTGAATAATTTTGACTTTTTTATATTTCCAACCAAATTTGAAAACTGTCCTCTTTCTTGGTTTGAGGCAATGTCACATAAGAAAACAATGCTATGTTCTAATATCCCTGTAGCTAAGGAGATTATTAAAGACTTCCATTCTGGAATAATATGCAATAGTCTCGATGATTATCTTTCTGGATTGTCACATCTTAAAGATGAAACGGTGAGAAATGTAATGGGTAATAATGCATACAATAACGTTGTTAATAAATTCGCTTGGCATTCATGTTTTGATAAATCTTTGAGATTTTATAATGAATTAATAAATGGGTAGTCTGTAATGTTTAATATTGAGGTTTTAGTTTCAACTCTTAATGATGGATTACTAGGGATTACAATTGATAGTTCATTAAGATATACCATTGTTCATCAAATATCAAAGCCTGAAAACTTAAATAAATATGATGCTTTTGTCGAAAAATTAGATAATGTTAATTATGTGAGAAGCTTTGACACTGGATTATCCAAAAGTAGAAACCTTGCTTTAGAGAATGCAATTGGAGATTTCCTATGGATAATGGATGACGATGTCAATATCTATCCTGATGCTTATGAAAAATTAAATGAAAAAATTGAAGTATATCCAGATGTAGATATGTTTATTTTAAATCACTCGTCATCAGGAGAGTCTGAAAAAAATGATGTAAAAGAAAGACTTCTACACTGGAAAGATATTGCTTCTATTTCATCAATAGATATGCTAGTTAAACGCTCTAGTTTAGGAATGATACGCTTTGATGAAGAGTTAGGATTAGGTACACCATATCCTTCTGGTGAAGAG
This sequence comes from Vibrio sp. B7, assembly GCF_963888765.1. Taxonomy (NCBI): domain Bacteria; kingdom Pseudomonadati; phylum Pseudomonadota; class Gammaproteobacteria; order Vibrionales; family Vibrionaceae; genus Vibrio; species Vibrio sp. B7. The sequence continues at coordinate 133,291 of NZ_CAWPKR010000039.1, forward strand.
TATATTTTTTCTAGTGATTTTTTAAAGAGAAAACTAAAAATAATGAAATTTAAAGAGGTCTATTCTTATCATCCTCCTATCACATCTGGAATGGACTTTTTCTCTACTCCCAATAAGCTAAAAGCAAAAAAAATCATGTTCTCTAGAGCACATGGAAGTATGTTTGGTAATTTTCTTTACATTGCATTTTTATTGAAGAAACTACATATAATTATAAAAAACAAAGCAATTAAGAATGTTTTTCTATCTTTTAATTAATTCATTTTGTGGTGAATAAAAATGAAAATTTCAGTGGCAGGTACTGGTTACGTAGGCTTATCCAACGCAATGCTATTAGCTCAGCATAATGATGTTATTGCTTTAGATATCATTCAACAAAAAATTGATTTGTTGAATGATAAAATCTCTCCGATTGTGGATAACGAAATTGAACATTTTCTAAAAGAAAAACCGCTTAATTTCTATGCCACTACTGATAAGCAACAAGCTTACCAAGAAGCGGATTTTGTGATCATCGCTACCCCAACGGACTATGATCCAAAAACCAATTACTTTAATACCAGTTCTGTTGAATCCGTCATTCAAGATGTATTGGCGATCAACCCATCTGCGGTTATGGTGATAAAATCAACCGTTCCGGTCGGTTTTACCCAAAGCGTGAAAGAGAAGTATGGTTGCGATAATATTCTCTTCTCTCCTGAATTTTTACGTGAAGGCAAAGCCTTGTATGACAACCTTCACCCTTCACGCATTATTGTTGGTGAGCGTAGCGAAAGGGCAAAAGTGTTCGCAAGCCTGTTGGTTGAAGGGGCCGTGAAAGAAGATATACCCGTTCTGTTTACTGATTCAACCGAAGCAGAAGCGGTAAAACTTTTCTCCAACACCTATTTAGCCATGCGAGTGGCCTACTTTAATGAGCTAGATACTTACGCCGAAACTCATGGGTTAGATTCACGGCAAATTATTGAAGGTGTCGGGTTAGATCCACGCATTGGGCAGCATTATAATAACCCTTCTTTTGGTTACGGTGGTTATTGCTTACCGAAAGACACCAAGCAATTACGCGCCAACTATCAAGATGTACCGAACAGTATCATCAGTGCTATTGTCGATGCGAATACTACGCGAAAAGATTTTATTGCAAATTCAGTTCTTAACAAAAATCCACAAAGAGTGGGCATTTACCGTCTTGTTATGAAATCAGGATCTGATAATTTTAGGTCGTCTAGTATTCAAGGAATTATGAAGCGGATTAAAGCTAAAGGTATAGAAGTCGTTGTTTATGAACCAGCACTGAAAGATAAACAGTTTTTCCATTCAGCGGTTATTACGGATTTAGAGGCGTTCAAAAAAATGTCGGATGTTATCGTGTCTAACCGCATGGCTGATGAACTCTCTGATGTAATGGATAAAGTATATACCAGAGATCTATTTGGAAATGATTGATCATGAATAGTACACCTTTAGTATCAATAATTACGCCATCGTATAATTGCTCTAGGCAAATCCACAAAACGATTTCCTCCGTCATCAATCAATCATTTTTAGACTGGGAGATGATTATTGTAGATGATTGTTCTACAGATAATTCCTGCAATATTATAGAGGAACTAATTAAAGATGAGCCAAGAATCAAGCTGCTAAAAAGAAAGTGGAATGCTGGCCCTGCAATCGCCCGAAATGTAGCCATAGAAAATGCACGCGGTCGGTACATTGCATTTCTTGATAGCGATGATCAATGGCATGTAGAGAAATTAGCTAAGCAAATTGATTTTATGCGTGATAATAATGTCACATTATCTTACACGGCTTATGATAAATATGATGATAATGGGAAATATTTAAGTACATTTAGGCCTAAACTTAAGCTATCTTATTATGATTTATTGAAAACAAATAGCATTGGTTGCTTAACGGCCATTTATGATACGGATATGTTAGGTAAAGTATATATGCCTAATATCTCGAAGCGACAAGATCTTGCTTTATGGTTACGCATTTTAAAGAAAATTGAGTTTGCGTATGGAATGGATGAAGTATTGGCTGATTATTTGGCTGTTCAAGCTAATAGTGTCTCGTCAAACAAGATGGTGGCAGCTAAATATCAATGGCGAGTTTATCGTGAAATTGAAAAACTTAGTATTAAGCCTAGCATCTACTATTTTTTAAATTATGCTTATTCTGGATTCATCAAATCTAAGCTCTAATAAAAAAGGTTCCTTACGGAACCTTTTTTATTCTAAGTGATTTTATTACCTTCCCATCCCAAACAAAACTGTCTTGACGGTCAACAACAAAATCTTCAATTCCATGCGCCAGTTCTGGTGCTTAATGTAGTACACATCATATTTATGTTTCCATACGGCATCTTCTACTGATGCACCGTAAGGGTACTTCACTTGAGCAAGCCCTGTAACTCCCGGTTTCACCGCATGACGAAAACGGTAGTAGGGAATTTGCTTTTCAAGCTCATCAATAAATACTTCACGTTCTGGCCGTGGGCCAACCATCGACATTTCCCCTTTTAATACATTGATTAATTGAGGAAGCTCATCAATTCGTGTTTTACGAATGAATTTGCCCACTTTGGTCACACGTGCATCATTTTTTGTTGCCCACTGTGCGCCATTTTTTTCTGCATCATTACGCATTGAGCGAAACTTAATCACTTCAAATTCTTTGTTGTATTGTCCTGTCCGTCGTTGTTTGAAAAAAACAGGACCGGGTGATTCTAGTTTAATGAGAAGCGCGGTGATTAGCCCAACAGGTATTGCGACAGTCGATAAGCTGAAAACAAAAAAGAGATCAATAAAACGTTTTTCTCGGCTATGTCTTTTGTTTGATAAAATAGAAAAGGCTTTTTGGTGCAAGAAGTAACCGCTGTGCAGTAGCTCTGTTTCTGTATAGCCTACTTTTCGGTCAAAATAGCTGACCAGTGGCTCAACCCATGCACCAAACTCGGTCGCAGCGATTAAAAATAGCTGTTGACGTTTAGACAAATTCGCACTTTTAAAATGACAAAGTGTTTTATTTTTAAAATCGACTAAGTTGTAGTTGTTTACTTGGTAGTGAATTGGATGACGAGAGAGCACTGTGTGAATTTTGCTCGCATCTTCATCTGGACAATAAATGTACACTATCTCATTGGCCAAACTCTCAATCGTTTGATCTTGTCCATCGTAATGGCCTAATTCAGAGAGTTCAGCAACGGATTCGCGGTGTTGTGTTGACTCATTAAAAATATCAGTCATAGCCTTAGTCTTTCTGGTTTATTAATTTAATAACCTAGCGCGATTATATTATCATTGATTTCTTATGCTTTCCTGAAAGGATATACCTACTTTGTAGGAATATTCCTATTTGGGCGGGCAGTATAGACTATTTTTCTGATATGTCATACCAATTACATTTATTATCCCCGGTATACCGATTCTTCTTATGTATATATATCCGAGTATTTGGTGTTGAAAATTAATCAATATTGATGATTTTGAAATTAATAAAATCAATTTATAAGGATGGCATCGCGTTTTGCAACAGTGAGTGATATTTTTTGTCGAAACATTAATCATGTTGTGTTGTTTATTTAACCGCTAAATATGCGAGCAAACATAAATTCAGGAGAAGAATATGGATATTATTCACCACGGTGGAAAAGAGACCGTCACGGGCTCTTGTCATGAGCTGAGGCTTGGGAAGAAAGGGATTTTGGTTGATTGCGGCTTATTTCAAGGGCGTGATAGCCGACCAATGGCGATTGATTTTCCATTAACTCATCTGCAGGCATTGCTGTTAACTCACTCGCATATTGATCACATCGGCCGTATACCTTGGTTATTAGCGGCTGGTTTTCATCAGCCTATTTATTGCACACCCGCTACCGCAGAATTACTCCCATTAATGTTAGAAGATGGTTTAAAGCTTCAACTTGGCTTAGGGCAAGCACAGCGTACAAGAATATTAGAAAGGCTGAATAAACAAATAAAGCCGGTGAATTATGGCGTGTGGCAGCGTATTTCTCGTGATTTAGACAATACTTATTTTCGCTTTACGCCTGCGGGCCATATTTTAGGCTCAGCGTTTATTGAAGTGAAACTGCCAAATAATGAAATTGTCCTGTTTTCAGGGGATTTAGGTCCCTGCAACACACCGTTATTGCCGGACCCAGTCTCTCCGCCTCGCGCTGATTATCTGCTGATTGAATCAACCTACGCGAACAAAACCCACGACAATGTGCAGCTACGGGCGCAGCGCTTAAAGGACATTATCAACCGTTCTTTACAAGACGGTGGCACCATTCTAATTCCAGCATTCAGTGTGGGCCGAACACAAGAGCTGCTGTTTGATATTGAACAATTGATCTTCAGCGGTGAAATTGATGGCAATATTCCGATTATTTTAGATTCACCCATGGCGCAACAGGTGACGAAATCTTACCGAAAGTTTAAAAAATTGTGGGGAAAAGAGGCGAAAAAGCGTTTGGATGCGCAAAGGCATCCGCTTGCGTTTGAACAGTGTATTACCGTTCAAGATTATCGAAGCCATCAAGCATTGGTCAACCGTTTAGCCTCAACAGGGGAAGCGGCGATTGTGGTGGCCGCGTCTGGCATGTGTGAAGGTGGGCGAGTGATGGCCTATTTAAAAGCGCTGTTGCCTGATAAAAGAACCGATGTGATCTTTGCGGGCTTCCAAGCTCAAGGCACTCTGGGCCGAGCAATAGCGCAAGGCGATCACTCGGTGATGATCGATGGCGATGACGTGCTTGTGAATGCACAGGTTCACAGTATGTCGGGCTATTCTGCCCATGCCGACCAAGCCGATTTGTTGCGCTTTATTGAGGGCATTGCGACTAAGCCTAAGCAAATTCATTTGATTCATGGAGAGCCCACCACAAAGCAAGCTTTTGCTGCTACGTTGCGCAGTTTAGGTTATGAGGTGATAGATTGAGCGCAATGTTTTGCCGTGTTAATTGCATTGTTAATAGCAGTAACTTACTTTTAATAGGTGTAAAAGATTTGTATCCATTAGCAACTAAACGATAACGCTTTGTGGCTTAGATTGTGGCTTGGACTTTTTGTCGGTTAATTACGACGCGGTGTGAGTGCAAAGTGTACATGTGTAGTGGGCGATTCTTACAAACAAAACCTAATCTATTTCACCAATGGGGGTGAGTTGTGAATCTATCGTTAAAAGGTAAGTTGATAATGACAAGTTTGCTTGTTGTTATTGTGATGGCGGTGGTGTTGACGTTACTGTCGGCAAATTTATTGAAAGATGAAACGGAGAGTGGCATCAAGGAAAGGGTGTATGGTATCTCGAAATCGGCAACGAGTTCGATTACCCAATGGTTGGATGTTCGTAGCAAAGTTATTAGCGCGGTGATCCCTCACACGATGAAGGAAGATTCACTGCCTTTTTTACAGCAAGCTCAGCAAGGCGCACAGTTTGATTTACTCTATTTCGGCACTGAGCAAGGCACCATGCACCGTTCTATTCCGTCTCGAGGCGCAGACAATGCAAGCTATGATCCTCGGACAAGAGGATGGTATCAAGAAGCGAAAAATAGCTCCGGCACGATACTGACGGCCGCTTATGCTGATGCGATAACGGGCGCTTTGATGGTAACGCTCGCTGAACCGATTAAGAAAGACGGACAGTTTTGGGGCGTTATTGGTGCTGATGTGTTAATTGATCAGTTAGTGAAGGATGTCATTGCGATTGATGCAGGGGCAAAATCAAACGCTATGTTGGTTAATCGTGATACGGGGTTAATTGTTGCACACCGTAATAAAGATTTGATTCTCAAACCGCTGGCTTCTTATAGCCCTAACCTAACGCAGCAAGTCATCGACCGCTCAATGGCAGAGAATAAAATACAAACTGTGATGGTTGGTGATGTTGAAAAATTATTATTCTTTACTGCCGTTCCTGAGACTGACTGGGTGCTCGGCATTGAGCTCGATAAAGAGGTGGAGTACACCAATATTGGCGCGCTCTTTATGCAATTAACTTCGATATCAGTCGCCATTACAATTTTGGTCGTGATCGTGTTTTCGGCATTGGTTGGGTTCTTACTGCGTGACTTGGGCCGAGTCTCCCAAGCATTGGCGGAAATTGCAGACGGTGATGCTGACCTTACGCAGCGCATTGAACCACGTTATCAAGATGAAGTAGGCGCACTGGCGAATAACTTTAATCAGTTCGTCGGTAATATGCACGGCATGATCAAGCGCTTCCATGAAGTGTCGCAAGGGTTAACACTGCAAGCAGAAAACACCGCAGCGCAAGCCCATGAGCGTACCCGACGCATTATGGTGCAACAAGATGAAATCAACATGGTGGCCACTGCGATTAACGAAATGGCAGCTGCAACGCAAGAGATTGCAGGCAATGCAGATAATACAGCGGCCACGTCTTTGGATACGGTGAAAATTTCTAACCACGGCGTTGAGCAGGTGAAAAATACTCAACAGTCGATCAGTGAGTTGTCGAAAGAGATGACGGTAGCCAAAGAAGTCATTGAGAACTTGAACCAGCACGCACAAAACATCAATACGATTTTGTCGGCGATTCAGGGCATTGCTGAGCAAACCAACTTACTGGCACTGAATGCGGCGATTGAAGCGGCAAGGGCGGGTGAGCAAGGTCGTGGATTCGCGGTGGTAGCGGATGAAGTTCGGGTACTCAGCCAACGAACGCACAGTTCGACGCAAGAGATTCAACAGACGATTGAAACGTTGCAGAAAACCACGACTCAGGCCGTGAACATCATGACTGAGAGTAGCAAGCTTTCCGAAAGTAGCGTGGAAGATGCTAACGTGGCCGCGCAAAGCTTAGTGAAAATTGGTGAAGCGGTCGGCACGATCAGCGATATGGCAACCCAAATTGCAACCGCCGCAGAAGAACAGGCGTCAGTCACAGAGGAAATTACGCGTAATACCCAAGGTATACGCGATGTGTCTGATGAACTGGCAAAAGAAGCGCAAGAAGCTTCCCAACAAGCTGAATTGCTTTCTAGCTTATCTAAAGAGCTTCAACACGAAATTAACCGCTTTAAACTGTAACCCTTCTCGATCACTTTACGATTAAACCTCCCCCATTAGGGGGAGGAAATTCAGGCAATGTCATGTTTACCTTGCGAGAGCTTGAAAGTCACTCCCAGTTGGCGCTTGCGAAACGCGTAGGCCGAAGTCAGGAAGCACGGCGTAAATGTGGTCAAAAATATCCGATTGAATACCTTCATACTCGACCCACACGACCGTATTGGTGAAACAATAGATCTCCAGCGCGACGCCATCGTGCGTGGGGGCCAGTTGGCGCACCATTAATGTCATGCCTTGGTGAATCTGGGGATGGTTACGCAAGTAACGTTCTAGATAGGCACGAAAACTGCCAATGTTGGTTAAGCGGCGGCCATTGATGCGGCAGGCTAAATCGAGTTGGCTCATCTGATTATAGGCGTTGAGCTCTTGCTCTTTCTCGGCCAAGTAGGGCTCTAAGAGTTGTGCTTTGCGTAGGTAGCTTTGCTCTTCTGGCGTCAGAAAGTGAATGCTATTGGCATCAATTAATACGCTGCGTTTAATGCGTCGGCCGCCTGATTCTTGCATCCCTTTCCAGTTTTTAAACGAATCGGAGATCAAGGCATAAGTAGGAATCGTGGTGATGGTTTTATCCCAGTTTTGCACTTTGACTGTGGTCAGGCTAATGTCGATGACGTTACCGTCTGCGCCATATTTGGGCATTTCGAGCCAGTCACCGACGCTTAGCATTTGGTTCGCTGAAAGCTGAATCCCCGCCACTAATCCTAAAATCGGGTCTTTAAATACCAGCATGATGACCGCCGTCATCGCACCTAAACCGCTCAGCAGTAGCACTGGTGATTTGCCAATTAAAATCGACGTCGCAAACAGTGCGGCGATAACAAATGCGATGATTTTGATGCTTTGAATAATGCCTTTGAGCGGAATGTTACGGCTGGTTGCGCTGCGATAAAGTAACGTTTCCACCACATTGAGCAGAGCGTAACTGCTTAACAGGCCAAACAGGATAATCCACAGTAAGGTCAATGTATGCAGCAGTTCGTAAGTCGCACTGGCGTGGCTAAGCCATAACTGAGTTTGGATTGAAATGACAATCCCTTGAATTAACAAGGCAAAGCGGCTGAAAAGCTTTTTGCTAAACAGAATGTTTTGTAAAACTTGTGCGTTCGTTGTGCGCCGCTGTAGCCATAGGCTCACCCCTCGGTGCAACACTAAATGGATAACGATAGAAATAAGCGCGATAAGCCCAAGTGCTTCAGCAATCGGCAGCAGTTGTTCTAAATTAATGTTCAGTGATTGTAGCCACGAAGTGATGGCTGAAGGCATGATTTGCTCCTTGTGTCATTAGGCGATACCGTTCCTGTTTTACCGCATTAACCCGTGTTCGATGCGGCAGTGTATTCTCGACAGCAATGGCAAGTGGTTTGCGTGTCTATAGTAACATTGAGTTAAGGTTTCCCTAGGCTTAGTGCCGATTATTAACCGCTATTTGACCTAATAGCCTTTTTCAAAATCAATTCTGTTTTCAAGTTGGAACCCGTCTCGCCACAAGCCGTAATTACGGGTGAAAATCTCAACCACTTGCTCAGGAAAACTCACCGCCGCGATGTGCGGGGTAAGGCTAATGGCAGGGTGCGTCCAGAACGGGTGATCTTCGCTTAATGGCTCTTTTTCAAACACATCGAGGTAGGCGTGTTGAATGTGCCCCTCTTCAATCAGTGCAATCAAATCACTCTCAACCAGGTTTTTACCGCGCCCGACATTAAACAGCAATGCATTGTGGCAATGGCTCAACGTACTTTGATTGAGTAAGCCTTTGGTATGCGGCGTGTTGGGTAACGTACTGACCACAATCTCCGCGTGGGCGAGGGCAGTAGCAAGCTCGTTAATGTGATAGGTTTTGTCAAAACCCCCGTTTTTAGCTGGAATGCCAGTGCGGTTGACGCCAATCACGTGCAAACCAAAGGCTTTGGCTACTTTCGCTAAATGGCTGCCAATCGAGCCTGTGCCGAGGACAACCATGGTTTTATCATTGATCGATTGATAAGGGTGGGTCTGCCACTGTTTGGCCGCTTGTTGCTGCGCGTAGCAAGCAAAGTGGCGAAAGTGTGCAATCAGGTTGCCCAGAACGTATTCAGCAATTTGCTGGCCGAAGATGCCTTTAACGTTGGTGAGCTCATAATCTTGACGAAGTTGCGGCGACATTAAGGTGTCGACGCCTGCATATTCCGAGTGCAACCATTCCAGTTGCGGAAAATCGTCCAAATACTTTGCCGCCAGTGGCGGCGCGGCCAGCAAAATGGTTGCTTCGCTGCGATCGTCAGTGATGGCTAAGCCGCTCAACTGCGCCTGTTCAATCGCTTGTCGATAAATATCGTTGTGTTCGGTCAGAATATAGAGTTTATGAGTGAAATTGTTCATCGGCTTTGCTTTTTTCCCTGTTGGTTATCAAGTACACTTCCGCTGTCTTTTTCTGCTGCGATTGAGTGATTATGCTACAAAACCCTCTGCAGGTTCGTCTTGAGAAATTTGAACCTTGGCAACAAATTACTTTTATGGCGTGTTTGTGTGAACGTATGTACCCGAACTATGCCATGTTTTGCGACAATACTGAATTTGCTCACACGCGAGTATATCGAGATATTCTCGACAGTGTTTGGGAATTGCTCACGGTAAAAAGTGCCAAAATCAATTTCGAGAACCAATTGGAGAAGTTGGAAGAGATCATTCCAAGCTCAGAAGATTTTGATGTTTACGCTGTGTATCCAGCAATTGATGCGTGTGTGGCTTTGTCTCACCTACTTCACGGCCTGCTTGATCGCGATTATCTGTATGAAAACATGCAAAAAATAAGTCAGGTGTCGGTGCTGACAGTGGCGCAGTTAGAAGAAGCGCAAACGGGCGAAGAGATCACCAACGACAATCAAAAACAAAATGAAGCGGTCTGCGCCGAATGGGATGTGCAGTGGGCTATTTTCCGCCCTCTGCGTGAAGTCGTAGAGCGAGATATTGATTTGATTAAAGACCTACGCCAAGAGCTACGCGACGAAGGCGTGAGCAACATTGGCGTGAGTTTGTAGTGCACCCCCTCCTAACCTCCCCCTAGAAGGGGGAGGGACTAAAAGCACTCTCGTCTACCTTGAAGGGGAGAGGCTAAAAGCATGTTCGTTTTGGGTGCTGAAATGTGCTGATTTCAGTGATCGCTTTTAAATTCCGTACATCTACCTAACTTTCCTCTAGAAGGGGAGGGACTAAAAGCGCTCTCGTCTACCTTAAAGGGGAGAGACTAAAAACATGTTCGTTTTGGGTGCTGAAATGTGCTGATTTCAGTGATCGCTTTTAAATTCCGTACATCTACCTAACTTTCCTCTAGAAGGGGGGCTAAAAGCGGCCTCGTCTCCCTTGAAGGGGTGAGACTAAAAGCATGTTCGTTTTGGGTGCTGAAATGTGCTGATTACAGTGATCGCTTTTAAATTCCCTCCCCTTTGAGGGGAGGGTTAGGGTGGGGTGTTTAAGTAGCGACAAATATCCTCAACAACATCATCAAGTTGTATTCGTACTTCCTCGTTTGTATACCGTAAAACACGAATGCCAAATTGCTCTAGATAATCAGTTCTTGCTTGGTCGTAGATATAAGAAGACTCGCTGAAATGAGAGTCACCATCGATTTCAATCACCAGCCGATGACTTGGCGCATAAAAATCCACGATATAAGGACCAATACCAAACTGACGGCGAAATTTAGTGCCTAGTTGTTGGCATCGTAACTTTGCCCACACACTTTGTTCTGATGCTGTAGCGTTAGTACGCAATGTTCTACGCCGCATTTTTGTCGATTTAGGATTAGATTCCATTCTATTTCCTTTATTTTCTATTCCTCATCCCTGTTTTCAATGACGCCGTGTGTTTTCTTCCAACGCTCCCAGCGCTGGTAAGCAAGCTGCTGCATGTCGGTGGTTTTATCTGCTTCATCAATGATCTCTTCACCCAGTAGGTACTCAAAAATATCCTCTAAGGTCAGAATGCCTTGTACTGTGCCGTATTCATCAACGATTAACGCCAATTGCAGCCGTTTTTGCATCATTTGATCAAAGGCCTTTAATAAGCTCATTTTATTGAGCAGCGCATGAAGCGGCCTCATGACTTCTTCTAAACGTTTACTGCCTTGGCCCTTTTTTTGCAGTTTAAATAGCTCTAAGCGATGCACAAAACCGATGATGTCCTCTTTGCTTTCGCCATAAATAAGCGGACGCGAGAAGGGCGTATCTCTATGTTGCACGAGAAACTCGTCGATAGTGAGTTGCGCGCTGGCGCGAAACAAAACCGGGCGCGGTGTCATCACTTGAGTCACTGGGACGTGTTGGATAGCCAACAAGTTATTGAGTATTTTTGATTCGCCATCGGCAAACTCACCGCTTTCATTGGCCAGCATGGCCATTGCGGAGAGTTCATCACGCATTTTGGGCGCTTCATGGTGACGCGCTAAGCGTTTGGTGATCTGCTCTGAAAACCAGACAAAAGGTGTCAGCGCCCACACCATCCAGCGTAAAACCACCGCAGAAGCTGGCGCAAGTTGACGCCAATAGGTCGCACCAATGGTTTTCGGTACGATTTCCGACAATACCAAAATGCCTAGAGTTAGCACCGCAGAAAATACGCCGAGCCATTCGCTACCAAATACGACCGCCGCTTGTGCGCCTGCGCTGGCGGCACCGATGGTGTGAGCAATGGTGTTGAGCGTGAGAATCGATGCCAAGGGACGGTCAATGTCCGCTTTGAGCTTGCTTAATTTATCAGCTGAAGGATGAGCATTTTGGCGCAACTGAGCAAGGTAGCTTGGTGTGATGCTCAGTAGCACAGCTTCAAGAACCGAACAGATAAAAGAGACACCGATGGCAACGGCAATATAAACCGTAAGCAAAAACATGATTGTTCCTTAGTTTTAATCTATACCAAATCAATACTGCGTTGAGTTTGCCTCATACCAATATACCCTTCCCACTTGAAGCTGCAGCGGTGTTGGCTACGTTCGCTCACCCCAATCACATAGTTTATCTATGCTCATGGGGATGAACTTACTTGCCGCCTACCTGCAACTTCAAGTTGTTTGGGTATAGACCGTTGGCGTATGTGGCATTTGCTCTGCCTGGGCAGGATTGCACTGATATATTAGGTCGCTTAAGTGACCTGAAATATCAGGTATCCAAGCATAAGTACGCTATAAATAAGGGCTTACAGCGTCAAAAACAAGCGGATATTCTTTGTCAATCAGTAACAAATTGTGAGTTATTGCTCATATTGTGGTTAAAAGTGCGGCATAGAGACAAAAGATCAGCGACAAACCTTTGCCAGACGGGGGCTTTATGTTTTAGAGTGAGGTCAATTCGATAACACATGAGAAGGGAAACCTAATGAACAAGACCCAATTAATCGACTTTATCGCTGAAAAAGCAGACTTATCTAAAGCACAAGCAAAAGCTGCTCTTGAAGCGACTTTAGGCGCAGTTGAAGGCGCTCTCAAAGAGGGTGACCAAGTTCAACTAATTGGTTTTGGTACATTCAAAGTAAACCACCGTGCAGCGCGTACTGGCCGTAACCCTAAAACAGGTGCTGAGATTCAAATCGCAGCAGCTAACGTTCCAGCATTTGTAGCCGGTAAAGCACTGAAAGATTCAGTGAAATAATTTATACTACGCCGAGATACTCTCTCGGCGTAGATTTCTCCCATGAAAAAAATTCTTTTATCCATTCTATTTCCCCTAGTCTTAGTGGGATGCTCTTCCTCTAGCCATACGCCTAGTCTCGAACAATATTCCAATTATACCAGTGGGCAAACCATGGGTGATGCCACCAGTTTTTATTGGTATATCGAGCGCTCAGCCTCTCCAAACAGCGCCGCCGATTATGTCGCATCAGGTGATTATGGTTGGTATAAAACCAATTATCGCTGGGATGAAGGGACATTAAGAGAGCTCAAGCGCGAAGGTGAGCAGCTACAAAAAAAATCGCTCGTACCTTATTCGGTTCACTTACGTTTTAATGACGCTGGTGAGGCCATTTATCAACAATACCGTGTCGATGGAAAAATACTGCCACTCGATGAAGAGCAGCTTTCCCATTACCTGCAACAAGCACAATACCTGATCTCAGAAACCAAAAATAAAGACAACCAAGGGTTAGAACTGATCCAAGGGGTGTGGGATGGCGAAGTGTTTGAAACCTGCACGGGTCATGAATACACGCAGATGGAATTTAACCAAACGCTGCCCAGTTTTGTGGTCAGTCGTTTAGCATCATTGGATAACTACATCGCATTTTTAGGTAAAATCCGCAATAACCGTGTCTATATTGAAGAGCTATTAATGCTTGCTGATGAGAATCATGGCTGTGTCGACAAACCGCAATTGTTGAAGTGATGATTAAGTTCATCTCGAAGTGGGTTTAGCACCAAGCTAATACAGAAGTATGAACATGAAGTATAAAAATAAGGCGCTCAATGAGCGCCTTATTGGATCATAACCTAGCTTTGTCGTTGTTATTTTGTTGTCTGTTGTTCACGAGCTATCGCGCGGTAGCCAATATCGCTGCGATAGAATATGCCATCCCAGTTGACCTGTTTGGCTAATTGGTAAGCGCGCTGCTGCGCTTGTGAAACCGTGTTACCCAGTGCGGTTGCGCATAACACGCGACCACCGTTGGTGATGACTTCTCCAGCTTGGTCGCTTGTGCCTGCGTGGAAGATTTTCTCACCTGCGACTTCTTGCGTTGGTAAGCCAGAAATAACATCCCCTTTCGCGTAGTCGGCAGGGTAACCGCCAGCGGCCAAAACAATACCGATAGAAGCGCGTGGGTCCCATTTTGACTCCACTTGATCGAGTTTGCCTTCCAGTGCGGCAAAGCAGAGTTCGACCAAATCCGATTGCATCCGCATCATGATCGGCTGAGTTTCAGGGTCACCAAAGCGGCAGTTGTACTCAATCACTTTCGGTGTGCCTTGTGCGTCAATCATCAGCCCAGCGTACAGAAAACCTGTGTAAGGGTTGCCTTCTGCCGCCATACCGCGCACCGTTGGATAAATCACCTCTTGCATCACGCGCTCATGGATCTCGGGCGTGACCACCGGAGCTGGCGAGTAAGCGCCCATGCCGCCAGTATTGGGGCCAGTGTCTTTATCACCGACGCGTTTATGATCTTGGCTGGTGGCCATAGGGAGAACATTTACGCCATCGACCATGACAATGAAGCTCGCTTCTTCTCCATCTAAGAACTCTTCAATCACCACGCGGCTGCCTGCATCGCCAAAGGTATTGCCTGCGAGCATATCTTGAATCGCGTCTTCAGCCTCTTGCAGCGTCATCGCCACAATGACCCCTTTGCCAGCGGCAAGGCCATCGGCTTTGACCACAATCGGCGCGCCTTGCTGGCGGACGTATGCCAAAGCAGGTTCAATTTCTGTGAAATTAGCGTAAGCCCCAGTAGGAATATGATGACGAGCTAAGAAATCTTTGGTGAACGCTTTAGAGCCTTCGAGCTGTGCTGCTGCTTGCGTCGGGCCAAAGATGGGTAAATCCGCCTTACGGAAAGCATCCACCACGCCAAGCACTAAGGGTGTTTCTGGGCCAACAATGGTCAGTTCAATACGTTTTTCTTGAGCAAAAGCGACCAAACCAGTAATGTCTTCCACTGCAATGTTGACGTTCTCAAGTCTAGGCTCAAGCGCTGTGCCCGCATTACCCGGAGCAACAAAGACAGTTTTAACATTTGGGTTTTGAGCGACTTTCCAACCCAGAGCGTGCTCACGACCGCCAGCACCTATAATCAGAATGTTCATCTATGAGTATCCTTTAACGTATAGAGTTTGTTTGTTGCCATTTACCCCCTCCTAACCTCCCCCCTTAAAGGGGGAGGAACTTAGATGACAATATCTCCCCTTGAAGGGAAGGAACTTGGAGAGCAATACCTCTTCCTAAAAGTTAGGTGAGGTCACTTCGTTCTATTCTCCCTCCCCTAAAAGGGAAGTAAGGTCACTTGGTTTCTATTCCCTCCCCTTCTAGGGGAGGGCTAGGGTGGGGTAAGGTTTTTAGTGACGGAAGTGACGCATACCAGTAAAGATCATCGCCATGCCGTGTTCATCGGCGGCGGCAATCACTTCGTCATCACGCATCGAACCGCCCGGTTGAACCACACACTTGATGCCCGCTTGCGCTGCGGCATCAATGCCGTCACGGAACGGGAAGAAGGCATCAGAAGCCATCACACATCCTTCGACTTGCAAGCCTTCATCGGCCGCTTTAATGCCCGCAATTTTGGCTGAATAAACGCGGCTCATTTGGCCTGCGCCCACGCCAACAGTCATGTCACCTTTTGAGTAAACAATCGCGTTTGATTTGACGTACTTAGCCACTTTCCAGCAGAAAAGAGCATCTTTGATCTCTTCTTCACTCGGCTGGCGCTTGGTTACGATTTTGAGATCATCAAGGCTAACCATGCCTTGATCGCGATCTTGCACTAGCAAGCCACCATTGACGCGTTTCACGTCAAAGCCCGTGGTTTTCGCTGACCACTCACCGCACTCAAGCAGGCGCACGTTTTTCTTCGCCGCAACCACTTCAATCGCTTCCGCTGAAACAGTTGGTGCGATGATCACTTCAACAAACTGGCGCTCAACAATCGCCGCTGCGGTTTGTGCGTCTAGCTCGCGGTTAAAAGCGATGATGCCACCAAAGGCAGAAGTTGGGTCGGTTTGGTAAGCGCGGTTGTAGGCTTGAAGAATATCGCTGCCCAAGGCAACGCCGCATGGGTTGGCGTGTTTGACAATCACACACGCTGGCTCAGCGAACTCTTTCACACACTCAAGAGCGGCGTCGGTATCGGCGATGTTGTTGTAAGAGAGCGCTTTACCTTGGAGTTGGCGTGCAGTAGAGACTGACGCTTCCTCTGGGTTGGCTTCAATGTAGAAAGCGGCCGCTTGGTGACTGTTCTCACCGTAACGCATGTCTTGTTTTTTCAGGAATTGTTGGTTGAAGGTGCGCGGGAATTTGCTCTCTTCATCAGCCTTCTTTCCTTCTTCATCAAGTAAAGAGGCTCCGTAAGACGGAACCATAGTGCCGAAGTAGTTGGCGATCATGCCATCGTAAGCGGCGGTGTGTTCAAAAGCGGCAATCGCAAGGTCAAAACGTGTTTCGAGTGTTAGCGAATGGTCGTTCGCATCCATCTCGGCAATGACACGGTCGTAGTCATGTGCATTCACCACTATAGTCACATCTTTGTGGTTTTTCGCCGCAGAACGCACCATAGTTGGCCCACCAATGTCGATATTTTCTACCGCATCAGCTAGGGTACAACCTGCTTTAGCAACGGTTTCGGCAAACGGGTAAAGGTTGACGACTACCATATCAATCGGCTTAATACCGTGTTGTTGCATGATGTCGTCATCTTGACCGCGGCGGCCCAGCACGCCACCGTGTACTTTCGGGTGCAATGTTTTTACGCGACCGTCCATCATCTCAGGAAAACCGGTGTAGTCAGAAACTTCTGTAACAGCAATACCTTGGTCTGCTAATAAGCGAGCGGTGCCACCAGTAGAAAGAATATCGACACCGCGCTTCGCGAGAGCTTGAGCGAACTCAACAATGCCGGTTTTGTCTGATACGCTGATCAATGCGCGGTGAATAGGACGAGCGTTATTCATGCTTCGGTCTTCCTCAAATCATGGAGTTAATAGGAAATTTGATGGCGCACATTCTAACCAAACAATCATCAAAAAGCTCGCGCAATCGTTTGGCATCGCAAAATTTTTTATAAAAATGGTGATATTGGGTATCAAACGTAATAAAAACGTTAAAGGAGAATGAGATGTTTCAAATTGGAGAGCTCGCCAAACGCTGTAAAGTTTCAACCGATACGCTGCGTTTTTATGAAAAAAATGCGCTAATAAAACCGGCGGGGCGCAGTGAGTCTGGTTATCGTTTATATAATCAAAAAAATCAGCAGCAGGTGAGTTTTATTCTCAAAGCCAAAGAGCTAGGGCTCAGTTTGGATGAGATTAAAGAGTTACTGGAAATAAAGCTGGAAGCGACCGAACACAGCTGTGCGGAAGTGAAATCGATCACCAGCGCTAAGCTGGTGGTGATTGATCAAAAAATCGCCGAGTTAACGGCGATTCGTCAAGCGCTAAAAAAAATCAACGATGCGTGCTGCGGTCATATAGACGACAACGCCAGCCACTGCTCAATTTTAGCTGCATTGGAGTGATCTCATCAGCCGATAAGGCGTGAGTTGCTCACACTTTAAAATGGCTAATGCTCTGTTTCAGTTGTTGGCCGCTGTCTGAGAGATATTGACTGGCTGTCGACACTTGATCGGCTTGGGCTGCAGCTTGGGAGCTGTGCTCGGCAATATGAGTCAGATTGCGATTAATCTCTTCTGTAGCGGTGGTTTGCTGGGCGCTTGCCTCAGCAATATGTTCATTGAGTGAGAGAATCTGTTTTACTTGCTCGTCGATCTCATTGAGCACTTGCTGCGCTAAAACGGCTTGTTGCTGTGTGGCGGTTGATTGTTGCTGCGTTTGAGCCATAAATTCTCCCAGCTCTTTTGCGCGAGCCTGTAATCTATTGATTATCTGCTCTATCTCGTTGGTGCTGGTTTGAGTACGCGTTGCCAGCGCCCGTACTTCATCCGCGACGACCGCAAAGCCTCGCCCTTGTTCACCAGCACGTGCTGCTTCAATCGCCGCATTCAGGGCCAATAAGTTGGTTTGTTCAGCTATCCCTTGGATGACCGCCAGTATCGCTCCTACATCTTGTGTCTCTTTGGCGAGGTTTTTAGTGGTGGTGTCAGTGGTGGTCAGTAGTGCAGACAGGGAGTCCATAAAATCAGAAGCTTTGCCAATCACCGAGCTGCCTTCTTTGCCTTTGCTGCTGGCCGTATGCGCGGCTTTCGCGGCACTACTCGCCGCATTAGCCACTTCTTGATTGCTCGCATGCAGTTCGTTCATTGCTGATGCGACTGTATCGACGGATTGCTGCTGCTCTAAGGCTTTGATTGAGGCATGTTGTGAGAGTTGAGTAAGCTCATTTGCCGAGTGGTTAACATTGTCGGTGATCGGTGTGATATTGGTAATGGTATGACGAATCTTCTCTGTGAACTCATTGAAGGCTTGCGCTATGTGTGACAGCTCATCACTACCTTGCACCGAGAGCTGTTTGGTTAAATCACCGTCGCCTTTGGCGATTTCTTCGAGTGCCTGTTTGGTTTCTTCACACGGTTTAGTGATGCTATTTCCTATCACTACTGAAAGAATCAGCATCACAATAATAACGAGGCTAAGAATGAGCAATATCGATTGTAGGCGTTGCCAAATCAACGCATTGACATCGTCGATGTAGACTCCAGAACCGAGGATCCAACCCCAAGGTTTAAATAATTTTACATAAGAGATTTTACCCACATCGACGCTAGAACCTGGTTTGGGCCACATATAGTCGACAAAGCCTTCACCCTGCTGTTTAGCGACTTTAGTAAATTCTACAAACAGTTTTTTTCCGGTCGGGTCTACGGCATTGGAGAGATCTTTGCCGTCCAATTGGGGCTTCATTGGGTGCATGATCATACTTGGCTGAAGGTCGTTGATCCAAAAATAATCATCAGCCTCGTAGCGCAGTTTCGCGATGGCTTGTTTGGCTTGAGTCTGTGCTTGCTGCTCGGACAAGGTGCCATCGATTTGTAATTGGTGGAAGTAACTTAATACGCCGTATCCTGTTTCGACGATGTGGCGAGTTTTTGTCTGTTTTGATTGCATTAAATCGTGTTGATAACTATTGAGCATGGAGACAAATGGGATCAACAGTAGCAGTGTGGT
Source organism: Vibrio sp. B7 (assembly GCF_963888765.1). Taxonomy (NCBI): domain Bacteria; kingdom Pseudomonadati; phylum Pseudomonadota; class Gammaproteobacteria; order Vibrionales; family Vibrionaceae; genus Vibrio; species Vibrio sp. B7. The sequence continues at coordinate 152,191 of NZ_CAWPKR010000039.1, forward strand.
GACCGTGGTCAGCAGGTATAAACGCGTTCTAATTTTGGTCTGGCGCAAGTTCAGTAAGCTCATTGACGTCACTCCTTGTCAATCTTCCGAGTGGTTTTATCATTATAGGCCCATTTGACTTGGTGTTTAGATTGTTGCGTCGCCGAGCTCATCTTAGTCACTCCATTTTTGGGGGGATAAAGCCTTACTCATTGTATGCACTGTTCACGACAAGTGATTTGGGGATCGGTCGGTAAATTTCCATCACATGCACAATGTAACCAGTTTGTTGCGGTCGCGTAAATGCGACAACAGAAGAAGAGAGAGCCCGCTCAAACAATCAGATCTCTTTATTGCATTAATGCAAAGTAAAGCAGCCCGTTGATATTTTAGTTATCCGTTGGGTGAAAATGAAAAAACCGAGCGCAGAGGCTCGGTTTTAAAAGCGATGGTATCTAGTTGCTAGATTTGTGCAGTAGCTAGATTAGTTCATGCCGTATTTTTTTAGCTTCTTACGAAGAGTGCCGCGGTTGATGCCCATCATGGTCGCTGCGCGAGTTTGGTTACCGCGAGTGTACTGCATGATGGTGTCGAGTAGTGGCTGTTCAACTTCAGCAAGAACTAACTCGTATAGTTCTGTCACTTCTTGGCCGTTTAACTGCGCAAGGTAGTTTTTAAGAGATGCTTTAACTGAATCACGTAGTGGCTTTTGCGTGATTTGATCTTGTGAAGTTACGGTTGTTACTGTGAAAGCTTCTGAAGTCAGGTTTTGTTCGAACATATGCGGTCTAGCTCTTCTCTTAATTATGATGCAACGTTATCAAAATAACCTTCGAGCGCGTCAATTTGCAGCGGTGCTGCGTCAATAGCGTTGAAGGTACGGCGAAACTCACTCGCTTGTTCATGTTCTTTCAGATACCAACCCACATGCTTACGAGCGATGCGAGGGCCTAAATACTCACCATAGAAACTGTGGAGAGCCTGTACATGACCAAGCATAATATCTTTCACTTCCGCAGCCGGAAGTTCAGACATCGTGGTGCCGTTTTCCAAATAGTGTTGGATTTCTTGGAAAATCCACGGGCGACCTTGGGCAGGGCGTCCAATCATTAAAGCGTCAGCGCCGGTATAATCCAGCACGTATTTCGCCTTCTCTGGGCTATCGATATCACCGTTAGCAATAACCGGAATAGAGATGGCGTTTTTCACCGCTTTAATGCTGTCGTATTCGGCCTCGCCTTTGTACATACACGCTTTGGTTCTGCCATGCAGGGCTAAAGCTTGTATGCCGCAGTCTTCGGCTAATTTAGCGATGTAGACACAGTTTTTGTTGTCCGTGTCCCAGCCAGTACGGGTCTTTAATGTCACGGGGACATCAACGGCGTTCACCACCGCTTTCAAGATCTGTTCAATCGTCTCCGGAAATTGGAGTAAGGCTGAACCCGCCAGCTTTTTATTCACCTTTTTTGCTGGGCAACCCATGTTGATGTCGATGATCTGAGCACCGTTCTCAACACTAAATTGGGCTGCATCGGCCATAAGCTGTGGGTCGGCTCCCGCAATTTGTACCGAGCGAATGCCCGATTCGCCCTCATGTACCATACGTTGCATCGACTTTGACGTATTCCATAGAGCAGGATTAGAGGACATCATTTCACTGACGGCCATGCCTGCTCCATAGCGAAGACACAACTCTCGAAATGGTCTGTCAGTTACTCCTGCCATAGGGGCAACGATAAGATTGTTCTTAAGTTGATAGTTTCCGATTTTCAAAACGTCATCACAGTTCTGTACCAGCAAGGGCGCGCATTTTACGCATTTTTTTACTGCGTGAAAAGACTAATATTTGAGCATTTACAATTTGTTTTAGTAAATCGTATAAAATACAGTCTATTAGCACGCAAAGTCTTATCTAGCCTTGCTTGCGACCCGAGATGCGGCACCACTCATTGAGCTCAATTATCGGGTCAATGTGAAGCTCGTCACGATAATGGTTGGCAACTTCTTCGGCTTGAGTGTCCAAAACACCGGACATCGCAAGTTGGCCATTGGGCTTAAGTAACCCTTTGATCACACCATTCAGGTCACGCAGTGGGCCGGCCAAAATGTTGGCCACAACCACGTCAGCGATTAAGCCTTCAGGTTGATCTTGTGGCAAATACACTTCAAGTTGGTCAGCTACGCCATTGCGTCCTGCGTTGTCGTTAGAAGCAAGCAGCGCTTGTGGGTCGATATCAATACCGACGACTTTGGCTGCGCCCAATTTGATCGCCGCAATGGCTAAGATGCCTGAACCACAACCAAAATCGATGACGGTTTTGCCTGTCAGATCGAGCCCTTCGAGCCACTCTAAACATAATGCGGTCGTCGGGTGAGTCCCTGTACCGAATGCAAGGCCCGGGTCGAGCATTACGTTGACAGCGTCAGGTTCTGGGATTTCACGCCAGCTTGGGCAAATCCACAAACGTTGACCAAATTTCATCGGGTGGAAGTTGTCCATCCATTCTCGTTCCCAGTCTTTATCTTCGAGCTGTTCAACTTTGTAGGCAAAGTCATCACTCAGCAGTTTGCTTGAGCGAATTTGGTCAATGATCCATGCGCTATCGGCTTCGGCATCATATAGCGCTAGCACGTCGGTATCGCCCCAAAGGCGAGTTTCGCCCGGAAGCGGTTCAAAAACAGGGGTGTCGTGAGCATCAAGAAAAGTGACGGATACTGCGCCCGTCTCTTCCATCAGCATGTCGCCAATTGGCTCGGCATTGGCGTTAGTTGCGTTCAGTTTAATTTGAATCCAAGGCATGTCAGTTGCTCTGTTATGTCGTCAGTTGGCGCAGAGTTTAGCAGAAACTGACTCGGCTGCCGAAAACAAAAATGCTCACCGAAGTGAGCATTTGGTCTCTCGCGACGCGAAAATTAGTGCTGTAAACCCAATTTCTTCTCAAGGTAGTGGATGTTCGCTCCACCGTGTTGGAAGTTCTCATCTTGCATGATCGATTGCTGCAAGGTGATATTGGTTTTAATGCCATCGACGATCATTTCGTTTAACGCATTTTTCATGCGCGCAATCGCCACGTCACGGTTTTCACCGTAAGTGATGAGCTTGCCGATCATTGAATCGTAATGCGGAGGCACTGTGTAGCCAGCATAAATGTGCGATTCCCAACGAACGCCCATACCGCCCGGCGCGTGAAAACGTTCAATTTTGCCCGGTGAAGGGAGGAAACGAACCGGATCTTCCGCGTTGATACGGCATTCAATTGCATGGCCACGGATCTTTATGTCATCTTGGGTAAACGACAGTGGTTGACCTGCGGCGACGCGAAGCTGTTCTTTGATGAGATCAACGCCAGTGACCATTTCGGTGACTGGGTGCTCAACTTGAATACGCGTGTTCATCTCAATGAAGTAGAACTCGCCGTTTTCGTATAGGAACTCAAACGTACCGGCACCGCGATAGCCAATTTCGAGACAAGCGCGTGTACAACGTTCACCGATGTATTTACGCATCTCTTCGGTAATGCCTGGTGCAGGAGCTTCTTCAACCACTTTTTGGTGACGACGCTGCATTGAGCAGTCACGTTCACCAAGGTGAATAGCGCCACCTTGACCATCCGCAATAATTTGTACTTCAACGTGACGTGGGTTTTCTAGGAATTTTTCCATGTAAACCATGTCATTGTTGAACGCCGCTTTGGCTTCGGCACGTGTCATTGCGATCGCTTGGGTCAGTTCATTTTCGCTACGAACCACGCGCATACCACGACCGCCGCCGCCGCCAGAAGCTTTGATGATCACAGGGTAGCCAATGCGTTTCGCATGAGCTTTGTTTTTGACTTCATCGCCATCCAGTGGGCCGTCAGAACCCGGCACACAAGGAACGCCCGCTTTTTTCATTGCGCTGATTGCTGACACTTTGTCACCCATCATGCGAATAGTATCGGCTTTCGGGCCAACAAAAATGAAGCCTGAACGCTCGACTTGTTCAGCAAAGTCGGCGTTTTCAGAAAGAAAACCGTAACCGGGGTGAATTGCTACTGCGCCAGTTACTTCTGCTGCAGAAATAATGCGTGGAATGTTTAAGTAGCTGTCAATACCACGTGCTGGGCCAATACAGATGGTTTCGTCGGCCAGCAGTACGTGTTTTAAATCACGATCGGCAGTGGAGTGCACGGCAACAGTTTTGATGCCAAGCTCTTTACATGCGCGCAGAATACGAAGTGCAATTTCACCTCGATTCGCGATGACTAATTTATCTAACATAAAGCAAACCTCGATTATTCGATAACAACAAGCGGTTGGTCGAATTCAACGGTCTGGCCGTCTTCAAGTAGGATTGCCGTAACGATACCTGCTTTATCGGCTTCGATTTGGTTCATCATTTTCATCGCTTCAACGATGCATAGTGTGTCACCGACTGAAACACTTTGACCGACTTCGATGAACGCTTTTGAATCTGGACTTGGTGAGCGGTAGAAAGTACCGACCATTGGCGAAAGCACTTGGTGACCTTTTGGCGCTACAGGCGCGGCGGCTTCAGCCGTTGGCGCAGGGGCAGCGACTGGCGCGGCTTGTTGTGCTGGCGCTGGTGCAGCGTAATGCATCTGAGCCATCTGTACTGGCGCAGTGTTACGACTGATGCGTACCGATTCTTCACCTTCAGAGATTTCTAGTTCAGAAATGCCAGATTCTTCTACCAGTTCGATAAGCTTCTTGATTTTACGAATATCCATCTTTTCTTTCTCTTTATCTTGTGAATACGTCAGCCCTTAAGGTTGGGCCGTAGAGTGTTTGTTTATCGTTGATCGTCTGTGGGTTATTTTGCCTGTAGCGCTTTTATGGCGGCTGCAAGAGCAAATTCATAACCTTGTGCACCTAACCCGCAAATCACCCCTTGCGCCTTATCCGACAGATAGGAGTGGTGGCGAAAAGGTTCACGTGCGTGAACGTTGGATAGATGCACTTCAATAAATGGGATGGCGACACCCAATAACGCATCGCGCAGTGCCACACTGGTGTGCGTCAATGCGGCGGGATTAATGATGATGAAGTCGACCTTGCCGTAAGCGGCATGGATGGCTTCGATCAGCTCATATTCGCGGTTCGATTGAAGATGTTCTAACTCAATATCTGCTTTTTGCGCTTGTTCGCGTAATGTCTCGACAATGTGCGCTAAGGTGTCAGAACCATAATGTGCAGGTTCACGTAGCCCTAACAGGTTAAGGTTTGGCCCATTTAAGACCAGAATGCGAGATTTAGCAGTCATTGTGTCGACATCTCCCTATATCGTGAAACGAATATTAATATTCCCATATTATTCTTAGGTCAGAGTGAATTTTTCGTCAAAAATTCCCTGAATTTAAGAAATTGCCCAAGATTATAGCTAATTCAGCGCAAATGGCAGCAATTTACTGGTCTTATCAGATAGTTTACTCATTTAATTCTGCAACCGAGTTAACAGAATGAGAAGAACTGAGAGGGAAAGAAAAAGCCGCCACAAGTGTGACGGCTTAATCATCTCAATGCCTCGCGGCAGGTAGAATCGTTAGCGTTAAGACAATTCTGCTTTTTCGGCGATCAATTTATCCACTACGCTAGGATCGGCCAGTGTTGAGGTATCGCCCAAATTGCTGGTGTCGCCGGTGGCGATTTTACGCAAAATACGGCGCATGATTTTGCCAGAACGGGTTTTGGGCAGTGAATCGGTCCAGTGCAGTACATCGGGAGTTGCAATTGGGCCAATCTCTTTTCGTACCCAATCTTTGACCTCTTTGTGCAACTCGGCACTGGGGTAGACGCCATCATTTAAGGTGATGTAAGCATAAATGGCTTGGCCTTTAATATCGTGTGGCACGCCGACAATTGCCGCTTCTGCAATTTTATCAAAAGCAACCAAAGCTGATTCAATTTCCGCGGTGCCCATGCGGTGGCCAGAAACGTTTAACACGTCATCCACGCGGCCCGTTATCCAGTAGTAGCCATCCTCATCGCGGCGTGCGCCATCACTGGTGAAATACATACCTTTGAAGGTTGAGAAGTAGGTTTGTTCAAAACGGTCATGATCGCCATAAACGGTGCGCATTTGGCCCGGCCATGAATCTAAAATAACCAAGTTACCTTCGGCAGCTCCTTCAATGATGTTGCCCATGTTATCGACCAAGGCTGGTTGCACGCCAAAAAATGGTCGTGTGGCCGAACCTGGTTTAAGTGCCGTCGCGCCCGGCAGTGGCGTAATTAAAATGCCACCCGTTTCGGTTTGCCACCATGTATCGACAATCGGTGATTTTTCGTTACCGATGGTTTTGTAGTACCACTCCCACGCTTCTGGGTTAATTGGTTCTCCCACCGAACCCATAATGCGCAAACTGGTGCGTGACGTCTCTTTGACGGCTTCATTGCCTTTCGCCATCAAGGCGCGAATAGCGGTCGGCGCAGTGTAAAGAATGTTGACTTGGTGTTTATCCACCACTTGACTCATGCGGTTGGTGTCTGGGTAGTTGGGAACCCCTTCAAACAGAACGGTTTTTGCACCATTGGCCAAAGGACCGTAAACCAAGTAGGTGTGGCCAGTGATCCAGCCCACATCGGCGGTACACCAAAACACTTCGCCCGGTTGATAGTCAAACACATATTTGAAGGTCATCGCCGCGTAAACAAGGTAGCCACCGGTTGTGTGCAGCACACCTTTGGGTTTACCCGTTGAACCCGAGGTATAGAGGATGAAGAGGGGATCTTCCGCTTTCATGGCTTCGGCTGGGCAGTGGTCGGAAGCTTTTGCGGTTGCTTCATGCCACCACACATCACGATGTTCGTGCCAGTCAATTTGGCCACCAGTGCGTTTAAAGACGATCACTTTGCTGATGTTTTTCACTTCAGGGTGGGTCAAGGCTTCATCGACGTTTTTCTTCAAGGGCACTGCGCGACCGCCACGTACACCTTCGTCGGCAGTGATGACTATTTTGGAATCGGAATCAATGATGCGACCGGAAAGGGCTTCTGGTGAAAAGCCTCCAAACACCACAGTATGCACTGCACCTATTCGGGTACAAGCGAGCATGGCAACGGCTGCTTCTGGCACCATAGGCATGTAAAGACAGACCACATCTCCTTTGCGTACTCCTTGATCTTTTAACACATTAGAAAAGCGACACACTTGTTGATGGAGTTCTTTAAAGGTGAGGGTTTTATCGTCAGCCGGATCGTCACCTTCCCAGATAATCGCCACTTCATCACCACGAGTGGCAAGGTGGCGATCGATGCAGTTAGCAGAGACGTTTAATGTGCCATCTTCAAACCAGCGAATATCTACATGGCCAGTATCAAACGAGGTTTGTTTCACTTGAGTGAAAGGCTTAATCCAATCCACAATCTTGCCGTGTTCACTCCAGAAGCCTTCTGGGTCGGTCACTGATTGTTGGTACATCGCTAGGTAAGTGTCATTATCCGCATGTGTTTTGGCTTTAATGTTCTCTTTTACCGGATAAACGTGGGCTTCACTCATTGCTTTTCTCCTTGTGAATTCGAACAATTTCCCTGTTGATTGGCGATCAAATTGCGCTGAAAGGAAAATCTGTATGTGGGTAACTGTCAGTCAGAGTGCGATTTTCTACAATTAGACTTTAGGATGAGTGTGGGGTAAGTGCTAGCGCGAGTAAGGTGCAACGAAGGGAGGCAGATCACCTTTGGTCAAGCGCACAAACACTAATGCCGCGGCGATGGCATCTTGCAACGCGTCGTGTTTATCCTGCATCGGCAAGTCGAGATGGCGACAAATCGCCTCTAAGCTGAGGTCGATGTACGCATTCGGCAGCATTCTCTCTAACTGATCATGATAGATCTGACTTACTTCGATGAGAGCATTGGGCAGTGGAAAGCCTAAATGTCGCCGACAAGCGAGGTCGAGGATTTTTTTGTCATAACGAATGTGATAGCCCACTAAAGGTCGGTTGCCGATAAAGTCTAATAGGTGAGTGATGGCCTCTTGCTCGTCGATGCCATCGACCAGATCTTGATGGCGAATTTTGTGGATTTTGACTGAACCCGAGTCGAGCGATTGTGGCGCGCTCAAACGCACTTCAAATGGCTGGCTGGTTAAAATACGGTTGTCGATAATTTTGGTGGCGGCAATCGTCACTAACTCGGCGCGATTCGGGTCAAGGCTGGTGGTTTCGCAATCGAGCGACACATATTCCCCTTGCATCGGCGTTGCAAACAGCGGCTGATAAGGCGAGTCTTTTAGTTTGTGAAACCAATAATGGCGTGTAAACCAATTCAATTTTCAGACTCCACTATTCGCGAATTTGATAGTGATAGCCAAGCCACTGCTTGAATTTTTTCACCACGTGTAAACTGTGCCTGAGCAGGTCACGCTCGGTTCGGTCGAGCTGTTTTAAATCGAGTTTATTGGTGCTGTGTTGATTGCTCAATTGCTGAGCTAAGCGCAATTTAAAGAACTGCTTGAGTGCTTCACTGAGATTATCGGCGGTTTCTTTTTCCAAAACCCGTTGCTCTACTAGCGCCTCGATGCGTTCAAAGGTGTTGTTTTGTTGAACTTGATGTTCAAGGCTTAGGGCGCGAATGCCATGCACAATCGGGAAAATGCCACCTTGTTTAATATCTAAGCCAGATTTGGAGTGTTTTACGGTGCCAAACAGCGTGAGCGGCACAGAAAAGCTCAGCGCGGGGCGAGTAAACTCCATCAAAATCAATTCTTGGTCGGCCATTAAATGGCTCAGGTGCTGTTTAATAGGGGCCAATAAGTGTTTGTTGCCCGCAACTGCGTGTGCGTCGGCCATGATCGCAATGTCCATCACTTGCTCGGGTTTGGCCGCTTTCACCCATTGGCTAAGCGTTGTTTTCCACTCAGTTTGGCTTTTAACCCATTTGGGATTATTGACCATCACATTGCCCGGACAAAGTGGATAGCCGAGCTGCTGTAAGGTGTGGGTGAGCGTGTTCATGACCACACCCATTTGATGCCACTGCAAGCCATCTTTGATGATCAGCGCGTTATCTTGGTCGGTTTTGAGGATCTGCTCTCCACGGCCTTCGGAGCCGAGTACGATCAAGCAGCAGTGATCATGCAGCGCGGGCGGCACAACCAAATGAAAGGCTTTTTCGATGATCTGTTCATTGACTGCTGAAATCAGCTCCATAATAAAACGAGTGCGAATGCCATTGTTGATTAGGCTTTCAACCAGTTGCCGCTGTTTGTTGGAGGCGAGAGCTAACTCTTCCACGCAGTTGGCGCGAGCAATACTTAATGTCAGCACGTGAGAATGAGTGGAGAAAGCACTGAGAATTTGTGTCATGTCCAGCATGCCAACGGCTTGATGGCCATCACACACCATCACTCGTTTTATGCGGTTGCGCGTCATGGCGATCATCGCATTAAACAGAAAATCGCCATCGTTGATGTGCAGCACAGGAAAGGTAGCAATTTCCCCAACAGGGGTATCGAGCGGATGGTTATCGAGCATAACGGAATGAAGCATATTGGTACGCGTGACGATAGCATAGGGGTGCGCACTGGGGTTTTCGATTAAGCGTTGATCATGCTCAGCAAGACGAACTAAGGCCGCATCAACTCCGTTATCGCGTAATTGCTGTGTCACTTGGTTGAGCGGTTGATCTGGGTTTAAAATCATCGGTGGATGGTAAATCGAGTCATCAACCTTAGTTAAAATAAATTCGGCTAAATTCTTCTGCTGATGTGCCACATCAAGCAGAGCTTGGCGTTTGGCAAGGTTATTGTCGAAGTAGGCGGCGAACTGGCCGTTGTCGTTATACAGTTCGAGAAAGACGGCTTTCGGCAGCAGATAGCTTAAGGTATCTTCCAGCGCCACGTACTGATGCTTGGCTTTTTCTTCAAACAGTGCGCGTACATCAAACATGTCATCGTTGGCGTAGTGAGCAAAAATCTCTTTGCCATCTGGCGAGCGTTCTTCGACCGCGCCTTTGATCAGTACGTGCAGATACAAGCTGGCTCTGTCACTGGCCTGCAGCAGATCGTTGCTACGAAAATACGCCACATCCAAGGATGAGCGAAGTCGCTGTTGCTGCGGCAATGTTAAGCGGTCAAAGGGCGGTGACTGCATGTTGAATTTGTCAGGCATAACGATCGTCACTCAGAAGAAATTCCTATCTAAGTGTGACAAAAATCGCCACTACCTCCAGACGACTTTGGTCTAATGAGTGATATGACCCGCAAGGTTGTGAATAAGGAAACAGATTTATCAGTAAACTTCCCTTTTTAGAATCTTAAACTGCCTGCATAATACGGCCGTTTTCTCTCCCTCGTTTTGTTCAGGATGAATCATGCTTAACCCCTCTCCATATGGTTGGATATCGCAGTACTTTATTGGTTTCTTCTTTGCGTATGGCGTTTACTTGCCATTTTGGGCGCTGTGGTTTGAAACCCAAGGTGTGTCTGCAACCGATATTGGCGTATTAATCGGTATGGGCTTTGCCACGCGTTGCGTCGCTAATTTGGTGATTACGCCGCGTATCCATAAGGCCGAGCTTCTTCTACCAGCACTGCGTTGGTTAAGTTTTGCGGCGTTTTTATTTATTGGTTTTCACTTCTTTACGGGCGGCAGTTTCTGGCTGATGGCGTTAGCTACTGTGTTGTTTAACCTTTGCTGTGGCCCCGTGGTGCCGCTATCCGATGCGATGGCTAACTATTATGCACGCTTAAAAATGCTCGATTATGGTCGCACTCGCTTATGGGGGTCGGTGGCTTTTATCGCTGGTTCTACTGTGGTTGGCGTACTTGTGGCACGTTATGGTTCTGACATGATCCTCTACACCGCCTTGGCTGGGGTGTTTGTTTCACTATTGATTAGCTTGCGCAATCCCAACCCAATGCCCGTGACGGTTGGTGATGCACATGCCGTCCGACCGAAACTGACGCAGTTATTGCGTGAGTGGCCAGTGATAAAATTCTTGATTCTAGCGGCGCTAATACAGGGCAGTCATGCGGCGTATTACAGTTTCAGTTCGATTCACTGGAAAGCGGCGGGGCATTCGGAAGAGCTGATTGGCTATTTATGGAGTTTAGGGGTTGCCGCTGAAGTCGCGGTATTTGCGCTCAGCAAACGCCTTTTTTCAGGCTGGTCACTACGCACATTATTTGTTGTCGCGTCGATTGGGGTTGTGGTGCGTTGGACCTTAATGGCGTCGACCACCGCGCTGCTTGCGCTAGGGACGATTCAACTGCTGCATGGGGTGACGTTTGCGATGGCGCATATAGCGGCGATTCAATACATTCAGCACGCACCGCAAAGCAAAATGGTGGCTATGCAAGCGCTGTATAACGCCATTCCACTTGGGGCATTTATTGCTTTGATGACCACCTTGAGTGGCTGGGGTTATGAACGCTGGGGCGCGAATGTATTTTGGGCGATGGCGGCAATGGGCATTTTGGCGCTGTTGATTAAAGTCGAACCCACATCATCCAATGAGTCAGGTACTGAGGTAATCAAAGCTGAGCCTGAAGCACAGAATTAACCTTAACTGATTGAGATTAAAAATTATCCTTAGTTAAATGAAGCCTCTTCTTTGAAGAGGCTTTTTTGAACCGATAAGGATATCAAATGCAAGGATGGATCGTCGTTCCCGTTTCGCTCGCTTACTTAGGCGTGCTGTTTCTCGTCGCTTGGTATGGTGATAGGCAAAGCCAATGGCTGGCGAAATGGCGACCGTGGATCTACAGCTTATCGATCGCGGTCTATTGCACCTCTTGGACTTTTTACGGCACTGTGGGTCAAGCGGCTAGCAACCCTTGGTCATTTCTGCCTATCTACATTGCGCCTATTTTAGTGTTTACCCTTGGCTGGCGTATGTTGGCGCGGCTGATTTTGATTGCGAAGCGCGAACATATTACCTCCATCGCCGATTTTATTGCTGCTCGCTACGGAAAATCGCAAGGATTAGCGGTAACCGTAACTTTGATTGCCGTGGTGGGCATTTTACCTTACATCGCCTTGCAACTGCGCGGCATCACTATGGGGCTTGAGATTGTCGCCCCCAACCTCGCTACGCAATTTGGTTATCAGAATTATCACGTCTCGTGGTTTGTGGTCGCGGCTTTAGCGCTATTTACTATGCTGTTTGGTACACGGCATATTGATAACACCGAGCACCACCGCGGCATGATGATGGCGATTGCGTTTGAATCGATTGTTAAATTGGTCGCTTTTTTAACCGTGGGCGGTTTCATCATTTATCTGGCTTCAAGCCGTGAAACGGTTGATCTAAGTGCGATTGCTCAGCAGACGTATCAAGCGCCCAACTGGCCAACGCTGTTGATCCACACCGTATTAACCATGATGGCGATCATCTGCTTACCGCGTCAGTTTCATACCATGGTGGTAGAAAATGAACGCGCGCAAGATCTACACACGGCGCGCTGGTTATTTCCTCTTTACCTGACTTTGATGGGGTTATTTGTTCTACCTATTGCATGGGTTGGGCAAAGTTTGTTAAGCGGCAGCCCTGCCGATACTTATGTACTCAGCGTGCCTATGTCGGTGGGCGCAGAGCAGATAGCCTTACTGGCGTTTTTAGGTGGCACATCAGCGGCCAGCGGCATGGTGATTGTCTCGACCATCGCATTGGCTATCATGGTTTCTAATGATTTGGTGATGCCGCTTCTGCTGCGCCGCATGCGCTTAACTCAGCGCAACTACCGTCATTTATCTGGGTTGTTGCTCAACATCCGTCGCGGGTTGATTCTGTTGCTGCTGCTTGGTGCTTGGGGCTTTTATCAGGCGTTGGATGCGATTGGTTCTTTATCGGCGATCGGTTTTCTCTCATTTGCGGCGATTACCCAATTTGCCCCTTCATTGATTGGTGGCATGTACTGGCGTGAAGGCAACCGCAAAGGCGTTTATGTTGGATTGGCGGTCGGTTTTACTGTGTGGCTAGTAACCTTAATGAGCCAAACCGACATGCTGGCGGGCGATGCACAAACTAACGTTCTGTTATGGATGATCACCCCGCCGGATTGGTTGGTGCAGATGGGGCTGAAAAACTCAGATTGGGGCATGATGCTCAGTGTTGCGCTCAACACATTCTGCTACGTTATTGTCTCTATGGTGACTCGTCCGAGTTTGAGTGAGCGTTTACAATCGGCCTCTTTTGTCGGTACGCCGCTGCCTGAGAGTGAGAATCTCAGCTTGTATCAAAGCCGCGTGACAGTGGCTGAGCTTGAAATGTTGGCCGCTCGTTTTGTGGGGCGCACTCGCGTTCGCACTGCCTTTCGCCAATATTGGAGCCAGCAGAGAGAGACGTTACTACCTAACCAACAAGCGCCATCTACCTTAATCCGTCATACAGAAAGAGTGCTGGCGGGGGTGTTTGGTGCTTCTTCGGCCAAATTGGTGCTCACTTCCGCACTACAAGGACGCAACATGCAGCTTGAGGAAGTGGCGACTATTGTTGATGAAGCATCCGAACTGTACGACTTTAGTCGCGGCTTATTGCAAGGGGCCATTGAGCATATTGGTCAAGGAATTACCGTGGTCGATAAAAAGCTACGGCTGGTGGCGTGGAATCAACGCTATCTCGAACTGTTTGAGTTTCCCGCTGGGCTGATTCAAGTGGGGCGGCCGATTGCGGATGTGATACGGCACAACGCGCAACACGGATTATGCGGCCCTGGTGACCCTGAGGATCACGTGCGGCGGCGGGTGTATCACCTTGAGCAAGGAACCAGACACACCTCGGCGCGTATTCGTCCTGATGGACGAGTTATTGAAGTGCAAGGCAATCCGATGCCGGGCGGCGGGTTTGTGATGAGCTTTAGCGACATCACCGTTTTTCGCGAAGCGGAGCAGGCATTAAAAGAGGCCAATGAAACCTTGGAAGAGCGCGTGCACCAACGAACCCTAGAGCTTGAAACCCTCAACAAACGCTTGGTGGCGGCAACTCAAAAATCAGACCAAGAATCGCAATCAAAATCGCGCTTTTTGGCCGCTGTCAGCCACGATTTAATGCAGCCGTTGAACGCTGCGCGCCTGTTTGCCTCTTCGCTCTCGGAGGTGGCCAAAGAGACGGAAGTGAAAACGTTGGCGGGTTATATAGAGAGTGCTCTGGGCGCGGCTGAAGATCTGATTGGTGATTTGCTGGATATTTCACGTTTAGAGTCCGGTAAGCTCGATGTGCATTCTCATAGCTTTGCTATTAATGATGTATTTTCGAATCTTAACGCTGAATTTAGCGCCTTAGCTAAGCAGCAAGGGATTGATTTTAAAGTGATCCCATCCTCGCTCTATGTGATGTCTGACCCTAAATTATTACGTCGCGTGGTACAAAACTTTCTCACTAACGCTTTTCGCTACAACCCTAAAGGTAAAGTGGTGCTGGGTGTACGCCGAGTGCGAGATCAGGTCAGGATTGATGTTTGGGATAATGGCATTGGTATCGAGCAAGATAAGCAGCAAGAAATCTTCGAAGAGTTTAACCGTGGTAGTCAAGTCCGTTCTGACCAAGGTTTGGGGCTCGGTTTAGCGATTTCAAAAGGCATTGCATATGTGCTGGGTCATGAAATTTCGATGCGCTCTTGGCATGGAAAAGGCAGCGTGTTTTCGCTCTCTTTGACGCGCGCTGAAGCTGTCAAACAGGCTCCGACCCTGGCGATAGAGCAAGGTATCCCATCTGATCTCAATCATCTGCGCGTACTGTGTGTGGACAACGAAGCTGATATTTTAGTCGGCATGAACGATCTGCTCGTAAGGTGGGGGTGTGATGTCAAAGTAGCAGCGGACTTACTGCAAAGCCTGAAAGCATTAGAAAACAATTGGTTGCCTGATGTTATTTTGTCGGATTACCGCTTAGATAATGGTCGCACTGGTTTAGAAGTGTTGCAGCAGTGTCGCTTGCGGCTTGGAGATAGCTTTGAAGGGGTCATCATCAGCGCTGATCGTACTGAAGAGATGATGGATGCGATTAAATCCAATGGCTTTAGCTTTATTCCCAAACCGATAAAACCACTCAAACTGCGCGCGCTGTTGAATCGAGTCAGTTAAGCATGCAGCATAAAGCCGATGCGTGGGCATCGGCTTTATGGTTGTTATCACACTTCACTGCGGAGCGAACATCGAGCATGACGCTCGCAGGTGAAGATTAGTGGTCGTGAGCTTGCCCCGCGCCTTTCGGGAAGCGGATTGACTCCACCATTTCTTGCACTTCGGTTGGAACTTCTGCGGTAAATTTATTCACCACAATCGATACCACGAAGTTCAAACACATACCTAACGTACCAATGCCTTCAGGGCTGATACCAAACAACCAGTTATCTGGCGTGCTGGCTGCCGGGTTAATGAATTTGAAGTAGATGATGTAGGTTGCAGTAAAGATAATCCCTGCGACCATGCCCGCGATCGCGCCTTCTTTATTCATCTTCTTGTAGAAGATGCCCAAAATAATGGCCGGGAAGAAGGAGGCGGCTGCCAAGCCGAAGGCAAACGCTACCACCTGAGCCACAAAACCCGGTGGGTTAATGCCTAGGTAACCAGCACCCACAATCGCAATGATGGCGGCTAAGCGTGCGGCTAACAGCTCTTGTTTATCGGTCATGTTTGGTTTGAAGCCTTTCTTCAATAAGTCGTGAGAAATTGACGTCGAGATAACCAATAAAAGACCTGCAGCTGTCGAAAGCGCAGCAGCTAAACCCCCAGCTGCGAGCAAGCCAACCACCCAGTTTGGCAGTTTTGCCAATTCAGGAGACGCCAATACGATGATGTCACGGTTAATGTTCATCTCGTTGCGCTCATCGCCAGAGTAGAACATACGACCGTCGTTGTTCTTATCTTTCCAGCTTACAAGGCCAGTATTCTCCCAGTTCTTAAACCAAGTAGGCGCGTCTGTTGCGGGTACGCCTTGCATGTCTGGGCCATTAATGGTCTCAATCATGTTCACGCGAGCAAAAGCAGCAACACCTGGCGCTGTGGTATATAGCAAAGAGATGAACAGCAATGCCCAACCTGCTGAGATACGCGCATCACGCACTTTAGGCACAGTGAAGAAGCGAATAATGACGTGAGGAAGACCAGCAGTACCCACCATCAAGGCTGCGCAGATAAAGAACACGTCAACCTTGCTCTTGTTGCCTTCGGTATAAGCGGTGAAGCCGAGCTCTTGAGTTAAGCCATCGAGTTTATCGAGTAGGTAAACATCGGTACCAGTAATGGTTGAGCCCATACCAATTTGTGGCAGAGGGTTACCTGTCATCATGATCGAGGTGAAAATGGCGGGAACAAGGAAGGCGAAAATGAGCACGCAGAACTGTGCAACTTGCGTATAAGTGATGCCTTTCATGCCACCGAGTACCGCATAGAAGAACACGATCCCCATACCGATGACGATACCAACGTTAATATCCACTTCGAGGAAGCGAGAGAATACCACGCCGACGCCGCGCATTTGCCCCGCAACATAAGTAAACGAGATAAAGATGGCGCAAAATACCGCCACCATACGCGCGGTCTTTGAGTAGTATCGCTCACCGATAAAATCTGGCACGGTGAACTGGCCAAATTTACGCAAGTAAGGTGCAAGGCAAAGTGCCAATAACACATAGCCGCCTGTCCAGCCCATCAAGTACACGGTACCATCATAGCCAATGAACGAGATGATACCCGCCATTGAGATAAATGAAGCGGCTGACATCCAGTCCGCTGCGGTTGCCATGCCGTTGGCAACAGGGTGAACACCACCGCCAGCAACATAGAATTCACTGGTCGATCCTGCACGGGCCCAAATGGCAATGCCGATATAGAGTGCAAACGTAATACCGACCAGAATAAACGTCCAAGTTTGAATATCCATTTCGTAAACCTCTTAGTCTTCCTGCACGTTGTATTTCTTGTCGAGCGCATTCATGCGCACAACGTAAATAAAGATCAAGGCGACAAAGGTATAGATGGACCCTTGTTGTGCGAACCAGAACCCTAGTTTGAACCCGCCTAAATGAATCGTATTAAGTGCGTCGACGAAAAGAACGCCTGCACCATATGATACCAAGAACCACACTGCCAGCAGTGAGCCCATAATTCCCAAGTTTTCCTTCCAGTAGGCTTGAGCATGTTCGGTTGATTGGAACGCCATGACCTTCTCCTTCGGTTTGCATATTGTAGTGTTAATTTAATGTTACGAAATTAAGATAGCAGTGAAAGGGGGGTGGGTCTGTGCAACTTTAGTCGGGAGGTTGTTTTTTCCAATTCATTGTAACTAAATGAAATTCCTCAATTTAGAAGGCCTTTCTTATGTTGAGTAAATGTTAAATTAGCCAAAAGTATAAGATCATAAGCTCTTGATTGGAAAATCGCTCATGGCGAGTTAACGATTTTTTATGTGGTTGGTTATTCATGCCGCGATAAAAACGATCAATGTTTACATAAAGTTGTCTTAAAAACGGATTAAACTAAGGCACAATGGAACGCGAATTTATGTTGGTTATTCAATCAATAATAATTAAATCAATAAGGAAGGAATATGGATGCAATTGCTATCAATGGTTTTTTTCTCGTAGGTGCTTTGCTGATTGCATTAAGTGTGTTGTTAAGTCCAGTCTCTTCTAAGTTAGGAATTCCTATTCTGCTCGTTTTTTTATTGGTGGGTATGTTGGCTGGGGAGGATGGCCCCGGTGGCATCTTATTTGATAATTATCCGATTGCTTATTTAGTCAGTAACTTAGCGCTTGCCATCATCTTATTGGATGGCGGCATGCGTACCCGTGTTGCCAGTTTTCGGATTGCCTTTTGGCCGTCAGTTTCGTTAGCGACGTTTGGGGTGGCGATCACCACCATTCTCACCGGCTTGATGGCGGCGTGGCTGTTTAATTTGGAATTGCTGCAAGGTATTTTGGTGGGTGCGATAGTTGGCTCAACCGATGCGGCGGCGGTTTTTTCCCTGCTTAAAGGGAGAAGCTTGAATGAGCGCGTCGGTTCAACGTTAGAGATTGAATCGGGCACTAACGATCCAATGGCGGTGTTTTTAACCGTGACATTAATTGCGGTACTGGGTAGCCAAGGCGATGATCTCAACGCAGGATTCTTGCTGCTGAGTTTTATCCAGCAATTTGGCCTCGGGGCTTTATTTGGATTGGCCGGAGGTTGGCTGCTCTGGAAGCTAATTAATAGCAATCAACTTCCAGAAGGGCTCTACTCCATTTTGGCCATCAGTGGCGGTTTGATTATCTTTGCGCTGTCCAATTCACTCGGCGGCAGTGGTATTTTATCCATCTACTTGACGGGTTTATTGCTGGGCAATAAACCGACTCGTTGCCGCTATTCCATTTTGAACGTACTGGATGGGATGACGTGGCTTAGCCAAATTGGTATGTTCTTAGTGCTTGGGTTATTGGTCACACCTTCTGAATTGCTGACCATTGCGGTGCCGGGCTTTGCGCTTGCCTTTGGTATGATTTTGTTTGCGCGCCCCATTTCTGTATGGATTGGTTTATTGCCATTCAAAGCATTTACTGCGCGTGAAAAGTGGTTTATCTCTTGGGTTGGACTGCGCGGCGCTGTGCCCATTATTTTAGCGGTTTTCCCAATGATGGCCGGTTTACCGAATGCGCAGCTCTATTTCAACTTAGCCTTCTTCGTGGTGATGGTGTCGCTAGTGGTACAAGGGGGAACCTTGATGAAAGCGGCCGCTTTGGCTCGCGTTGAACTACCGCCCAAACCTGAGCCAATTTCACGTACCGGTGTTGAGATATACCCGTGCAGCGAATGGGAAATGTTGGTCTATAAACTCAAACAAGATAAATGGTGTATTGGTGAGCCATTACGCAATCTCTCTATGCCTGAAGGAACACGTATTACCGCCGTGTTTCGTGATGAACAACTGCTTCACCCATCGGGCAGCACTAAGTTGCAAGAGGGCGATGTCTTGTGCGTGTTAGCACAGGAGAAAGATCTCGAATCACTGAGCAACCTATTCAGTGAAGCGCCAGAAAAAGCCTCGTTAGAGCGCTTCTTTGGTGACTTCTTTTTGGATGTGGATGCAAAACTCGTTGACGTTGCTGCCTATTATGGTTTGACGATTGAACACCTCAATCAAGAGATGACGCTCAACGATTTGCTGATCCAAGAGCTCGGAGCCACACAAGTACTGGGTGACCATTTTGAATGGCAAGGTCTGTATCTGGTCGTGGCGGACGTGGCCGATTGGCAAGCAACCAAAGTCGGTTTGCGATTACCTTTAGAAGAGACGTTAGATGAAGCGAGCGAGTAGCCGACTACTCGCCCAACTCATTGAGTAAAATTACTGCTTGAGTGCGGTTTTTAACCCCAAGTTTACGGAAAATAGCCGTCATGTGCGCTTTGATGGTTGCCTCAGAAACATTAAGCTCATAGGCGATTTGTTTGTTGAGTAGCCCATCAGAGAGCATGCCTAATACTTTGTATTGTTGCGGGGTTAAGGCGGCAATTTTCTTGGTTAAATCATTGCATGCGGCGTGATTGGCAATTAGCCCTTCAGGGAAAAATGGGTCACCGGCTAGGACTTGATTGAGCGCCGAGATCAGCGCGCGCATGTCACTCGATTTAGGAATAAAACCAAAGGCACCGTGGCTTTTTACTTGCGCCACCACCGAAGGTTCTTCACTGGCTGAAATCACCACAATCGGTAAATCAGGGTATTCAGCTCGCAAGTGAATCAGCCCTGACATCCCATTTGCGCCTGGCATTTTGAGATCCAACAATAGCAAATCCACATCGCTCTGTTTGGTTAATAAGGCTAACAGGGCATCTAGCGAATCCGCTTCCAATAAATTGGCACCGCTTATCGCCATATGCACCGATTGAAATAGCGCATTGCGAAACAGAGGGTGGTCGTCAGCAATGATGATGGTGTAGGTCGAATCCATGACGTTTTACACTTTTAGCAATGTCGTTAAATCGATTATTGACCGCGATCTCTCACTGAACAATCTTTATACGCTAAAAGTCTGAACTGTATCCACTTTTTGTCTGATACTTAGTAGTGACTGAGCCTGATCTGAGAGTGGTGTATGTCAGGCGGTTCGAGAAGAAGTGATGGTGTTCACGCGCCATTATTGCCGACTGTTGCAATGGCTGCTCAAACAGGCGGCAATAACGGGTACCTTAAAGCTGGTGGGCGATGAGGTGTGCTAAAAAGCGATCGGCTGGCATAAAACCGCTGATACGTGCGTTTGAAACGCGTTCACCTTGCGCATTCCAAAAATCAATCGTCGGTAACCCTAGCACGTTCATCGCCTTGAGCAGCTCAATATCTTGTGGCTGATTTTTGGTGACGTCCGCTTGTAATAGCACAAAGTTTTGCAGTTTCTGCGCGACCTCTTGCTGATGGAAAGTGTACTTTTCAAACTCTTTACACGCCACGCACCAGTCGGCGTAGAAATCGAGCATGACGGGTTTACCTGCTAATTTGGCTTGGCTCAACTGCAAGTTGAGCTCGGCAATATTATTCACCCGAATGAACTCGACATGGCTAGGGCTTGCTAGGTTGGTTTGTTCTGGCTTAAACCACACATCCAGTGCGGGTTGCGCTGAAGCAAACAGACCCAATACCGCAATAATGCCAACCATGCTCTGTTTCCAGCCACCAAACGGCAAGCTGTTTTTACAATGATAGAGCCAACCAAACGCGGCGATCCCAAGCGCGGACCAGAGCGCCGTTGACCACACTGGTGGCAATAAGCGTTCAAGTAAGAAGATCGGCGCAGCCAGTAAAATAAAGCCAAATAGTGTTTTGACTCTCTCCATCCAGCCACCGGCTTTGGGGAGTAGTTTGTTACCAAATACGGCGACCAAAATCAGCGGAATCCCCATGCCCATGGCTAAGGCATACAGTGCAATCGCCCCCGTGAATAGGTCGCCACTTTGCGCGACATACAGCAGCGCGCCAGAAAGAGGCGCGGTGGTGCACGGTGAGCAAACCAAACCGGAAATCGCGCCCATGGCAAACACGCCAAGACTGTTCCCGCCTTGCTGCTTATTACTCAGGCTGCTTAGCCACGTCTGCACTTTGCTTGGCAGTTGTAAGGTATAAACGCCAAACATCGACAGGGCGAGTAGCACAAATAGGGTACTGAGGCCAATCAGTACATAAGGGTGCTGCATCGCGGCTTGAAATTGTAACCCAGCCGAAGCGACGACTAGGCCAAGTACGGTATAAGTGAGCGCCATACCTTGCACGTAAATAAACGATAAAATCAACGCGCGCTGTTGTGAAAGTTGACCACGACCAAGCACGATACTGGTGAGGATCGGGTACATCGGGAGTACGCAAGGGGTAAAGGCGAGGCCAACGCCAAGTGCTAAAAAGAGCAGCGGTGTCCACCAAGAATCGGCGAGGCGGCTTGCTAGCCCGTCTTGTTCAGCCACGGGCGCTTTTGGTGAAGCTGTTTTGATTTTCGCTACATTGGCAGCCGTGTTGTTGTCAGAGCGAGTATCGCTTGCCACAGCTTGAAGGTCGATAATTCGCGTTTCTGGTGGATAGCAAAAGCCCGCTTTTGCACACCCTTGGTACTGGATAATTAATTTGGCGTTCGCTGCTGCACTGAGGAGCGGTATGTCGACAAACAGTGGCTCAGTATAAATCTTCACATCACCAAAAAATTCATCGTGATATGGCTGACCATCGAGCATCTCGATTTCACCAAGCTGTGCATTTTCGGCGCTGATACTGATCCGATCTTGGTAGAGGTAATAGCCTTGCTTGACCTGCCAATCTAAGAATACCTGTCTACCTTGCTGTTCGGCATGAAAAGGAAACGCTTGGTCAACTGGGACAAATTGATTGTCGGCTGAGGCCAAACCGAGGTTGTTACCACTATTGAATGGATTGTCATTGCCGAAGACCGCCAACGCAGGTTGGGAAAGTGTCAGCAGAGCTAGCAGTACAAAGGAAAAGAGTAGGCGCATACAAAAATCGAGTCTTCATTAGGTGAGTGTCATCTTAACCCAATCAGACCGCTTTTCGGCGCAATAAGTTTCACAGTGATGGAAAAATCGTCGCTGATGAGGCAGTGAAGCGAGAAAAGCCAAGTGAGGTTGTGGACCTCACTTGGCTGGGCGATGGGGGTTAAGCGACACCTAGGCGAGTTTTCACCACCGCTTCACACGCTTCAATATTATTGATGTCTTTGGGAATAATAAGCACAGTGTCATTACCACCGACCGTTCCTAAAATCTCAGTGTGGGGATCAATATCAACCAATCGCGCGACCAATTGAGCACTTCCAGGATGAGTTTTTACCACCACAGTGGATTGATTGTGAGTGATAAACTCAATTTGTGAGGCGATAGATGACTCAACACGCACTGGCGCGGTTTCGACCGTAATGCAGTACACTTTTTTGCCGCACGCATTTTGCACTTTCACCACACCAAGTTGGGAAAGCAAGCGTGACACAGTGGATTGGCTAATGCCTTCGTAGCCGAGCTCTATTAGCCTGAGTCGTAGCTCATTTTGGTTAGCAAAACTTTGTTGTTGTAGGATTTTTTTACAAGCGGAAGCTAACGTTTTGTCATCGGTTTGCATTGCGCCGTGGGGGATTTTTCTGTTCACGGGCGGTTCCTTTTATACACGCTACTGCGTCTGGGGTATCGGTGATCCTTACCATGCCAGCACACTCCCAAAGCCATAGAGTGTGAGTTCACGTTATGTTTAACGCCAATGGCGCAACGGTTGAGCATTGCTCTTTTCCCCTCTATAAGTGGTGGGGGATTATTATTGATGCCTGTAGCTTAACATTAATCAATGTGTCGCTTTTTGCGGGGGATCACCAAATAATAAACTAGATTACCGATTGATTTTTGGCGTTTTATGTTGATTTGATGGAATAATATGCACGGAAATATGCAAGATTCGTAAGTTGGTCCAGCGCCGAGTTAGGACGCTGGAGGCTGGCAGGGCTGTAAACGCGATGGATGCGCGCTTAGTGCTGTTTTAGCAACGTTCAGTCATGATTTCGCGCGAGAATACTTTCTCACAATAGTGGCATTTGAGATGCACATTCTCTTGTTTGAGCTGCACTTTAAAGCGGCTCTCGACAGGCTCGCCATGAGAGATGCAGTTGCTGTTTGGGCAACGAAATACGCTGTCAATTCGCTCTGGCAAAGTGAGGGTCAGTTTGTTGACCACTTTATACTCTTCAATTTGATTGACGGTGGCTTTCGGGGCATACAGTGCTAATTGGTTCGCTTGCTCTTTGGTGAGATAAAGGTTTTCTATTTTAATCAGATCTTTATTACCTAACGCAGAAGAGGGTAGGTTTAGGCCAATCGTCACACGTTGATTGGTTTCATTTAACTTAAACAAAGAGAGAATTTTGATCCCAAGGTTGGCAGGGATATGGTCAATCACGCTACCGTTACGAATCGCTTCAACTTGCAATTGGGTCTCTTTTACCATGATGTTATCTCCTACTTATAAGGTTGGGTTAAGAACAAGGGCTAATAAAGCTTCACGCGCATAAACGCCGTTTTCGGCTTGTTGGAAATAGTAGGCGTAAGGTGTTTTATCGACATCGGTGGTGATTTCATCGACCCGAGGCAGTGGGTGCAGCACTTTTAAATTGTGGCGCGCTTCTTTTAATGTTTCTGCGGTTAAGATGTAAGCCGATTTCATGTGCGCGTATTCAGATGCATCAAAGCGCTCTTTTTGTACGCGCGTCATGTACAGCACATCCAGTTCAGGCACGACCTCTTCAATGCTGGCGTGCAAACTAAACGCAATGCCAGCCTCTGAGAGCTCTTCGCAAATGTAATCTGGCATCGCCAGCACTTCTGGGGCGATAAAAAAGAAACGTACATTGTTGAATTTCGATAAGGCTTGGGTGAGCGAATGGACGGTGCGGCCATATTTTAAGTCGCCGACGAACGCGACGTTAAGGTTATCGAGCCTGCCTTGCGTTTCATAAATGGAAAACAGATCGAGCAAGGTTTGGGTTGGATGTTGGTTAGCACCATCGCCACCGTTGACTACGGGAACGCCGTTGGAAAACTCAGAGGCTAAACGTGCAGCGCCTTCTTGTGGGTGGCGCATGACAAATGCATCGACATAAGAGGAAATAACTTGCACCGAGTCAGCTAAGGTTTCCCCTTTCTTGGCAAGTGACGTATTGCCGCCATTATCAAAACCAATCACTGTGCCGCCTAGGCGCTGCACTGCCGTTTCAAACGACAAACGGGTACGTGTAGAAGGTTCAAAGAAGCAGCTTGCCACCACTTTATTTTTGAGAAGTTCAGGGTTTGGTTCCGCTTTAAGCCTTGTTGCGGTTTCAACAATCAGCTCCAGTTCCGCGCGGCTCAGTTCTGGAATGGAAATGATGTGCTTGTTAAATAACGAATGCGCCATAACGTGTCTTCCCTCTGTATGGTTCGCTTTGGCTACTAGCCTTTGCGAAATTTTGCTTAAAAAAAAGCCCCCTAAAATAGGAGGCTTCAATAACGTTCAGAACAGAAAAACAAAACAGCTAACTCGACCGGCGCCGGGTGTAATGGATGGCGTTGATGGGGAGTGCTGCGGTTCATTTTCTGCTCCGTTTAGACAAATTGCGAAGGATTATACGGACAAAAAACACGCTGGCAATACTCTTTGGAAAATATCCATAAAATGGATTTTTATGCGAAATTAGCTTGATTTCGATGTTATTTACTACGCGTTTACAGCTAAAGCATAAGCGTGATTTGTGAGTGTTATTGACTGAAAAAAAATGCGAGCTTTATTCAAGCTCGCATCGATTCAACATCAAAGAGATGAAGTAGACGATTCATCGCCTACATTCATTATCTACTATTCGTTACCTAAGTTAGTTACCTAAGGTGGCCACCATCACGGCTTTGATGGTGTGCATGCGGTTTTCAGCTTCATCGAACACGATGGAATGCTCAGATTCAATCACTTCATCGGTCACTTCAACGCCTTTGGCAAGCACTGGGTAGTTTTTCGCAAGCTCTTTGCCAACGGTGGTATCTTCGCCGTGGAATGCAGGCAAGCAGTGCATGAATTTCACATGTGGGTTACCAGTAGCTTTTAACATCGCCATGTTCACTTGGTAAGGCAGCATCAATTCAATGCGCTCTGCCCATGCTTCTTTCGCTTCGCCCATCGATACCCAAACATCGGTGTAAAGGAAATCACAGCCTTGAACGCCTTCTTGAACATCATCTGTAAGCGTAATTTTCGCGCCTGTTTGCTTTGCAATAGTGCGACATTCCGCGACTAATTCTTCGGTTGGCCAGAACGCTTTTGGTGCAACAAGGCGAATGTCCATGCCCATTTTCGCAGCGCCCACCATCAAGGAGTTACCCATGTTGTTGCGTGCATCACCGAGGTAGGCAAATTTCATTTCATGGAGGCGTTTGCCACGGCCATGTTCGATCATGGTAAGGAAATCAGCCAGAATTTGTGTTGGGTGGAATTCGTCAGTTAAGCCGTTCCATACTGGTACGCCAGCGTAGGCACCAAGCTCTTCAACGATCTCTTGACCAAAGCCGCGATATTCGATGCCGTCATACATGCGGCCTAAGACGCGCGCGGTATCTTTCATCGACTCTTTGTGGCCAATTTGTGAACCTGATGGGCCTAAGTAGGAGACTTGAGCACCTTGGTCAAACGCTGCTACTTCGAATGCACAGCGAGTGCGAGTTGAGGTTTTTTCAAAGATAAGTGCAATGTTTTTGCCTTTGAGACGAGGCTGTTCATAACCGTTGTATTTGGCTTTTTTCAGCTCAAGTGATAGATCCAATAGGTGCTGGATTTCGCGTGGAGTGAAATCAAGAAGTTTTAGAAAGTTACGATTGCGTAAGTTAAAAGCCATGATCTTTTCCTCATTTGCAACGCTTGCTTCTGATGAAAGGGTGGAAGAAAGCGTTAATATTTGTTTAAAGTTAAAAACAGTTGTTTAAAGTTAAAAACAGATTCGGTTTATAAAATAGATTTTAAAAACAATGCTTTAGTCACGCGTAATATTGGTGCCTGCTGTGCCTTCTAAGATGCGTAGGCCATCTTCTAACGCGCCGATCCCAACGACTTTCCCGCCTTGTTGAATGAATTCGCACGAGGCTTCAATTTTTGGCCCCATAGAACCAGCATCAAATTGATAGTTGGCAAGCTCGCTTGGCGTTGTGCTGCGCAGCGCATGTTGGGTTGGTTTACCCCAATCAAGGTAAACGGCGTCAGCATCGGTCAAAATGAGCAGCGCGTCGGCGTTCAATTGTTTGGCAAGAAAGGCAGCAGACATGTCTTTGTCGATCACTGCTTCTACACCGACTAATTTGCCGTTTTCACGTTTGACTGGAATACCGCCACCACCGGTGCAAATCACTAAATGACCAGCACTGATAAGCTGGGAAATCGCATCATGTTCGACGATGCCTATCGGTTGAGGGCTCGGAACCACACGGCGGAAGTATTGGCCGTCGGGCTTGACTGTCCAGTGGTATTTCTCAGCCAATTCACGCGCTTCTGCTTCTTGATAAACTGGGCCAATCGGTTTAGTTGGGTTGGCAAATGCAGGGTCTTTCGGGTCGACCATCATTTGGGTCAACATGCACGAAATGTTGCGTTCAGGCAGCATGTTTTTGAACTCTTGCATCAACATGTAGCCAATCATCCCTTGAGTTTCACTGCCCAATACGTCGAGTGGATACGGCGCTACTTTTTTGTATTCGAGACCTTGTAGTGCCAGCAGGCCAACTTGAGGGCCATTGCCATGCACCAGCACCACGTTATAGTGTTTGGCTATTTCGGAAATGGTTTTGACTGCAATTTCAATGTTGCGACGTTGAACATCTGCTTCTAATGGCTGACCACGGCGAAGTAGCGCGTTTCCACCTAATGCAACAACAACAGTTTGTTTGCTCATAATTCTATCTCTTCTAAGGTGGGTTGAGGCGTGCAGAGGAGATTTTCCTCAACCCATTTGATTAACCTAAGGGCTAGATACCGTCACGCTCAATTGGGCAGCTCATGCAGCGTGCACCGCCACGGCCACGGCCCAATTCGTCACCAGGAATAGACAGAACGGTGATGCCTGCTTTGTCGTATTTTTCATTGGTATAGGTGTTGCCTTCATAGCCAATCACTACGCCAGGTTTGACGGTTAGGACATTGTTTGCATCGTTCCACTGTTCACGTTCTGCGTTGAAGTTGTCACCGCCCGTTGTGATTAGGTTGAGCTTGTCAACGCCAAGTGCTTTTTCGATGGCGGTCACGAAGTAACCTTCTTCTTTGACGTTCACGGCACCAGACTCATCGCCTGTGAGGCTCCAGCATTTCACATCTTTGCGTACTACTTCTGGGTAAACAGAGAAGGTGTCTTCACGCATGTGTGTCATGACGGTATCTAAGTGCATGCAAGAGCGGTGTTTTGGTAGTTCCATCGCAATGATTTGCTTCGCTTGGCCATGTTTAAATAGGCCCGCAGCTAAGTGTTCAACACCTTGCGCTGTGGTGCGCTCAGACATACCAATCAGTACTGCACCTTTGCCAATCACAAGAACGTCGCCACCTTCAATGGTTGAATTATCGTAATTAATGCTCTCGTCATCACCGAAGTATTTAATGAAGTCTTGGCCCGCAAAGCTTGGATGCCAGCGGTAAATCGCACGCACATGGTTGGTTTCACGTTGACGTGCAGGTTTTGCCATCGGGTTGATTGACACGCCACCGTATACCCAGCAAGACGTATCGCGAGTAAAGAGATGGTTTGGCAGTGGTTCAATGATGAAATCGGTTGGTGCATGTAAGCCTTGCATCATTGAAGAGGATTTCATTGGCATTTCAGCGTAAGACAAACCACCTGTCAGGATTTTTGCCAATTCAAGGTTTGGCAGATCGCTGAGGTAGCAGCGCACGTCATTCGCAAATGTTTTGCCAAGGCGGTAATCCGATACTTGTTGAGTAAGCAGCCACTCTTTTGCGACGGGAACCGCTAGCGTGTCGGCTAATAGATCGGTCAGCAGTAAAACTTCAACACCTTGGTCACGTAGCGTTTGTGTGAACGCATCATGCTCTTTCCCCGCACGCTCTACGGCCAATACATCATCAAACAAAAGGTCGTGACAGTTGGATGGTGTTAAGTGAGTGAGTGAGCGTCTTGGGCGGTGAACAAGAACTCGACGTAATTGACCAATTTCAGAACCAACATATAACTTACTCATAATAGTATCTCTCTTAATTTATATGCATTTATGCCGTTATATTTTTGACATTAAATTCAACTTGTTCTGGATAAATACATAATTATTTCTGTAGGGAATTCAGTATGAATTTATTTATTCACTTCTTTGTTCTGCAATTAATATTACCCTTGGTCTGTATATGTTCTTAGAGGTCCATCACAGAATGATTTATATTGAAATTCGGCGAAAATAATAGTTTTTTAACAATGTTTATGCAGTGTTTATATTGTGAGTGTCATATTTATTACTGCTTTTTTTATGGATGTTCATTCAATTTAAATCTCACGCAGCACTACTCCATATAGGCTCAGTATTTTGGTTGGGAATTTTATGCACCAAAAACACATCGATAATTCATCGAATGGGTTAAGAATATGCACTTGAAAAGGGTATATAGTTGAATATGAGTCGAAGAAATGGGCTGTGTTAACATAACTTTCTTAATAAAACTTGATCTCACGCATGCTTTCTAATGTAGATGTTTTGTCTGAATGGGCGTAATAGAGGACTGAAAATGAGAGATGACATAGCAGGCGATCTGAATTTGGTGATAAAGGAATATAGGCCGCGTTTTATTTAGTCACCAAAAGTGGTTATTTATCCCAGCCGATTGCTATAAAAAATAGCCATCAAAACTAATGGTTATCTAACGACGTTGAAAGCCATCATTTCCTGATTTGGCTAACGTATCATGTTTAGAACTGGGTAGCTGCGCAGCCAATGAGCCTAAGTCGGCCTGCCAATAAAAAAGCCGCAATCATGCGGCTTTTAAAGAGTGTGGCGCGGTTTTTACCTACGACATATCGTTCATCAGTTTGGCGCTATAGCATCGCACCTAGGCTGAGAGATAGCATAATGAATACGCACAATATGCCTAACAGTGGTGCGACCCATTTCACCCAGCGAACATAAGGTACACGAGCAATTGCTAAGCCGCCCATCACTACCGCAGAGGTTGGCGTGATGAGGTTGACTATCCCTGAAGCCGATTGGTAAGCCGTGACGACAAGGTCGCGGCCAACGCCTGCAAAGTCAGCCAATGGAGCCATGATGGGCATGGTTAATACCGCAAGGCCAGAAGACGAAGGTACAAGGAAAGAGAGAAGAATTTCCAGTAAATACATTACGTTAATAAAAATGACGGATGAAAGGCCAGTAACCATTTGCTCGGCTGAGAACAAAATAGTGTCGGTGATCATCCCGCGGTCCATGATCACCACAATGCCGCGTGCGATACCAATGATCAGCGCTACGCCTAATAGGTCTCGTGCACCATCAATAAAGCTGGTGGTGAATTCCTCTTCACTCATACGAGCAATTAAACCGATAATGATGGTTGCACCCAAGAACATCGCTGAGATCTCAGCCATCCACCATCCAGCAACAGATACACCATAAATCATCACGCCAAAAGCGGCCGCGAAAATGGTCAAAATAACTTTGCGGGTGGCGGTGAATTCGAGTTTCTCTCCACTTTGGTTGCCAAGGAAGTGAGCTTTGTTCTCTTCGTACTTATCGTACACAATCGATTTACTTTGATCCGCTTGCACCATTTTCGCGTAGCGCATCACGTACAGCACACAGATAACCCAACCGACAGCTAACATTGCTAAGCGCAACATGATGCCATCAGTAAACGGAATGCCCGCTGCGTTGGCCGCAATTACGGTGGCAAACGGGTTGATAGTGGAGCCCAGCGTACCGATACCCGCGCCAAGCAGTACGGTAGCGGCGGCAACCAGTGGGTCAAAACGAGCGGCCATCATCACAGGTACGAGTAAGGTGTAGAAAGGTAAGGATTCTTCCGCCATACCGTAAATCGTACCGCCTGCGGCAAACAGCGCCATCAGGATGGGTATCATCAACTCTTCACGCCCTTCAAGCCGCGCTGTTACGCGTTCAATGCCCGCATCAATCGCACCTGTTTTGGTCACTAGGCCCAAAAAGCCACCAATGACTAAAATGAACAGAGACACGTCAATCGCGGCAGCTTCGTAGCTGTTGTGGTCATAAAAGCCGTCAATCGGTGCCATCAACACATCGATTACCCCTTGTGGGTTACCTTCTGCGTGTTGATAAGTTCCCGCAATAGGCACTTCTTTGCCCAGTTCTTCATTCATGGTGCGCTGATACTGACCGGCAGGCACAATCCAGGTTAAAAGGGCCACAAGAGCAATTAGAATGAAAAGGATGGTGTAAGCGGAAGGAAACTTAAAGTTAGCAAAGAAGCCACCTTTAGGTTCCGTGGATACAGTTTGGGTTGTCATAGCGATCTCCTTACACTCAGAGAACAACGAGATTCTGAGTGTGTTCAGCGGCTAATGTTCTTCAGTCTTCCAGCCCATTAAAATATTATCTACTAGGGGTGAAAGAATAAAAAGTTATTGGAACTTCAATTAAATACGTTAAATGAAAAGTTTTAATTATTATTAAGTGAACATAAATGCTCACTTGCTCAGATATCTGTATAAATTCTAAGGTGAGTTTTAAAGCGTAACTTTGTCTTGCTTCACAAAACAATAGTACCGAGTTACACACCATTTTCTTAGGGAATTTAATTTAGGGTAATTGAGTGTAAATAATGGAATTATATTCTTACGCTTTTTATTCGAAGACATGGAGATAGGCGGATAATCGTTGTAGGGTAAATATATTGAAATTTTATTCATTAAGCTGAATGAGTGAAGAGAAGTAATTATTTATTGCTTTATTGATATGTATCAATATTTTATACGTGACAAATAAAAAGGGAGCTAAAGCTCCCTTATAACAATAGTAGAGATTACATCAAAATATTGGAGAACAACAAACCAAAACCAATACTAAACACCATGCTTAACAAGCCTGGGAGCATAAAGCTGTGGTTGAAAATATACTTACCAATACGAGTGGTACCAGTCCGGTCAAAGTCGATAGATGCGATGATAGGGCCGTAGTTTGGAATGAAGAAGTAACCGTTAACGGCAACGAAAACCGCAATAATAATGGCTGGTGGCAAACCCAAGGTTATTGCAACAGGGACTAACACGGCTGTTGTTGCGCCTTGGCTATTGACCATCACCGACAGAGCAAATAACGCGAACGCGAATGTCCATGGTGCGACTTCCACTAGGCCAGAGACCGCTTCTTTGACCATGGCACCATGGCCGGCAATGAAGGTGTCACCTAACCAAGCGATACCGAAGATCGCCACGATAGCACGCATACCTGCATGGAATACGGAACCTTGGCTGATGGCGTTGCCGTCAGGTTTGCACAGTAAAATGATCAGCGCCGCGATAGACAGCATCACGATTTCAATCGTGTGCGCCATCCCCATGGCTGAGCCGTTAAATTGTGGGCGCAAGCTAGGCAATGCACCCATCACCACCACTACAATGGCACCGAACAAAAATAGCCCGACCGATTTTTTCGCTTGTGGCGTGATTTGAATATCAGCAATCGATACTTCTTGTTCCATCTCTGCGCGAAATTCTGGGTCTTGCAAGCGACGTTGATATTCTGGGTCGTCTTTCAGCTCAACACCGATTTTATTGACGAATAAGCACGCGCAAGCCAAACCAAGAATGGTACTTGGGATGGTGATCATTAATACATCCGTTAGCGTGATGCCTTGTGGTTCTAAGAAGGCGACTAACGCCACGACGGCGGCCGCAATTGGGCTAGCTACAATCGCAAATTGTGACGCGATCACCGCCATACCTAAAGGACGTTCTGGACGAATACCACTGCGACGGCTCACTTCAGCAATAACGGGCAGTACTGAATAGGCCACGTGACCTGTACCAGCCATCATTGTAAAAAAGTAAGTTACCAAAGGGGCGATGAAAGTGATGTGGCGAGGGTTTTTATGCAAAATGTTAGTGGCAATTTTGATCAAATAATCTAAACCGCCAGCCGCTTGCATTGAGGCTGCTGCTGCAACCACGGCCATGATCATCAACATCACATCAATCGGTGGGCTGGTTGGTTGCATGCCAAATCCAAAGCTCAGTACAGCAAGGCCAATACCGCCCATCACACCAAGCCCAATACCACCAATCCTTGCACCAATTAGGATACATCCTAATACGATAAGGAACTCAATTAAGAACATCTTATACTCCTAAAGATAATGAAAAATAGGGTCATTCTACAGGTTCAGCGATATTGAACGGTATGCTTTGCGCCATGATGTAACGCAATTTTTTCTCACTTAATAACTTGTAGAAAGTAAAAAGGCTCTGAATCAGAGCCTTTTTTGATTATTCGTAGCGTTTCGCTTTGTACTGAGGGCGCATAAAGTTTTCGACGGACAAGATGTCATCGAGCTCTTCGGCGGTGAGTAAGCCTCGCTCAAGCACAACTTCACGTACGCTCTTACCCGTTTCCGCACAAATTTTACCCACGATGTCACCTTCATGGTGGCCAATATATGGGTTAAGGTAAGTCACGATACCGATAGAGTTGAATACGTAAGCTTCACACACTTCTTTATTGACAGTGATGCCGTCAACACACTTGTCACGAAGGTTTATGCAGGCGTTTGAAAGAATTTCAATTGACTCAAACATGCTTTGTGCAATCACAGGTTCCATCACGTTTAGCTGTAATTGGCCACCTTCTGCGGCAAAGGAAATAGTGTTGTCGTTACCAAGTACTTTAAAGCACACTTGGTTGACCACTTCAGGCACCACAGGGTTTACTTTTGCAGGCATGATGGAAGACCCAGCTTGCAGTTCAGGTAGGTTCAACTCGTTTAGACCCGCGCGAGGGCCAGATGAAAGAAGACGTAAGTCATTGCAGATTTTAGAGAGTTTCACAGCAAGGCGTTTTAGCGCGCCGTGCGCCATAACATAAGCACCGCAGTCAGAGGTTGCTTCAATTAAATCTTCCGCTGGTACCACAGCTAAGCCTGTCACCGCAGCAAGGTGTTTTACCGCCGCCGCTTGATATCCCGGCGCCGCATTCAGGCCAGTACCGATCGCTGTTGCGCCAAGGTTGATCTCAAGCAGCAGTTTAGAGGTGTACTCTAGGTTGCGGATCTCTTCATTAATGGTGACCGCCCAAGCGCGGAACTCTTGACCTACGGTCATCGGTACGGCGTCTTGCAATTGAGTACGACCCATTTTCAAAATGCCAGAGAACTCTTGGCTTTTTAGCTCAAACGCACCTTTTAGATAGGCAATAGAATCAATCAGTTTCAGGATGCTGTTGTATACCGCAATGCGGAAACCAGTAGGGTAAGCACAGTTGGTTGATTGGCTTTTATTAACGTGGTCATTGGGGTTGATGAACTCGTACTGACCCTTTTCTTTACCCATTAATTCCAGAGCAAGGTTCGCGATCACTTCGTTGGTGTTCATATTGACAGAAGTACCGGCGCCGCCTTGGTATACGTCTGACGGAAATTGATCCATGCACTTACCTGTTTCTAGGATCAAGTCACACGCTTGGAGGATGTAATTAGCCACTTGGCTTGGAATGACGCCGAGCTCTTTGTTGGCTAGCGTGGCGGCTTTTTTAGTCATCACCATACCGCGTACAAATTCAGGCACATCAGAAATGGTTGATTTTGAAATATTAAAGTTTTCGATAGCGCGCAGCGTATGAATGCCATAATACGCGTCAGCAGGAACGTGACGTTGACCTAATAGATCTTCTTCGATACGAGTGGCCGAGTTAGCTGTAGCAGCTGTCGTTTCTGATAGGGTAGCCATAACAGGATCCTTAGAGAATTATTCTGATAATTAGTGAAATTATTAGCCATTTCTGCAGTTTAAGAATCCATTCGTCAGAATTTTAGGCTGGAAAATCCGTCCTGACTTCTGTGGCACATCATACTCAACCTAGATTTAAAAAATAGTAAGTGGATCACCTTTTAGGTCAATATTTTATGAAAATTTGATACGCACTCACATGCGTTATTTTTAGGTTTTAAAAACAGTTATCGCGTTGATAAATAGTTGTGATGCCAGCGGTTGGATTTGTCTGTGTGGTATGAGATTTGTTCAGGTTTTGTTAGCAAAATGAGCGAATGAATGGATTTCAGATAGAGCCAATATTCGGTCTATTTTAAGATAGATACTGGCTCTATTTAGTCATTTAGGCTGCGAGGTGGTGCTCTTTGATTGAGCGTTGAGTGTTGTAGTCGCCTGTGGTTGACGGTAAGGTGAGAGCAATAAACAAAGGAGGGCGTGTGTTTCCAATCTTACTTCTGGCTTTTATTTTTGTGCCAATCATTGAAATTGGTCTCTTTATCCAAGTAGGCAGCTTGCTAGGTATGTGGCCAACTATCGCCTTGGTGCTGATTACGGCATTTGTTGGTGCATCATTGGTTCGTAGTCAAGGGATACAAACTTTACTTAGCGTTCAACACCGTTTGCACCAAGGTGAGCTACCTGCGCAGCAAATTATTGAGGGCGTGATGCTGGCGGTGGCGGGTGTGCTGCTTTTAGTACCGGGTTTTTTGACCGATGCACTTGGTATGGTGGTGCTATTGCCTGCACCTCGGGCTTTGCTTGCCAACTATTTGATGAATAAAGTGGTGGTGAATGGTGTATCAGGCCGTTTTCAGGCGCAGTTTGATGATAGCCGTCATAACAAAGCCCCATTTGATCGTGACTTTGAACCATCTGAAACGGGAAAAACCTTCGAAGGTGAATTTGAACGTAAAGATGATGAACATAATAGGCTGAAATAAAAGACTTTTTATGGTGTTTCTTACTCTATTGTTTTGAGTTGTAAAAATTAAATGCCGAAATAGATTGCTTAGTGCAACGTTAGCGAATATAGTTACCTCGCTCTGTTGTTCAGGGGTTATTAATGAAACAAAAAATAAAAGTAAAAGTAAATTCTCAGAATCCCATCGTAAAAGTTGATGTCCTCAGTGTTTCCCTTACCTTATTAGTAACATTAAATAATTCAATCTATCAGTGCATTGCGCATAAGCGCGATAACTTTATGAATTTAAATAAAAGGGACACATTATGTCTAACAAAACAACTGGTTCTGTAAAATGGTTTAACGAAACTAAAGGTTTCGGCTTCCTTACTCAAGATAACGGCGGCGCTGACGTGTTCGTACACTTCAATGCAATCGCTTCTGACGGTTTCAAAACTCTAATTGAAGGCCAAAAAGTGTCTTTCAATGTAGAAAACGGTCAAAAAGGCCTACAAGCAGCTCAAGTAACTGTTCTGTAATCTAGCCTAATATCTAGAATTAATAAAAAGGTCGCCTAGGCGGCCTTTTTGCTATTTTGTGATTTATCTTCCTACCGTTTTAGAACACTAGCGCTGTTATCGCGCACCTTCAAAGCCCATTTGACGCCACGCTTCAAACGCAATAATAGCGACCGCATTAGAGAGATTTAAACTGCGAGCTTCTGCCATCATCGGAATACGAATACGTTGTGTCATCGGTAGGCTTGCGATGACTTGCGCTGGTAATCCACGAGTTTCTGGGCCAAACATCAACACATCTCCTTTTTGAAACTGCGCATCGACGTGGTGCCCCGTGGTTTTAGTGGTACAAGCAAAAATCCGGTACGTTTCGCGCTCTGCATTGAGGTAGTCCATAAAGGCATCCAAGTTGGCATGACGCGTTACGCGCGCTAAATCGTGGTAATCAAGCCCTGCACGGCGCACTTTCTTCTCTTCTAGATCAAAACCCAGCGGTTCAATAAGATGCAAATTAGCGCCGCAATTGGCACACAAGCGAATAATATTTCCGGTATTAGGGGCGATTTCAGGTTCGTAAAGTGCGATATCAAACATGGTATAGCTGCTCTTCAGGAGTGTGGGCCGGAAGTATAAGGTGACGAGCCTATTGAGTACAAGTCACCCGTTATTTGGCGATATAGGCATAAGTGGAATTTAACTATCCAATGGGAGCGTGAATTGTACTTTTAACCCACCTAATTGGCTGCGGCTTGCGTGAATCGTACCGCTGTGTTGACGAATGGCACTTTCGGTGATGGCTAAACCTAACCCTGTACCACCACTGTGCCTATCACGCGCAGTGGAAACACGATAAAAGGGGCGGAAAATATCGTCTAACTCGTTTTCGGGAACGCCTTCACCATTGTCTTCCACGCAAACCGATAGTCTGCCTTTTTCGACCGAAAAGGTAATATTGATTTCATCTTTGCCATAGTAAATGGCGTTACGCACAATGTTTTCCAATGCGCTCATCAGCAGTTTTGGTGTACCGGAAATCGTGTGCGGTGGAATCGCATTATAGGTGAGTCTTTTTTCCATCTGCTCCGCCTCAAATTGGGCATCACTCAATAATTCCTCCCATAAACTGGATAGCGGTTGAGTTTCTCGGCTGAGATGGCTATTGGTTTGCATACGCGAAAGCGTCAGAAGTTCACCGATCATCTGCTCTAAACGCTGTGCTTCGGTGTCGATCCGCTCCAATTCTGAGCTGCTACCTTGTTTTCGAGTGGCAAGTGCATTGGCCATTCTCAGTCGCGTTAAAGGGGAGCGCAGTTCGTGTGAAATATCCGACAGCAATCGCTGCTGGCCAGAAATCATCTGGTTGACGGCTTCTACCATTTGGTTAAAGCTTTTTCCTGCTTGGCGAAATTCACTGGTGCCTTTTTCTAAGCTTGGGTCGACCACAAATTCGCCGCGAGCGACCCGTTTGGCGGCTTGCTCGAGGCGGCTGGCGGGTTGGCTCAATGCCCATGCGAGCCATAAGAGTAGCGGTGTACTGACGAGCATCACGGCAAGCAGTAGGCCGAACGGACGGTCAAATAGTTGCAATAAGAACGGGGGGGGCTCATTCCAGCGAATACCGACAAACATGAGTAGATCTTGCTTGGCAAGGGTGATTGGCAATGGACCTGAAATCATATAACGGCCATAGAGCTTCTGTTGTGGTTTATCAATGGATTCAATGCTGGTCACGAAATTTTGGAGTGCTTTAAACTTAAAGTCGGCTTGAGTTTTGGTGGTGAGGATTGTGCCATCTGGCGTTGTGATAAAGAATTGTGGAGTGCCGTTCTTCTCGCGCATGTGCCCTTCACCACGCTTGTTGCTGCTACTTTCTAAACGAAAGAGGATGCGTGTGAGTTCATGCTCATCTTTAAACATACTCTCTATTTTTTGTTTTA
Organism: Vibrio sp. B7; assembly: GCF_963888765.1. NCBI lineage: Bacteria > Pseudomonadati > Pseudomonadota > Gammaproteobacteria > Vibrionales > Vibrionaceae > Vibrio > Vibrio sp. B7. The sequence continues at coordinate 189,448 of NZ_CAWPKR010000039.1, forward strand.
AGTGTGTAAGACGTTGGTATTCATCGCTAGGTATATCACGGGTTTTACGAGGATCAAGGTGCGGCAGTGCTAATACTGCGATCAGCACCAGCAGCATCGTAAACCAAAAAATGGCAAAAATTCTGCCATAAAGGCTGTTGATTTTAGGTAGGCGCATTAATCCTCCAGAATCATGAGGTAGCCACGACCACGCAGCGTTTTAATCCGTGATTTACCATCGACACGCTCAGGTAATTTCTTGCGTAAATTCGAGACGTGCATATCAATCGCGCGGTCAAAGGCCGCCAACCGTTTTCCTAGAACATCAAGGCTGAGCGCTTCTTTAGTTAAGGTTTCGCCTGGGTTTTGCACAAAATGAGTCAGCAAGGCAAATTCCGTGGTGGTAAGGTCCAGCAATTGCCCTTGGCAATAGGCTTCCTGCTTGCTGGGGTATACTTGAATATCTTGGCACTCAATGACTTCATTATGTTTGGTGCCATTGCTGGTTTGGGTTCGGCGCAAAATCGCGCGAATGCGTGCCAGCAGCTCTCGGTCACTGAAAGGCTTCGGTAAATAGTCATCCGCGCCGAGTTCTAGACCGATGACGCGATCGATCTCCTCTCCTTTGGCGGTGAGCATTAATACCGGGGTATGCCAGTTTTCACGTAACTTTTTCAGCGTTTCCATCCCATTAAGCTTAGGCATCATTACATCGAGTAAGACAAGATCAATGCGATCATGAATGGCCGCGAGCCCGCTCTCTCCATCATTCGCTTCAGAGACATCGAAGCCTTCATAGCTCAAGACTTCTTTTAGTAAGCTGGTGAGCTCAGTATCATCATCAATCAGAAGAATATGCGCCATGTGTCGCCTCGTCGTTGGGGAAGTTATGGGTACAGTTTACTGCGAAATAGGCAAGATATTCAGTGAGCAATAAGCTCTTTACGATTCTTTACGCTCACTATACGTTGCTTTACCGTACAGATCCTATTCTACACTCAAGCGCTGTGAATACAGCTTGTTAGAATCTACTTAGTGAAGGAATAGATGATGAAAATGGCAAAAAAATTAGTACTTGCGGCGGTGATACTTCCTCTGACTCTTAGCACAGCAAGCGTCTTTGCATTTGGTGGTAAGGAGCAACATAAAGGCCCAAATGATGAGTGTGGCGGTTTTGATCGCGGCATGATGCAGCAGCTTGATTTGACGTCTGATCAACAAGCAAAGTTGAAAGGAATGCGTGAGGCGAATCGCGAAGCGATGAAGGGTGAGCACAAAGGTCAACGCCAAGCGAAAATGAAAGCGCACCATGACAAAGTACAGGCTCTCGTGCTCGCCGAGAACTTTGATGCGGCAGCGGCAAATGAACTAGCCAAAGAGATGGTCGATCAACAGGTCGCTCACCGTGTCAAGATGCTAGAAAAACGTCATGACATGATGAGTGTGCTAACTCCGGAACAAAAAGCAAAACTGCAAACGCTACAACAAGATCGCATGCAGAAGTGCATGGAAAATGGTCCTAAGCACATGAAAAAAAATAGCTAGTCATTGATAACCGCTAATAATTGATAATAGGCCTCGGGTGAGGCCTGTTCATTTTTGTGTCATATTCATTCTTAATTTGAGAAGGTATACTACCTGCTCATTCTCAAGCTGATTTTAGTGATATGAAACAAGAATACGCACGCCTTGTTACGCTTGCTGCCTGGACAGCAACCCTTGTAGCCTCATTGTTGCTGATAGTAAAAGTGATCGCTTGGTGGGTTACTGGCTCGGTCAGCCTACTCGCATCCTTGATTGATTCCTTACTTGATATTGCCGCTTCCGTGGTCAATTTAATTGTGGTGCGTTACGCACTGCAGCCCGCAGATAAAGAGCACGCCTTTGGTCATGGTAAGGCGGAATCGCTTGCGGCTCTTGCCCAAGCGATGTTCATTTCAGGCTCGGCCTGTTTTCTTATCCTCAATGGGGTTGACCGTTTTTTCCGCCCACACGAATTAACCTCTCCTGAATATGGCGTTTATGTCAGCCTGTTTGCAATGCTAGTGACTTTTGGCTTAGTGTTGTTCCAAAAGCATGTCGTGAAAAAAACGGGCAGCCAAGCCATTGCCGCGGATTCATTGCATTACCAAACCGATCTTTTCATGAATGCGGCGATTATGATCGCGCTCATATTGAGCTGGTTTGGCTTTAAACAGGCCGATGCCATCTTTGCGATCGGCATTGGCGTTTATATTCTTTACAGCGCTTTTCGTATGGTGCAAGAGGCCATTCAGACCTTATTGGATCGTAAGTTACCTGATGAGGAATTGAAGCAAATCCGCACAGAATGTCTTTCTGTGGCTGGTGTGTTGGGTGTGCATCAATTAAGAACTCGCATGTCTGGACCTGTAAGATTCATTCAGTTACATCTGGAACTAGATGACAATATCCGCTTGATTGAGGCGCATCGCATTTCCGATGAGGTGGAAGATAAGCTACTCGAGGCTTTCCCGGGAGCTGATGTATTAATCCACCAAGATCCTTATTCTGTGGTGTTTGGACCAGAAAAAAAGCAAAAATCACAAGGGTGGTAGCGACAAAAACGCGCTTATTAACTATCTTTTTAAGAACAATAAATAAGCCTGATTCTGATATGAATCAACAAAGCATTAACTCAAAACTGTAATACTCTTACATAAGTAGCAAACTTACATAATTTCGTGCAAATAACAGTAGTATTCCTCTTTAGGAAAGGTAACATTATGCACAGATTAGAAAGATTTTGCTGTCGGTTTTATCGCTAACGGACAGCGTAAAAAATTAGTATTAAGTTCCCAAAAAATCGAGGGTGAGCATGATTAAGAAGATCGGTGTTTTGACTAGTGGCGGTGACGCACCTGGCATGAACGCAGCAATCCGTGGTGTTGTTCGTACGGCACTCGGTGCTGATTTGGAAGTATTTGGTATTTACGATGGCTACCTTGGTCTTTATGAAGATCGCATTAAAAAATTGGATCGTTCAAGCGTTTCTGACGTTATCAATAAAGGTGGTACTTTCCTAGGTTCTGCGCGTTTCCCTGAATTTCGTGAAGTCGCAGTACGTGAAAAAGCGATCGAAAACCTAAGAAAGCATGGTATTGATGCTTTAGTTGTCATCGGCGGTGACGGTTCTTACATGGGTGCGAAAAAGCTGACCGAAATGGGTTTTCCATGCGTTGGTTTACCAGGCACGATTGATAACGACATTGCTGGTACCGATTACACCATTGGCTACTTAACAGCATTAAATACGGTTATCGATGCGATTGACCGTTTACGTGATACTTCCTCTTCTCATCAACGTATTTCTATTGTTGAAATTATGGGTCGTCATTGCGGTGATTTGACTCTGATGTCGGCGATTGCAGGCGGTTGTGAATACATCATCACCCCTGAAACTGGCCTGAATATGGAGCAACTGATTGCAAATGTTCAAGACGGTATTAAGAAAGGTAAGAAACACGCCATTATTGCACTGACTGAGTTGATGATGGATGCTAACCAACTGGCGAAAGAAATTGAAAAAGCAACGGGACGTGAAACTCGCGCTACCGTGCTGGGGCATATTCAACGCGGTGGTCGCCCGACGGCGTTTGACCGTGTTCTTGCGTCACGCATGGGGAATTTTGCAGTACATTTACTGCTTGATGGCCACGGTGGTCGTTGTGTTGGTATTCAGAAAGAGCAGTTGGTTCACCACGATATTATCGACGCAATTGAAAATATGAAGCGTCCAGTTCGCACTGATTTGTATAAAGTGGCTGAAGAGTTATTCTAATCACTTCTTCCATCTCGGTATAAAGTGATTAAGTAAAAAAGACCGCATTGCGGTCTTTTTTGTCTCTCTATGCTTTGTCTTTAAAATAAAACAGAGCAAAGCACTGGCGGATTACAAAATGATCGCGCGCACTTCTGGGTCTTTACGCTCTAAGTAGTGAATTGATTTAATACGGCGAATGGTACGACAGCGGCCACGAATTAATAGCGTTTCTGTGGTGGCGATGTTGCCTTTGCGGGTAATACCTTCCAGCAGATCCCCTTTGGTGATACCAGTAGCTGAGAAAATGACGTTATCACTGCGGGCCATCTCTTCCATTTTCAACACTATGCCAGTTTCGACACCCATTTCCGCGCAGCGAGCTAACTCTTTTGCACCGTAAATGCGGTTTTCTTCCGTATCGCCTTTGACTTCATGACGTGGTAGTAGACGGCCATGCATGTCACCATCTAGAGCTCGGATGACCGCGGCTGAAACCACTCCTTCAGGTGCACCGCCGATGCAGTACATCACGTCGACTTCACTATCAGGCATACAAGTTAGGATCGAGGCGGCGACATCGCCATCTGGCACAGCAAACACGCGAACACCCATCTCTTGCATCTGCGCTATGGTGGCATCATGGCGAGGTTTCGCTAAGGTGATCACAACTAGAGTGTCTAATGGTTTATTCAGCGCGGCGGCGATATTTTCTAAATTCTCTTTTAAAGGCTTATTGAGGTCAATGCACCCTTTAGCGCCGGGGCCAACCACCAATTTTTCCATGTACATATCAGGTGCTTTAAGGAAGCTGCCTTTTTCGCCAGCCGCCAAAACAGCCAATGCGTTTGACTGGCCCATTGCCGTCATGCGTGTACCTTCAATAGGATCCACTGCGATATCAACCGCATCGCCACCAAGGCCAACAAGCTCGCCAATGTAGAGCATTGGAGCATCGTCAATTTCGCCTTCACCGATTACAATTTCACCTTGGATGTCAGTTTTATTGAGTAGGTTGCGCATGACTTCTACCGCTGCGCCATCGGCCGCATTTTTATCGCCTCGGCCAAGCCATTTGTAACCTGCCAGTGCGGCACCTTCAGTGACTCGAGAGAATGCCATTGCTAAATCGCGTTTCATGCTAGCTCCAAAGAAAAGGGAATAGGAAATTTCGGCGGGAATTTTAGCATATCAAATAGTAAACGTTTGCTTTTTTAGTTCACAAGGATTGCACTTGATCAAAGCTAAGCCTCAAATTGAGCAAATCCATGGCCAGATAAAGTGTTTTTCGGCCTAGGCTTGGCGCTTAAGTGAGTTGACGGTTAAGTTGAGCCGATTTTTTAGCCAAATAGCGAGAAAATTTGCATATAGTGAGTGTTTCTGAGCGCTGTGCTGAGTAGAATGAACCAATAAGTGAAATTTTGTTCACCTCAACCGAATAACTAAGGGTATGCACCATGTCTTTTGAAGTATTAGAACTACTAGAAGCAAAAATTCAAACCGCAGTTGACACCATCGCACTTCTACAAATGGAAGTGGAAGAGCTTAAAGAAGAGAAACAGCAGCTCGTAAATGAAGCGAATGAGCTAAAAGTAGCGCGTGAAGAGCTTGAGCAAAAAGCGCAACAAATGGAGCAAGAGCAGAATGCATGGCAAGATCGTATTCGTAGCTTACTTGGTAAAATGGACGACGTGGAATAATCTGCTCGCTTAAGTGATACCACAACGCCGACATCAAGTCGGCGTTACTTTTAATCAATCATCGAGTTTTATCACGAGCAACATTTACCAATAATAGCGTTATGAGTGCAGAGAAAGTTTATGCTTTCGGTCTTACGCCCAACGTATGGCACAATGCGTAGGTCATTTCAGCGCGATTGAGCGTATAGAAATGGAAGTCTTTGACGCCTTCACGGCTTAAAATACGAACCATGTCAATTGCTTGGCTTGCACCCACGAGCTGGCGTGTGGTTGGGTCATCATCTAATCCATTAAATTGTTTCGCCATCCATCCGGGGACTTTAACGTTGTTTTGCGCGGCAAAGCGAGAAGCTTGTTTAAAGTTTGATACCGGTAGAATGCCCGGTACAATTTCAGCATCAATACCAGCAGCTACGCAGCGGTCGCGAAATCGTAAGTAGCTTTCAACATCAAAAAAGAATTGAGTAATTGCGCGGTTTGCACCTGCATCAATTTTGCGTTTTAGATTGACCAGATCGGATTGCGCGCTTTTCGCTTCAGGGTGGACTTCTGGAAATGCCGCGACAGAAATATCAAAATCATGGCGAGATTTGAGTAGAGTCACTAAGTCGGAAGCATACATTTCTGGTTTGCCGCCACCAGCGGGAATATCGCCACGCAGTGCAACTATGTTCTGGATGCCGTTGTGCCAGTAGTCATCGGCAATCTGAATAAGCTCATCGCGAGAGGCATCAATGCAAGTGAGGTGCGGTGCTGCAATAAGGCCAGTTTGATCTTTAATCTCTTTAATGATCGAATGGGTGCGGTCGCGCTCGCCAGAGTTTGCCCCGTAAGTCACAGAAACAAATTTAGGTTGCAGGGTTTTTAAACGGTGAACGGAATTCCACAATGTCTCTTCCATTTGCGCTGAGCTGGGTGGAAAAAACTCAAATGAGACATTGATATTATCTGATAGCTCAGCCACGTTCTGGTTGAGTGCATCAATATGACCGGCGTGCGTGTATCCCATTTTATTTCTCCCTGTGGCGTTCTTCCGCCAATCTATCATTCCTTAAGTTGACGTTTAGACGTCTATATGTCCACAGAATGTATTGAATAGCATTTAATGTCAACACTGTAATTATGAATATTATTCATGTTGATTGTGAGTGACCTTCAAGTCATGCTCAACCTCGGTATGCATGACCTAATATCATCCTTTCGCAGTTAAATTAAGGAGCCTAGTGGCCCCTTAATCTGGAATAAGCTGGAGTGTTACAGCAAGCTTGACAGCAAGTTGAGGTCCGATTGGATAGCTCCTGCTGTCACTTCTCTACCAGCGCCCGGGCCACGAATCACTAACGGGTTATCGCGATACCATTTACTCTCGATAGCAAAAATGTTGTCACAAGGTAAAAGGTTAGCCAAAGCGTGTTCACGCTCTAAAGCTTCAACCCCCACCGTTGCTTTGCCATTTTTCTCAAGCCTTGCGACATAGCGTAGCACTTTATCTTCACGTTGTGCTTTGGTTAGTCTCTCTGCTAATTTTTCACTCAGCAGTTGGCCTTTGTCTAAAAAGTCATCCAGTGAAAGGTGCTTGAGCTCATCAGGAACCAGTGATTCAACTTTGACATTTTCCGGTTCGATATGTAATCCCGCTTCACGGGCTAGGATCACCAGTTTGCGCATTACGTCTGAACCATCCAGATCGCTGCGCGGATCAGGCTCGGTAAGTCCTTGTTGCCATGCTAAATCGACCAGTTCGCTAAACGGTATTGAGCCGTCGAATTGCTGAAATAACCAAGATAAAGTGCCAGAGAAAATACCAGAGAGGGCGACGATTTCATCACCGCTTTCACGCAAATCACGTACCGTGTGGTTAATGGGTAAGCCTGCGCCAACCGTCGCGTTGTAGAGCCAATGGCGGCTAATTTTCGCGAACGCTTCTTTTATTTGGTGGTAATCGACGCTAGAGGAAGAGCCCGCGACTTTATTCGCTGAGATGAGGTGCATCCCATTTTCAGCAATGCTGAGATAGTGATCAGCCAGTTCTTTGCTTGCGGTTACATCGAGCACAACCGCTTCGTCATATCCTTGAATATTGCTTAATCGTTGTAGCCAAGCCATTCCCTCACTGGCAATCGCTTCATCGTCAAAATGCTTTAAAACCGATGCCGCATCAATCCCTTGCTCATCAAACCAATAGGTTTGGCTATCGACCACTGCGACCAACTCGAAGTTCATGCCATGGCGTTTTTCTAACTCTGATTTTTGTTCAGCAAAAAGTTTTAACCAACTCGAACCAATGTTGCCTTTGCCACACAGTGCCAGTGCGACTCGTTTTTGCGCCTGAAATAGTTGGTTATGCATACCCACCACTAAGGGGGTGATCGGCGTTTTACGCAGTACCGCGACTAAACTCAGCCCAGATTCGGCTTCACAGATAAACTCGATCGGTGATGAACGTAGCTGTTGATAAAAGCCGTAGCAGTGATTGGGGTTTTTCGTCACTCCCGCACCCACGGCACCCACTAACGAAAAGCCTTCTTTGAGTTTAATTTCTGCTTCAAAAGCGGCATCTTGCAGATGGGCTAGGGCTCCACCTGAAATCTCAGCAGTATAGGCAAGGCGCAGTTGGTGTTGATCGGCTTGAGTATCGAAAGCTAGCGGTTCGAGTTGAGCACGACGCAAGCTGCGCAGTACATCATTTTGTAGGCGCTGGAAGTCATGCCCGTGAGCAAAATTAAGCTCAATCAACAGCACATCATCAAGTGAAGTAATGATTTTGGCACCGCGTCCCGATGCCAATACTCGCTCAATACGAGTCGATCCTGCTTCGGGTTGATAACTGCAGCGCAAGTGCAAATCCATGGTGCTTTGCGCCACGGGCTGCAAAGTTCGGCTGTGCAATACTGGGGCGGCAAGGCGCGCTAACTCGTTGGTTTCGTCCAAACGCAGTAGCGGCAGTAAACAGGCATCACTGACAATGCGCGGGTCGGCGCTATAAACACCGGCCACATCACTCCAAATCGTTACTCGGTTTACTTCCGCAAGTGCACCGATCATAGTGGCGGAGTAATCGGAACCATTGCGCCCAAGTAGCACAGTATCACCTTGTTCACTGCGAGCCATAAAGCCTGTGATGATCACTCGGTGATGCGCGTGTTGTGCCAAAATTTCTTTCAGCAAAGGGTAGGAGCGAGCGCGATCCACTTCCGGTTGTGTGCCTGCTTGCGCGCGAAGAAATTCGCGGGCGTCTTGTGCCACAGCCGCAAGATTATGTTGATTGAGTAACGCCGCCAATAAGCGTGATGACCACACTTCACCATGGCCAAGTACCGCCGCTTGTTGAGCTGGCGATAGGGGCGCGCAAAGCTGACCCAAAGTGCGAATTTCGTTGGTGAGTAAAGTGATGAGCGGTTGCGCTGCATCTTCATCGAGCAGCGCGTTGATTAAATCGATTTGGTACTGACGGACCGATTGCAAGTTCTCATGGGCCACTCGGCCATCTTTATTGAGAGCGTCGAGAAATTCGATTAAACGATTGGTGGTTTTTCCTGCGGCAGAAACCACCACCAAATCATCAGCTTGAGAATACTCTTTTAAGATATTAACGACCCGTTTGTAGCATTCAGGATCGGCAAGGCTGCTACCGCCAAACTTGTGCAATTGACGTAGGGCAGTCATTAATAGGCCTCCTTCGCTTTAGCAAAGGCTTGCGCGAGATCGTCAATCAAATCTTGGGCATCTTCTAAGCCGACCGATAGGCGTAATAGCTGCTGTGAAACACCGGCTTCGGCCAACGCTTCTTCGCCCATCGCTCGGTGAGTCATCGAAGCGGGGTGGCAGATTAAGCTCTCCACGCCTCCTAATGATTCTGCCAGTGAGAATAATGTTAACTGAGAGACAAAATATTTGAGCTGTTCAAAGCTGCCCGCAAACTCAAAACTGAGCATAGAGCCAAAGCCAGATTGCTGCTTTTTCGCTATCTCATGGCCAGGATGCTCTGGCAAACTCGGGTGATAAATGACCTTTACTAAGGCTTCGCTTTGCAGATAGTCCAAAATGGCACGTGAGCTTTCCTCATGGACGCGCATTCTTGCGCCTAAGGTACGAATGCCACGCAGCGTCATATAGCTATCAAAAGGGGTTCCCGTTGAGCCAAGGCAGTTGCCCCACCATGCTAGCTCTTCAGCGTGCTGCTCTGTTTTGGTGATAACAACTCCGCCAATCACATCGGAGTGGCCGTTGATGAATTTGGTGGTGGAGTGGATGACAAAATCTGCGCCCAACTCTAATGGTTTTTGAAATACTGGCGTTAAGAAGGTGTTGTCAACCGCCACTAATGCACCGACGGCGTGTGCTTGTTGGCAAATATCAGCAATATCTACCACGCGAACTAATGGGTTGGATGGGGTTTCAATGAGTACCAATTTGGGTTTTTTCGCCAAAGCGGCCTGCAAAGCGTTTGGATCGGATTGATCAATAAAGAGTGTCTTAAAATCGCCTTTTTTGGCGCGTGTATTAAACAGGCGATATGTGCCACCGTAACAGTCATGCGGGGCCACGATCAGATCGTCAGGACTTAAAAAGGCGGAAACCCATAGATTCAGCGCCGAAGTGCCACAGTTAGTCACCACTGCGCCTTGACCCGATTCGAGTTCAAACAACGCTTTTTCGAGCAGACCTCGATTTGGGTTGCCAGAGCGTGTGTAATCGTATTTAGGCACTTCACCAAACGCAGGAAAGCTATAATTTGTCGAAAGATAAATTGGAGGCACAACAGCATGATATTGAGAGTCGGATTCAATACCGGTTCTAACGGCGATGGTGGCTGGCTTGCGAGTGGTCATGACGGTTTCCTTACTTAATTAAACTCAATAAACTGACTTTTATTGAGGGGTTCCTGCTTTACCTGAGGACAACGAAATGGCAACGTCCATTGTCTCGAGTATTAGCTATATCCGATAGTGCGTGAGATTGCTATCCCCTTTCTAACTTGAAGTGGCTGCGATGTTGGCTAGGTTCACCTACTTCAATCACATAGTCTGGCTGCCTTGACTTGCCGCTCTGCTGAAATTTCAAGTATTTCGGGTATCTCTTTGTCGATAATGGCACACTTTACTGAACTCAAAAGAAGACGTCAATATATCTAGACGTCTATATGTCTTTGCTTGTGGCGGTAAATCCCGCTAAAATCCAACTTTCAAATTTTTAACGACCAATTACGATAACGAAGGTGCGCAATGGCAGACTGGAATGGGGAATACATTAGCCCATATGCTGAACATGGGAAGAAGAGTGAGCAAGTCAAAAAAATCACCGTTTCAATCCCATTGAAAGTGTTGAAAGTATTAACTGATGAGCGCACTCGCCGTCAAATCAATAACTTACGCCACGCAACGAACAGTGAGCTGCTGTGTGAAGCCTTCTTACATGCTTATACTGGTCAACCTTTACCGACCGACGAAGATTTGAGAAAAGATCGTCCAGACGATATTCCGACGGAAGCCAAAGCATTAATGACCGCCATGGGCATTGAATTTGAAGCGTATGATGATGAAGAAGTGTAGCGCGTAATTGCGGTACAACGAGATAAAATCGAGAGGATACTGGGTAAGTTGCCATTGTGACTTTGGCTCTGTGTCTCAGAATATAAAAAAACCGCTGAAAGTCAGCGGTTTTTTTTCGAGCGAGGCATTTAGCCGCTCAAGCTTGTGATTATTCTTGCATGTAATTGACAGGCATCTCGATTCGAGCGACGCCAGAGTCAACCGCTGCTTGAGCAACCGCTTTAGCAACACGAGGCAGTAGGCGTGGGTCCATCGGTTTTGGAATGATGTATTCAGGGCCGAAACTTAACGCTTTTACGCCTGCAGCTTTCAACACTTCAGCCGGCACTTCTTCTTTAGCCAGTTCACGTATCGCCTCAACTGCGGCTAGCTTCATTTGGTCATTAATTTCACTAGCACGGACATCCAAAGCGCCACGGAAAATAAATGGGAAGCACAACACGTTGTTGACTTGGTTTGGATAATCGCTACGGCCTGTGCCGAGAATTAAATCGTCACGTACCGCGCGTGCGAGTTCCGGTTTAATTTCTGGATCCGGGTTTGAGCAAGCAAATACGATCGGTTTATCGGCCATTAATTTTAGCGCTTCGGCAGGCAGCAGGTTGGGGCCTGACACACCTAGGAATAAGTCAGCGCCTTCAATCACATCTTCCAGTGTGCGTTTGTCGGTGTTATTAGCAAACAACTGCTTATATTCATTGATGTCATCGCGACGAGTATGAATCACACCTTTGCGATCAAGCATGTAGATTTTTTCACGCATTGCGCCGCACTTAATCAGTAGTTCCATGCAAGCGGTGGCTGCTGCGCCAGCACCAAGACAGACGATAGTGCATTCGTTGAGTTTCTTGCCTTGCAGTTCAATCGCATTGAGCATGCCAGCTGCGGTAACAATCGCAGTGCCGTGTTGATCGTCATGGAAAACAGGCACATTACAGCGCTCGATCAAACGGCGTTCAATCTCAAAGCAATCTGGTGCTTTGATATCTTCTAAGTTGATGCCGCCAAAGGTGTCGGCGATGTTGGCAACCGTATCGACAAATTCATCGATTGTGCGGTGTTTTACTTCAATATCAATTGAATCAAGCCCAGCAAAGCGTTTAAACAGTAGCGCTTTTCCTTCCATGACGGGCTTGGAAGCCATCGGACCTAAGTTACCTAAACCAAGAATAGCCGTGCCGTTTGAGATCACAGCGACGGTGTTGCCTTTCGCAGTGTATTTATAAACGTTGTCGATGTTCTGTGCGATTTCACGAACCGGTTCAGCAACGCCCGGGCTGTAAGCTAGAGCAAGGTCTTCAGCCGAGTCGGCAGGCTTAGTTAATGAAATGGCAATTTTACCCGCGGTTGGGTAAGCATGGTAATCGAGTGCGCGTTGGCGAAATTGTTCTTCTGCCGTTAATTCTTGGTGAGTGTCATCAGACATAGGTATAAGTGCTCGTATTGGATTGGAAAAGGTCCATAATTCTAATGGATGTCGCTCAAACTTCCTAGGCGGGAACCTGACGTGCTTCATCAAAAAATGGAGAAAATGTCGCAGATAAGACCAGTGCGTACTGACAACTATACAAAAAATGCCAATAAAAAAGGATGCCGAAGCATCCTTTTTTAATTTTCTAGCAAAAAAGAGATTATTTGCTAGAAAGAGCACCGAAACGCTTGTTGAAGCGATCTACACGGCCGCCAGTATCAACGATACGTTGCTTACCAGTGTAGAATGGGTGACATTTGTCACACACGTCTAGGTGGATAGAATCTTTGCCTAGCGTTGAGCTGAACTCGAAAGAGTTGCCGCAAGAACAAGTCGCGCTAACTGCTTTGTACTCTGGATGGATACCAGCTTTCATGGGATAACCTCAAATTGGGCCGCGTCGCTATCCGAATCGAAGCCGGACACCACACGTAGTTAATAAAAAAATGTTGATACCGCTGACTGCTTAACATCAAGCAAGAAGCCATATCATCAAGGCGCGATATATTAATGAATCCTCTTCAGTGGATCAAGCCATTTCGCCGCTATTTTCGCCACATTTTTGTCCAATGACGAAGCTCGAATTTCGGTGACGCATCCAGTAGACTGTCTTTTCACATTTTTTGTAGAACGAACGGTCGATTATGCGCCCCACCATTGCACGCGTTGCCTTACCTGTCCCATTGGATAAGCAGTTTGATTATCAGATCCCAAGTCATCTGTTTCCGATTGTTGGTGGACGAGTGTCGGTGCCATTTGGTCGGCAAACTCTGGTGGGTATCGTCACCGCTATAGTCAGTGAGTCTGAGTTTTCAGTCGATCAATTAAAGCCGCTAAAAGCGGTGCTCGATAGCCAGCCAGTCTGGCCAGAGAAACTCTATCAATTGCTGTTGTGGTGTAGCCAATTTTATCAATACCCATTAGGCGACACGCTATTTAATGCCTTGCCTGGCGCATTACGCAAAGGGAAAGCGGCCGATTTTTCGACCTTAGTGGAGTGGCAACTGACGCCCAGTGGGCGCGATCAACTCATGCAAGGATTCGGGCGAGCGGTAAAGCAAGCCAAAGTGATGACGATGCTTGAGTCTGGCGCTGTGCCCCATCAACTGTTTATTGATGAAGAGGTAGGTAGCAGCGTACTCAAAACCTTACAAGAGAAAGGCTGGATAGAATCACTGGAAAAACGGCCGACACAAACGGCTTGGCCGCAAAATGTTGAAGCGGATGTGGAAAAGCCCAAGCTCAACCAAGAACAAGCGATCGCGATTGCTTCAATTAATAGCCATCACCATTTCGCATGCTATTTACTTGAAGGGGTCACTGGTTCAGGGAAAACCGAAGTTTATCTAAACTTAATCAAGCCCGTTTTAGAAAAAGGACGTCAGGCATTGGTACTGGTGCCTGAGATTGGTCTAACACCACAAACCATTAACCGCTTTCGTAAGCGATTTAATGTGCCAGTTGCCGTGGTCCACTCGGGGCTCAATGAAACCGAGCGTCTCAACGCGTGGTTAGCGGCGCGTGATAATATCGCGGGCATTATTATTGGTACTCGCTCAGCGCTGCTAACGCCTTTTGCAGACCTAGGTATCATCATTGTTGATGAAGAGCACGACGCTTCGTATAAACAGCAAGATAGCCTACGCTACCATGCAAGAGATGTCGCGGTAATGCGTGCAAATCTTGAGCAGATCCCGATTGTGCTCGGTTCTGCCACTCCAGCATTAGAAACGTTGCATAATGCATTGAGTGGCAAATATCATCACTTAAGCTTGACTCAGCGTGCGGGCGTAGCGGTTCCCACTAAAAACAAAGTGTTGGATGTGAAAGGCCTGTTTTTAGAGAGTGGTTTATCAGCGCCGCTGATTGCTGAGATGAGAAAACACCTCAGCGCTGGTAACCAAGTGATGCTGTTTCTCAATCGGCGCGGCTTCTCGCCTGCGCTGATGTGCCATGAATGCGGTTGGATTGCAGAATGCAAACGTTGCGATGCGTACTATACCTTTCACCAATACAGCAGTGACATGCGTTGTCACCATTGCGGCTCGCAACGTCCGGTGGTTCATCAGTGTCAAGGTTGTGGTTCAACTCAGTTGGTCACGGTTGGGGTGGGTACCGAGCAACTTGAAGCGCAACTGGCGCAGCTTTTCCCCGAATATAAAACGGTGCGTATTGATCGCGATAGTACGCGTCGTAAAGGCAGTTTAGAAAGTGCTTTATCATCGATTCGCCAAGGTGAGTATCAGATTTTAATTGGCACGCAGATGCTTGCTAAAGGGCACCATTTTCCCGATGTGACTTTAGTAGCGTTATTGGATGTGGATGGTTCGCTATACAGCAGTGATTTTCGCGCCGCCGAACGCTTGGCGCAGCTATTTACTCAAGTGGCAGGTCGAGCAGGGCGCGCGAGTAAACCCGGCGAAGTGATTTTACAAACGCATCACCCGGAACACAGTTTGCTGCAAGCATTGTTGCAAAAGGATTATCGTCATTTTGCAGAAACCGCGTTAGAAGAGCGGAAAATAGCGATGTTGCCACCTTACACCTATCTCACACTGTTTAAAGCGGAATCCAATCAAGCTTCGATGGTGGAAGAGTTTTTACGCCAAATTAGGCATACGTTAGAAGCGCATCCGTTATTTGATGATTCGTGCTTAGTCTTAGGGCCAACTCCAGCCCCATTGGCGAAAAGAGCGGGCAAATATCGCTGGCAGTTATTACTGCAAACTCAACATCGCTCCAAAATGCAAAAACTATTGATGAGTGCTAAGCCTGCGATTGGACTGTTACCATTAGCCAAGAAAATTCGCTGGTCGTTAGATATTGAACCGCAAGATCTCAGTTAAACCTCAGTAGCGTTTTCGATGAAATGAGATGTAACATATTGAAGCAATCGAATGCTAAAAAGGTTACTGTTATTTTTGTCAGCCTATTTAATCCTCTCTAATGTGAGTGGCTTCACGCTTATTATGTAAAATTTGTTAATCTGACCGTAACTTTCTGGGTGGAAATGAATAGACTATTACTCATATATCCGCTGTGAATAACAGCTCAGTGTTCAAAATGGATAACCAGATTTTACAACCGGATTTTATAAACATAACAACGGGTGATTTCAGCCCAGTAACAACTTTTAAAGAGGTTAATTTCTATGGCGACAATGAAGGATGTTGCCCAGCTTGCAGGTGTATCAACCGCCACAGTATCTAGGGCGTTGATGAACCCTGAAAAAGTATCATCTTCAACGCGAAAGCGTGTCGAAGATGCTGTTTTGGAAGCTGGTTACTCACCAAATTCTCTCGCTCGCAACTTACGCCGTAATGAATCTAAAACCATTGTCGCTATCGTGCCTGATATTTGTGACCCTTACTTCACAGAGATCATTCGTGGTATCGAAGATGCGGCGATGGAACATGGTTATTTAGTACTGTTGGGTGATAGTGGTCAGCAGAAAAAGCGAGAAAGTTCGTTAGTTAACCTCGTATTTACTAAGCAGGCCGATGGCATGTTGTTGCTGGGAACTGATTTGCCGTTTGATGTTAGTAAGCCGGAGCAAAAAAACCTGCCACCTATGGTCATGGCATGTGAATTTGCGCCAGAACTTGAGTTGCCGACGGTACATATTGATAACCTTACTTCAGCGTTTGAAGCGGTGAACTATTTGACGCAGCTCGGGCACAAACGCATCGCGCAAATATCGGGGCCAGCAGAGGCCACGCTGTGTAAGTTCCGCCATCAAGGTTATCAACAAGCCTTACGCCGTGCAGGAATTACCATGAACCCTAATTATTGCACTTATGGTGATTTTACTTTTGAAGCTGGGGCTAAAGCACTGCGCCAATTATTGGCGTTATCTGAGCCACCCACAGCCATTTTTAGTCATAATGACAGTATGGCGATCGGTGTCATTAAGGAAGCCAAAAAATTGGGTTTGCGCGTTCCACAAGATATTTCAGTGGTGGGATTTGATGATATTCAATTTGCGCTCTACTGCGATCCACCGTTAACGACCATCTCACAGCCGCGCTATGAGATAGGGCGTCAAGCGATGCTCATGATGCTCGATCTTCTTCGCGGTCAAGAGGTTGGCGCAGGTTCTCGACTATTAGAAACCAAGTTAGTGATTCGAGAAAGCGCAGCACCTCCTCGCTTGAGCTAACCACATGCAGCGCATTTTTGATGCGCTGCAACTCTTTCAACACTATTAAGTCGTTGGAAACTGCATTAACATTGGCACAAACCATCAACTTTTGAATTCTCTGTGGCTAATAAAGATTATGTAAGGCGCGGTCGTAGTCCTAAAAAGCCGACCCCGAAAAAAACAGCTCCACGTCGTAAACCTTGGCGTAGTGGCTTATTGGCACTGTTGCTCGTTTCCGGTTTTGGTTATGGGCTGTTCTTACTCAGCCGTGATCCTGAGCCGCCTCAAGTGGTTGTGGTTCCTACAAAACCAGTCGCAAAACCTAAGCCAGAGAAAGTGATCCCACCGCCTCCAGAGGAAAAATGGGATTACGTGGATAGCTTGCCGAAACGTGAAGTAGAAGTGGTAGCCAAAGAACAAAAAGTGTCTGAAATCCCTTATATCATGCAGTGTGGGGCGTACAAAACTTCGGCACAAGCTGAAAGCCGTAAACTTGATATCGCGTTTCAGGGTTTAAAAAGTGAAATCCGAAAAACGGAAGGCAGCAGTTGGTATCGCGTGGTATTAGGGCCATACAAATATAAGCGTGATGCGCAGCGTGACGAGCATAAATTACAACGCGCTAAAATTGAGCCGTGCGCCATTTGGACTGAACCACAATAAGAGCGATCACTCACCGCATCCAATCGATTCGCGGTGAGTGTTTTTTGTGACTTGAAATCTTCCCCAACCATCCTCATATATTTGCTAACTCCATCGTGAAAACAAATAAGAGGTCCTGTCGTGACTACCATCGTCTCTGTACGTCGTAATAATAAAGTTGTCATCGCCGGTGACGGACAAGTATCGCTCGGTAATACCGTAATGAAAGGCAATGCGCGCAAGGTTCGCCGTTTGTACAACAATCAAGTATTGGCCGGGTTTGCAGGTGGTACAGCCGATGCGTTTACCTTGTTTGAGCGCTTTGAAAGTAAGCTGCAAATGCATCAAGGTCATCTTACTAAGGCCGCGGTTGAGCTGGCAAAAGATTGGCGTAGTGACCGGGCACTGCGTAAGCTAGAAGCGATTTTAGCGGTGGCTGATGAAACGGCATCGCTCATTATTACGGGCAATGGTGACGTCGTTCAACCAGAAAACGACCTGATTGCTATCGGTTCGGGTGGTAATTTTGCCCAAGCTGCGGCGACCGCATTATTAGAAAATACCGATTTAGATGCACGTGAAATCGCTGAAAAAGCACTGAAAATTGCGGGCGACATTTGCGTGTTTACCAACCATTTCCACACTATCGAAGAACTAGAAATACCGGCGGAATTGCTACTGCAACAAACAGTGACCACCGAAAAATAAAGACAGTGTTAGGGTAAAGAATTAAGGAAAATCTGATGTCTGAAATGACTCCACGTGAAATTGTTCACGAATTAAATCGCCATATTATTGGTCAAGATAAAGCCAAACGTTCGGTGGCGATTGCGCTGCGTAACCGCTGGCGTCGCATGCAGCTCGAAGAGAGTTTGCGCGCCGAAGTAACGCCGAAAAACATTTTGATGATTGGTCCAACTGGGGTGGGAAAAACAGAAATTGCTCGTCGTCTCGCCAAGCTTGCCAACGCACCATTCATTAAAGTGGAAGCGACCAAATTTACCGAAGTGGGTTATGTTGGTAAAGAAGTGGAAACTATTATTCGCGATTTAACCGATGTCGCGGTAAAAATGACTCACCAGCAAGCGATGGAAAAAGTGCAATTTCGCGCGCAAGAGCAAGCAGAAGAGCGTATTTTAGATGCTTTATTGCCGCCAGCTCGTGATGCTTGGGGAGAGAATGAAAAGGGCGAAGAGAGCTCGAACACTCGCCAAATCTTCCGTAAAAAGTTGCGTGAAGGAAAGCTCGACGACAAAGAGATTGAAATCAATGTCGCTGTCCCTCAAATGGGGGTTGAAATTATGGCACCTCCGGGTATGGAAGAAATGACCAATCAGCTGCAAGGTTTGTTTCAGAACCTTGCGGGAGATACCAAGAAAAAACGCAAACTCAAAATCAAAGAGGCCTTCAAAGCTTTGACTGAGGAAGAAGCGGCAAAATTGGTCAATCAGGAAGAGCTGAAAGATCAAGCTATTTTTAATGTTGAAAATAACGGCATTGTCTTCATCGATGAGATTGACAAAATCTGTAAACGCGGCGAAAGCTCAGGTCCAGATGTGTCGCGTGAAGGGGTACAACGTGATTTGCTACCTTTGATTGAGGGCAGTACCGTCTCGACTAAGCACGGCATGGTTAAAACTGATCATATCCTCTTTATTACGTCGGGTGCATTCCAAGTGGCGAAGCCCTCTGATTTAATCCCCGAGTTGCAAGGCCGCTTGCCGATTCGCGTCGAACTTGAAGCATTATCGAGCCATGACTTTAAACGTATTTTGACTGAGCCGAAAGCCTCTCTGACCGAGCAGTATATTGCGCTGATGAAGACGGAAGAGGTGCACATTGAATTCACTGAAGATGGCATCACTCAAATTGCGGAAGCCGCGTGGAAAGTGAATGAAACCACGGAAAATATCGGCGCACGTCGCCTGCATACCGTGATGGAGCGTTTGATGGATGAAATCTCATTTGATGCAACAGAAAAACCTGGCTCCTCAATGATTATCGATGCCGCCTACGTCAAGCAGCGCCTAGGTGAGTTAGTCGAGAATGAAGATTTGAGCCGCTTTATTCTTTAGCGGATCGAATGGCCAGTACACTGTTTGTAGCCCGTCCAAAGTGACGGGCTTTTTATTGCCGTGTTATACTCGCCAGCAGAACAGTATATACTGACCCCTTTTTTGAACGGCAGTGACCTTGCATGAAGAATTCGCTCCATATCTGGCTTGATGCGGCCAGGCCTAAAACGCTCCCTCTCGCGCTAGTTTCTATTTTAACGGGCAGCGCGTTAGCTTTCTCATCGGGCCATTTTTCGTTGCCAGTAGCGCTGCTTGCTCTGCTTACCGCAACTTTATTACAAATCTTATCCAACCTTGCAAATGATTATGGTGATGCGGTCAAGGGTACGGATAATGAGGCTCGCTTAGGGCCAATCAGAGCGATTCAATCCGGTGCGGTGACGCTCGATGATATGAAGCAAGCGATGCTGATTAACATCACATTGACGGTTATCTCGGGTTTGGTGTTGATTTTTTATGCACTGGATAGCGTGCAAAGTATTCTGGCTTTTGTCGGGTTGGGCGTGCTCGCCATTGTGGCCGCGATTGCTTACACGGTCGGTAACAAACCCTACGGCTATGTCGGCTTAGGTGATTTATCCGTATTCATTTTCTTTGGTTTACTTGGGGTGTCTGGAACCTATTTCTTGCATACCGGCCATGTGGAACCGAGCCTGTTCTTACCCGCGTTAGGCTGTGGCTTATTGGCGGTCGCTGTGCTCAATGTCAACAATATGCGTGATATTGAAAATGATGCAGTTTGCGGAAAAAAAACCGTTGCCGTACGTCTTGGGCAAACGCGCGCCAAGCAATATCACTTTATGCTATTGGCGGGTGCGGTGGTCGCTTTTGCTTGGTATTTAGTGATGCAAAGCAGCCCAACGTGGATAAGTTTGCCCTTTTTGTTGAGCATTGTGGTAGTGGTAAAACACAGTAAAGCGGTGTGGGTGAGTGATCAACCTGCGCAGATAGCACCTATGATGCCCGCTATCGTCAAATGTTCACTGATCACCAACTTGTTGTTTGTTGGAATTGTTATAGCTCAAACTCTGACGAGTTAATTGTCGCTTGTCATTGCAATGACTTAATGACCCTATATACTCGGTGAAGATAATTTTCGGCAAGAGAAGAACCATTATGGAATACAACACCTCTGCGTTATGTGATATTTATCTCGACCAAGTCGATGTGGTGGAGCCAATGTTTAGTAACTTTGGTGGAAGCGCATCCTTTGCTGGCCAGCTTACGACGATTAAATGTTTTGAAGATAATGGCTTAATCCGTGAAGTATTAGAGCAAGATGGGCTAGGACGGGTGCTGTTAATTGATGGTGGTGGTTCACTGCGCCGTGCGCTGATTGATGCAGAATTGGCCGCTCTTGCTGAAGAAAATGAGTGGGAAGGCATCGTTGTTTACGGTTGTGTCCGTGAAGTGGATGAACTCGAAGAGATGAGCATCGGCATTCAAGCGCTCGCCTCTATTCCTGTTGGAGCATCCAATCAAGGTATCGGTGAAGTGGATGTGCCTGTCAATTTTGGTGGCGTCACTTTCCTACCTGAAGATTATTTGTACGCTGATAATACGGGTATTATTTTATCTCCTGAGCCTTTAAATGTGGATATGGACTTAGATGATGACCTTGACGAGATTGAAGAGTAGTTTCTCGCGCTGAAAGGCGATGTTTCTAAGTGATAAAGCCAGCATGAATGCTGGCTTTTTTATATTTAGTTCACCACGACGTGCTCAACCAGATAAATGGTAGCATTAGCGAAACAGGTAAGTTCGTTTTAGACGCAGGGCGTAGTAATAACCCAGCAGCCCACCTAAGGTATTGCCTGCGGCAATCCCGATAAACAGCCCTTCGACATCATAGAGATACGAACCTAACCACGCGGCAGGAAGAGTGAACACAAATAGCCGCATCACGCTCCACTGAAAGGCGCGCATGGGTTGATGCAATGCATTCAATCCAGAGACAAGCATCATCACAATGCCTTGAAAGCCATAGCTCAGTGGCACCACCAGCAAATAGTGCCACAATAGATCGCGCACCGAGGGCTCTTGAGAAAATAGGGCTGACAAAGGGATGCTCAGCGGTACCATCATCGCAAAAATCATCAATTGAAATACGATAGAAAAACGCATGCTGAGGAACAAGCCAGCAAAGCTACGCTCAATATTTTTTGCGCCGATGTTTTGTGCCATAAAGGGAGTCAGTGCTGAGGTTAGTGACATCAAGACCAAAATGAGTATCGACTCAATACGCTGCGCGGCGCCGTAAGCGGCCACGGCAGCCGTGCCATGGCTTGCCAGCATTATCATTAATAGCGCGCCAGAGAGTGGATTCATTGCATTGGAGAGTGCCGCTGGTGTGCCCACTTTTAAGATCTGCTGCCAATCATGCCATAAAGTAGGAAAATACGGCCATGCCAATAATTTTTCTCTTTTGATTAATACATATAGCGATCCGCACAGTGCGCCTAACCAACTGAATGCACTGGCAATAGCAGCACCTTGGATTCCTAATTCAGGGAAAGGGCCATAACCAAAAATCAGCAGCGGATCGAGCAGACCGTTAATACAACCTGCGAGCATCATAATTTTAGCCGGCGTTTTGGTGTCACCCGTGGCTCGAATTGCGCTGTTACCAGCCATGGGAATAACGAGCAAAGGAATGGTCAAATACCAAACCTGCATGTATTGCTCAATCAAAGGGATTAAATCGTCAGTGGCACCAAGCAGTAGGAAGAGTGGCTTAATGGTCAGTAAACCCAGAATTGAAGCGAATGTCACCAGCACCACAGCCAGTAACACACCGTGACTAGAAAAACGCGCCGCATTCTTAGCGTCACCTTGACCGAGTAAGCGGCCAATACTCGTCGAAAGTCCAATACCAATTCCCATGGTGATGCAGTTGACCGCAAAGGTGACGGGAAAGGTAAAACTGATGGCGGCAAGAGATTCGGTGCCCAACAGTGAGATAAAAAAGGTGTCGACCAAGTTAAACATCAAAATCGCGATCAAACCAAAAATCATTGGGATCGTCATTTGACTGAGCACATTTGGAATTGGGGCGGTTAATAGGCCGTGTTTATCGTGCATTACTGGCAACGTAGGTTAAGCAAAACGTTAGGATACTTGATTCTGGCGATCGCGACTATAGCTGCTAGGATGGGAAGTGTGACTAGAGTGAAGAAACAAAAAAGGCCAGCAAATGCTGTAATGCCGTTCACTTAAGAGTGAACGGCATTTTTGTTCTTAGCATACCGTTGTGGTCTAGGCTTAACTGTTCTAGGGAATGTTCTTTCCCTTCGCCCTTCAAGTATTAAGCTTTCAGCCATGTTGTG
>NZ_CAWPKR010000040.1:0-186632 GCF_963888765.1 Vibrio sp. B7
GAATCCCTCAACAGCGTTATTAGAAAAGCGATTAAGAAGCGCAAGCTCTTCCCAACGGATGAATCAGCTAGAAAGGTGATCTACCTGGCTATCCGAGATGCTTCCAAGAAATGGACGATGCCGATCAAAAACTGGCGACAAGCTCTAAACCGCTTTATGATTATGTTCGAAGACCGACTCACTCAATACATGTAACCCTGACAGTTACACAGAATTATTTACAGGGTCCCAGTAATCTCTGCTGATTCAGTTAAACAAAAAGGCACTGTTGAAGTGCCTTTTTACTCAGAGTTTTATTTGATCAGCCTCGAAGCAGACATCCATCTCCATCAATTCTCTTTGTAACCGTTTTTGATCCTGAATCGCTTCAATTTCTCGCCACATTCTTTTGACTGGTTTAGTGCGACTAGAGCGGAGTTTTGTGATTTCCATTTCCAACATTTCGTCAAATTGCAAGCTTTCCATAAGCAACCTCTTGTTGTTGTTATTACGCCATGTCGTGCTCTCTAGATAGCACAGTTTTCGCTAGCCTAGCTATGATTTGTTTCTCATTTGTTTCCTTTTGATGAACCTTTTATTGGATTTTGACCAGAATTTCACAGTTTCAGTGGGATTCTTTAGTACAAAAAGGGAGCGGTTAAGCGACGCAAACGATTTTATTTGCATTTTGAAATGTTAAATAAATGTTGTTTTGAAAATTTACAATTGCCTGGTTGGTTGTTTTATGACCATTCAATAAAAAATTATCATAAATTTATGCAAGATTTAGTGGTGAAACTGATTAGCCCTTTATTCTCAAGGGGTGAGATTAAGTGAGTGCAACTGGGTTTTTATGGTTGTTTTTTATCTTTCAATGTTTCCAGTTTGGTTTTTTTTGGTTGCCAATTTGTTGATGTGTTGGTTTGTTAAATGTTAATTAAAGGTGATTTTATAGTGAAAAATAACATTTTAACTAAACTTGTTGCATATTGATTTTTGTTCTTTCAGGTTGCATTATCCGCCCGTCAAAAATACGTTGCCCCTTCAAAAGTTGAGACTCCTCACTTTTTGGACGAATAAAATGCATTGCATAATATCGATAAAAACATGCTGGTTAGAACGTTGACTCGCAGCATGTGCATTTTTTCGTGAAGCTTTTCGCTTAGGTCAGCGCTATCACTCTATGAGAGGTTCTTGTGACAGACTTAATCAATTTAATGAATGATTTACTTTGGGGATCCATCCTTGTTTATCTTTTAGTCGGTGTTGGTGTGTACTTCACCGTTCGCCTAGGATTCATTCAATTTCGCCATTTCGGCCACATGTTTAGTGTGTTGAAAAACAGCCGCAAAGCAGATAAAGCCGGTATTTCTTCTTTCCAAGCACTTTGTACTAGCCTTGCTGCGCGTGTTGGTACGGGAAACATGGCCGGTGTAGCCGTTGCTTTAACGGCGGGTGGTCCAGGCGCGATTTTCTGGATGTGGTTGATTGCTATGCTTGGTATGGCGACTTCATTTGCTGAAAGCACGTTGGCTCAGCTATACAAAACCCGTGACAAAGATGGTAACTACCGCGGTGGCCCTGCGTACTATATGGAAAAAGGCCTTGGTATGCGTTGGATGGGTGTCCTGTTTTCCATCTTCCTGATTATTGCTTTTGGCCTAGTATTCAATGCCGTTCAAGCTAATTCAATTGCAGGAGCTATGAAAAATGCTTTTGGATTTGATCCGCTGTATGTCGGTATCTTCATCGTTGCAATTTCGGCTTTCGTCATTTTTGGTGGTATCCGTAAAATTGCGCGTACCGCTGAGTTGATTGTACCTTTCATGGCATTAGCTTACTTAGCGATTGCGATGTTTGTCATGGTCACTAATATAGAAAAGCTACCAGCCGTATTAAGCCTTATTTTCAAAAGTGCATTTGGCCTTCAAGAAGCGGCCGCAGGCGGTTTAGGTTACGCGATTGCTCAAGCCATGATTAACGGCATCAAACGCGGTCTGTTTTCCAATGAAGCGGGTATGGGTTCAGCACCTAATGCAGCGGCTTCTGCAACGCCTTATCCGCCGCATCCTGCTTCTCAAGGTTACGTGCAAATGTTGGGTGTTTTTATTGATACGATTGTGATCTGTTCAGCAACCGTCGCCATTATTTTGATGTCGGGTGAATATGTACCGCACGGTGAAATTACCGGTATCGAGCTGACTCAGCGCGCATTAAGCTCACAAGTGGGCAGTTGGGGTGGGATTTTTGTTGCTTTTGCGATTTTCTTCTTCGCCTTTACTTCAATTATTGCCAACTACTCTTATGCCGAAACGAACCTGATTTTCTTAGAGCACAACAATAAGAAAGGGTTAACGTTGTTCCGTATTGTTTTCCTTGCCATGGTGATGTTTGGTTCATTGGCGACCTTGCCTACCGTATGGGCAATGGCGGATGTCTCGATGGGGTTAATGGCGATTGTTAACTTGGTGGCGATCATTCTGCTCTCTGGCATTGTGATTAAGCTCGCGAAAGATTATAACCGTCAGCTAGCCGCGGGTAAGGTTCCCACCTTCGATGCTAATGATTACCCTGAGTTAAAATCTCAGTTGGAAGATGGCATTTGGTACAACAACAAATAGCCTGTTATCGTTACTGACGATTAAATAGATTGAAAAAGCCATGCAGACACCGCATGGCTTTTTTTGTACTCTGTGAGTCATAAAATAAGAATAGAAAGGAAGGAATATCATGCTCATTGTTGTTTCCCCAGCCAAGACGTTAGATTACGAATCCCCGTTGGTGACAAGCAAATATACTCAGCCGGAGCTTATTGACCATTCAGCTCAGTTGATCGATGTTTGCCGTCAATTGACTCCTGCCGACATCTCAGCGTTGATGAAAGTGAGCGATAAAATCGCTGGGCTCAACGTGGCTCGCTTTGCGCAGTGGAGCCCAACCTTCACGTTGGATAATGCACGCCCCGCCATTTTGGCGTTTAAAGGGGATGTTTATACAGGATTTGAAGCAGAAACATTATCGGATGCCGGATTTGAACATGCACAACAGCATTTAAGAATGCTCTCTGGCTTGTATGGTGTACTGAAACCACTGGATCTGATGCAACCATACCGTTTAGAGATGGGCACGAGATTGGGTAACCCGAGGGGGACTAACCTGTACCAGTTTTGGGGGGATATCATTACCGATAAACTCAATCAAGCTCTGAAAGAGCAAGGCGATGATGTGTTGATTAATCTCGCTTCCAACGAGTATTTTAAAGCGGTTAATCCGAAAAAGCTTAAGGGGAGCATCATTACTCCGGTATTTAAGGATTGTAAGAAAGGGCAATACAAAGTCATTAGCTTCTATGCTAAGAAGGCTCGTGGCATGATGGCGCGCTACATTATCGATAAACAAATCTCTTCTGTAGAGCAATTGGCTCAGTTTGACAGTGCTGGCTACTATTTTGTAGAACAGGAGTCATCAGCAACTGAGTTGGTCTTTAAACGCGAAGAGCAGTGATGTAAGAGAGGCGGTTATGTGGCAGTGGTTGAAAAAGCAGGTTGCGCGTTATGATCGCTGGTGTGAGAACATGGGTTTAACACCAGATAAAAAACGTAGCTGTGTTCCTTATCGTCAAGATCCTGTTCAGAGTAAAGAACGTGAGTGAGAATAAGAAGCTGCGTTTATTTGATACGCATTGCCATCTCGATTTTCCTATCTTTGAGCGTGAGTTTGAACACCATTTACATTTAGCTCGCCAGCAGGGGGTTGAGAAAATAGTGATTCCCGCCGTTGGTCCAAGTAACTGGCAACGAGTGGCCGAGCTTGCTAACGGTTATCCTGAACTCTACTTTGCTCTCGGTTTCCATCCCTGTTTTTTATCAACCTCTTCCCCTGCGGATATCGACGAGCTTGAGCAAAAGTTACTTCAAAAACCAGCTCAATGCGTGGCTCTGGGGGAGTGTGGCTTAGATTTTGCGACTGATATTGCTCCCGCTTTGCAAGAAACAATGTTTGAAATGCAACTAGAGCTTGCGAAACGAGTCAGACTTCCATTGATATTACACAGCCGTAAAGCGCACAACCGCCTAATACAACTGTTAAAAAAGCATCAATTTAACCAAGGTGGAGTGCTGCATGCTTTTTCTGGCAGCGTTCAACAGGCAAACCAGTTTATTGAACTGGGTTTTAAGATTGGCGTGGGTGGTGTTATTACCTATCCAAGAGCCAACAAAACCCGTCTTACTATTGCGGCACTCCCCATCGAAAGTTTAGTGCTAGAAACAGATGCTCCTGATATGCCACTCAATGGTTTTCAAGGGCAAGCTAATCACCCACAAAAACTGCCGATTATCCTGCAAACGCTTGCGTTGCTGAAGAACCAATCAGAGCAAACGGTTGCTGATGTTTTGTGGAAAAACAGCCATTCTCTGTTCTTTCCGGTGTGAATAAATTCGAAATGAAATGTAGGTTTAATGATTCTAGTATCAGTAAATATTGAACGTGCTCACATAAATGAGTGAATGGGCAGTGAATCTTATAAGAAAGTGTGAGGCTGGCATTACTTTATCTTAGTGGTGATGAGTATAATCACCCCGCTTCATGAGCTCCATTTTATAACACGCCAACAATAACCTAATAAGGAAATCATAAACTATGAGCCTGTTTATGAGCCTAGTCGGTATGGCAGTTCTGCTAGGACTTGCAGTTCTACTGTCTGATAACCGCAAAGCTATCAATCTAAGAACAGTGGGTGGCGCTTTTGCTATCCAATTTATTATCGGTGGTTTCGTTCTTTACGTACCATGGGGTCGTGATCTCCTTGCAGGTTTCTCTGCGGGTGTTCAAAACGTCATCGACTTCGGTAAAGACGGTACTGGTTTTCTATTCGGCAGCCTAGTTAACTTTTCAGTTGACGGTATTGGCTTCATCTTTGCTTTCCAAGTTCTACCTACTCTAATCTTCTTCTCGGCACTTATCTCTGTGCTTTACTACATTGGCGTTATGCAATGGGTAATTAAGATTCTAGGTGGTGGTTTACAAAAAGCACTCGGTACCTCTCGTGCGGAATCGATGTCTGCTGCAGCCAACATTTTCGTAGGTCAAACAGAAGCGCCACTCGTGGTTCGTCCGTTTGTACCTAAAATGACTCAATCTGAGCTGTTTGCAGTAATGTGTGGTGGTTTGGCTTCAGTTGCGGGTGGTGTACTTGCTGGTTACGCATCGATGGGTGTACCGCTAGAGTACCTTGTTGCGGCCTCTTTCATGGCAGCACCGGGTGGTCTACTGTTTGCAAAAATCATCAAACCAGAAACCGATACTCCAGATGAAGAGCTGGGTAACGATATGGATGGCAATGATAAACCTGCCAACGTAATCGATGCTGCTGCTGGTGGTGCTTCTGTTGGTCTGCAACTTGCGCTGAACGTAGGTGCAATGCTACTTGCCTTCGTTGGTCTAATCGCGTTAGTTAACGGTATGCTTGGTGGTGTGGGTGGTTGGTTCGGTATGCCTGAACTGACTCTAGAACTACTGCTTGGTTGGCTTTTCTCTCCATTAGCATTCCTGATTGGTGTGCCATGGGAAGAAGCAACGCTCGCGGGCTCTTTCATCGGTCAAAAACTGGTTGTAAACGAATTTGTTGCTTATCTAAACTTCGTACCTTACGTGGGTGAGAACGCACAGCTCGTTGCTGCTACTGGTGCGGTGATGTCTGAGAAAACTCAAGCTATCATCTCATTTGCACTGTGTGGCTTCGCCAACCTTTCTTCTGTTGCGATTCTACTCGGTGGTTTAGGTGGTCTTGCTCCTAACCGTCGTCACGATATCGCGAAGATGGGTGTAAAAGCCGTTTGTGCTGGTACACTGTCTAACTTAATGGCAGCAACTATTGCTGGCTTCTTCCTTTCTTTCTAATTAAACAAGAGAAAGAGATATAGACGCCGTTTAACATCGCCCCGTAGCAAGAGATTGCTGCGGGGCTTTTTTGTTTTGGCGAAAGGAATACTTTGATTCACTCTTTAGTCGGGTGGTCAGTGTGTATCACCTCAAGCTCTCTTTTATAAGTTAGCTTTTAATGGATAGATCAGAGTTTATCGGTAAACGAGATTATCGTTGACGCTGATCTTTTTTGAGATACAAACCGTTTGCTCTATGAATGACGCTACAGTTTTGTAGTGAAAATCTATACTGTATCAGTGAGATTCATTTTCAATAGAAGAGTGAAGATATCAGCTAGCGCCAATCAATACATGGAGTATGATTTGACGCAAAGGCAGCCCGTTTTATCATGTCGTGTTGCTTTGATATGAATTAGATACGGGTATAAGTTACACACGGATATACGTTAGACACGGCGATGAGTGCAAATAAGTGGCATATCATGGTTGTGCCATAGGCCAAATTGGTACTGTGCGGTGACAGGGATAGCAATTGAAATGCAAGTGCATTTCGAGTCTTCAAGGAACCAAGTCCGTTCATTTGTGGCTAGCAAGCCATCTCGCTCTCAACACTGAGCGTGGTTTACTAGTGAACTATTTGAATATATTGATCGGAGATAGAAATGAGCGATTTAAAAGCAGCCGCACTACGTGCACTGAAATTGATGGATTTGACTACGCTAAACGATGATGACACGGATGCGAAAGTGATTGCCCTTTGTCATGATGCCAAAACGGCTGTAGGTAATACCGCTGCAATTTGTATTTACCCTCGCTTTATTCCTATTGCGAAGAAGACACTTCGCGAGCAAGGCACGCCAGAGATTCGTATCGCAACCGTTACCAACTTCCCACACGGTAATGATGATATTGAGATTGTCGTTGCGGAAACTAAAGCCGCCGTTGCGTATGGTGCTGATGAAGTCGACGTTGTGTTCCCTTACCGCGCATTAATCGCCGGTAATGAGCAAGTCGGTTTTGATCTTGTTAAGCAATGTAAAGCCGCGTGTGGTGACATTCTGCTTAAAGTGATCATCGAAACTGGTGAGCTAAAAGAAGAAGCATTAATCAAAAAAGCGTCTCAAATCTGTATTGAAGCGGGCGCTGATTTCATCAAAACCTCAACGGGCAAAGTCCCTGTGAATGCAACACCAGAATACGCACGTATGATGCTAGAAGTGATTCGCGATATGGGCGTTGCCAAAACTGTAGGCTTTAAACCTGCGGGCGGTGTACGCACAGCGCAAGATGCTGCATTGTATCTCGCGATGGCTGATGAGCTACTTGGCGCAGATTGGGCCGACAGCATGCACTACCGTTTTGGGGCTTCAAGCCTGCTAACCAATCTTTTGAATACATTAGAAGTAACAGACCAAAAAGCCGATCCAGCTGCGTATTAATTATGCGCTGAAGTAGGACTGATAATAATAAGTCTGACTCGTGGAGCTGAGCCATCATCTCCCGATTACCTCTTTACCTTACTGACCAAAGCATCATGCTTGGGAGGCAACTAATGTATTCAACTCAAACTTTTTTACCTCAAGAAATTATTCGCAAAAAGCGTGACGGCGAGATCCTCACCACCGAAGAAATTAACTTTTTTATTCAAGGTGTGGCGAATAATACCGTCTCCGAAGGCCAAATTGCGGCCTTTGCCATGACGATTTTCTTCAATGAAATGACTATGCCAGAGCGCATTGCACTGACGTGCGCTATGCGTGATTCTGGGATGGTGATCAACTGGGATGCGATGAACTTCGGTGGTCCTATCGTTGATAAACACTCAACTGGCGGCGTGGGCGATGTTACTTCGCTGATGCTTGGCCCCATGGTCGCAGCCTGCGGTGGTTTTGTTCCTATGATTTCAGGGCGCGGCCTTGGTCATACGGGCGGCACGCTGGATAAATTGGAGTCGATTCCCGGTTATAACATCACGCCAAGTAATGACGTATTTGGTCAAGTAACCAAAGAAGCGGGCGTTGCTATCATCGGCCAAACGGGTGATCTCGCGCCAGCGGATAAACGCGTATACGCCACACGTGACATTACCGCAACGGTCGACAATATTTCACTCATCACCGCCTCGATTCTTTCTAAAAAATTAGCCGCTGGGTTAGATTCCTTGGTGATGGATGTCAAAGTCGGTTCTGGCGCATTTATGCCGACTTACGAAGCTTCTGAAGAGTTGGCTAAATCTATCGTCGCAGTGGCTAACGGCGCAGGTACGAAAACCACGGCTATTTTGACGGATATGAACCAAGTGCTGGCCTCTTCGGCAGGTAATGCCCTTGAAGTGCGTGAAGCGGTACGCTTTTTAACTGGTGAATATCGCAACCCTCGCTTACTGGAAATTACCTTGGCCTCTTGCGTTGAGATGTTGTTGTTAGGCAATTTAGCAAAAGACAGCAATGATGCTCGTGCGAAACTGATGTCCGTTCTTAATAACGGAAAAGCGGCTGAATGCTTTGGCAAAATGGTCAAAGGGTTAGGCGGCCCCGCTGATTTTGTTGAAAATTACGATCACTATCTTGAAAAAACCGAGCTGGTTAAGCCCGTTTACGCTCTAGAAAGTGGCGTTGTATCGGCAATGGATACTCGCGCGATTGGCATGGCCGTGGTGGAGATGGGCGGTGGACGCCGCGTCGCAACTGACACTATTGATTACGCGGTTGGGTTTGACCAATTTATTCGCCTAGGTGAAGTTGCCGATAGCAGCAAGCCGTTGGCGGTGATCCATGCGCGTAATGAAGCGCAATGGCAACAAGCGGCCAAAGCATTACAAAGCGCCATTCAAATTGGCGGAGAATACACACCAACACCCGATGTCTACGGCCAAATTCGCGCAGAAGACGTATAAAAATATCGGTTGGAGAGAGCAATGAAAAGAGCATTTATTTTAGTATTAGATTCATTTGGTATCGGCGAAACCGCTGATGCACCACAATTTGGTGATGTTGGCGCTGACACTTTGGGCCACATCGCAGACCAATGTGCTAAAGGCGAAGCGAATAACGCGGATCGCCAGGGCCCATTGACGCTGCCAAACTTATCGAAACTGGGGCTTGCCATGGCGCATAAAGAGTCAACGGGGCGTTTTGCTCCGGGGCTTGATGCCAACGCTGATATTATCGGTGCGTACGGCCACGCAGCTGAGCTTTCATCAGGTAAAGATACTCCTTCGGGTCACTGGGAAATTGCTGGTGTTCCTGTGCTGTTTGAATGGGGTTATTTCAGCGATAAGCAAAATAGTTTCCCGAAAGAGCTGACAGATCGCATTATTGAACGCGCAGGTTTGGATGGTTTTCTTGGTAACTGCCATGCATCAGGCACTCAGGTTTTAGATGATTTGGGTGAAGAGCACATGAAAACGGGTAAACCGATTTTCTATACCTCAGCTGACTCAGTGTTCCAAATTGCTTGTCACGAAGAGACGTTCGGTCTTGATCGTTTGTTAGAACTTTGCCAGATCGCACGTGAAGAATTGGCGGATTACAACATTGGCCGCGTGATTGCGCGCCCGTTCATTGGCCCGAAAGCGGGAGAATTTGCTCGCACTGGCAACCGTCGTGATTTATCCGTTGAGCCGCCAGCGGCGACCGTGCTGCAAAAATTGGTTGATGAGAAGCAAGGTAACGTGGTTTCTATTGGTAAAATTGCTGATATTTACGCCTACTGCGGCATCACTCATAAAGTCAAAGCGACAGGCATCCCGGCTTTATTTGATGCAACACTAGAACAAATCAAACAAGCGAAAGATAACACTATCGTCTTCACTAACTTCGTTGATTTTGATTCCGCTTATGGTCATCGCCGTGATGTAGCGGGCTACGCTGCGGCACTGGAGTACTTTGACAAGCGTCTGCCACAAGTGCTTGAGTTAATGGAAGAGGACGATGTGCTTATTCTTACGGCGGATCATGGTTGCGATCCAACTTGGCCGGGCACGGATCATACGCGTGAGCACATTCCAGTGCTAGTTTATGGTCACAAAGTGGCACCCGGTTCGTTGGGCCGTCGCGAGACGTTTGCTGATATTGGCCAGTCACTGGCGCACTATTTCGGTACGTCTGCGATGGATTACGGCACCAATTTCTTACAGTAAGCGTAGCGATTCACTTTTTGAGGATGAATAGAGAGATCTCTCTCTATTCTTTGGTCAATTTAGATAAAGGATACTTTTAATGGCAACTCCACATATTAATGCTGAAATGGGCGCATTTGCAGACGTCGTTTTAATGCCGGGTGACCCGCTTCGTGCCAAATACATCGCAGAAACTTTCCTGGATGATGTGGTACAAGTGTGTGATGTGCGTAACATGTTTGGTTATACAGGCACGTACAAAGGTCGCAAAATTTCGGTAATGGGCCACGGCATGGGGATTCCTTCATGCTCAATTTATGTGACGGAACTTATCAAAGATTTTAGCGTGAAAAAAGTGATCCGTGTTGGAAGTTGTGGTGCGGTCAGCAACGATATCAAAGTGCGTGATGTTGTGATTGGCATGGGTGCTTGTACTGATTCCAAAGTTAACCGTATCCGTTTTAAAGACCACGACTTTGCTGCGATTGCCGATTACAAAATGGTTAAAGCCGCAGAAGAAGCGGCTAC
This sequence comes from Vibrio sp. B7, assembly GCF_963888765.1. Taxonomy (NCBI): domain Bacteria; kingdom Pseudomonadati; phylum Pseudomonadota; class Gammaproteobacteria; order Vibrionales; family Vibrionaceae; genus Vibrio; species Vibrio sp. B7. Next base: position 10,513 of record NZ_CAWPKR010000040.1, read on the forward strand.
GGCGCGTGGTATTAACGTGAAAGTGGGTAACTTGTTCTCCGCAGAGCTTTTCTACACGCCAGATCCAGAGATGTTCGATGTGATGGATAAATACGGCATTGTTGGTGTAGAAATGGAAGCGGCAGGAATCTACGGCGTAGCGGCGGAATATGGCGCAAAAGCACTGACGATTTGCACTGTCTCTGATCACATCAAAACTGGCGAACAAACGACGTCAGAAGAGCGTCAAAACACTTTCAATGAAATGATTGAAATTGCGTTAGATTCAGTATTGATTGGCGACGCTCAATAATCTTCTTTTATAAAAAAATCTCAGTGTCGCAACTGAGGTTTTTTTATTTACAAAGCCTGCTAGGTCATATCATCCACATTCTGTAGCAGCAGGTTCTCTCCACCACTCTTTGGCTTTCGGCGCAGCAGTAGCAGTGTGAGCAATACACCGCTGACAAAGCTGGTTAGCAGCATGAGATACATGTAGCGATCACTTTTACGATAGTGGTGATCTGAAATTGCGGTGACGCGGCCAGTTTCAAAAGTAATGCGGATAAAACCAATGATACTGCTTTCATGATAGACAGGCTCAACCAGTTGCTGACGGCCAATGCTGGCCGTGCGCAGTGGTGTATCCAATCCTAATACTTCGCGTACGCTTAACGCGTTATCGCTGGCGGCTAATTTGACCCCTTCGGAATCATAAATGGTGGCATCAAACACCAGTTTGTCTTGAGCTAACTGGTTGGTGAGGGCTAGCAGGCGCTCTTGATCTTGCTCTGATATCATGCTGCCCGCAGATAATGATGCCTGTGAAATCAAAACCTTAGTTAATGTTTCTAGTTGGTTAGCCTGAATTCGTTCGTTACCTTTACTGATCACAACGCTGTTTTTTACGGTAAAGAAGAACATGCCTGCTAATAAAATGACGGTAAGCACACGAATTGCGACGCGAAATGAAAATAAAGAGCCGTCCATAACCCACCTGATTGGATAAATAAAAACTTTACTCATATTGAGACTTGCGTTTTTAAATTGCAATAGGGTAACGTCAGGGGCATACACCCATTTATTGATACTCGAGCATTGAATCGAGTTGATCCCTTTTTGCTTATGGTGCGTTTAAGCAGGCTGAAGGAAAAGGATTGATTAAGGAATGATAAACATGGATGCCCTCAAAACATTGCCGATCAAAAGGCACACAACGCTGCTCAACCGCTTGCCTGAAACTCGTTTCTCTTCACAATTTGACAAAGAAAAAGCAAGTTGGATTGTTTTTGCACCTTATCTCTCCACTCAACATTTTGATGATATTGACTTTTTTACCGGTTACTACAACGCTGTCCTCGATATGTGGAAAGTGGGGCATTATGAAGTGGCGTTGATGTCAGGTGAGCTGACAACAGAGCACGAGAAAATTTTACAAGGGCTCGAAATTGATTATGCCCGTTTGTGTGAAGTACCAGACCTTTCTAAACCGGGTTTGATTGTGATGGATATGGACTCCACGGCGATTCAAATTGAATGTATTGATGAGATAGCTAAGTTAGCGGGTGTCGGAGAGGAGGTGGCCGAAGTCACTGAGCGAGCGATGCAAGGTGAATTGGATTTTGAGCAAAGCTTGCGTCAGCGGGTTGGAAAGCTTGCTGGTGCCGATGAGTCGATTCTTGAAGCGGTTCGCTCTACATTACCCATGATGCCCGATTTACGTGAACTGGTAGCAACACTGCATGCATTGGGGTGGAAAACGGCGATTGCATCCGGTGGCTTTACCTATTTTTCAGATTATTTAAAAAGCGAACTGCAACTTGATCATGCGCAATCCAATACGTTGGAAATTGTTGATGGCAAGCTTACTGGTCAAGTACTAGGTGATGTCGTTTCGGCACAAACCAAAGCCGATATTTTGGTTGAGTTAGCACAACGTTATGAGATTGAATTGCACAATACTGTCGCGGTTGGCGATGGGGCGAATGATTTAGTTATGATGGCTGCAGCGGGGTTAGGCGTTGCTTATCATGCTAAACCTAAAGTTGAAGAAAAAGCACAAGCGGCGGTCCGTTTTGCAGGCCTTGGTGGCGTGCTCTGTATTCTCTCTGCCTCATTGGTGAAGCAGCAAAAACTCAGTTGGAAAGTGAAGCCTTAAGTAAAGCTCAACAGCAAGAGATAAGAGAGTGAGCGATGCCCACTCTCTCTTTTACCCACTCTCTCTTTTACCCACACTCTCTTTTACAAAAGTCAGTCGCTTTTACAAGGTCAGCTCTAAGCGAATCAATACTTCTTCTGTAATATCGATCACCTCTCCATAACCAATGATTGAGGTGATCTCTTTTTCTAGCGTACGAGCGTGATGAAGACTAATTTGTGCCAACTCATTGAGATCACTGCGCAGCAGCGTAGTGATTGGGTCAAAGACGGGTGCACTGCAAATCCTCAAGATGTAAATTTCACCCATGTGCTGCGCTTTTTGAATGAAATCAATACGCTCTTTAGTGTTTTCAAAATCACTTAATAATTTCGATTGGATTGATTGAATACGCGTGCCAAATTTGATTGCCGCAATATAAACGTCGTGATATTGCGGTATCGCTCCTTCAATGCGCCGCATCGGTTTAGCCAGTAGCGTATTGGTGTGGCCTTTGAATATTGGCTCTAACGTGATGCGATTTTCTTGGCCTAATTTAGCCAGTAACACAAGATGAGGCGGCAAGGGGTAATTTACGCCAATCACTTTAGGGCGTAAATTTGCACCGTGTTTATCAACGAAAATTGGCGAACTTATCATCTTATCAAGCAAAATGTTGTGCAACCCTTCCAGCAAGTTATGACTTGGTAGTACTTCTTCTTTCTGTAACAACTTATCTTGATTGTTTTCTATAATGCTATTGAAAAAAGCGATTGTTTTGATGGTATGTATATTTTCTTCTATCACCAATTGTAGACGCCGACCTTCGGGCCCAATTCGAATGACATTATAGGGAAGGCTATGCAGTGGCAGCTTTTTGTCGTAAAGCTGTAATTCGTGGTAATTGATGGTGACGTTATCGCCTGCTTTCACTGGTAGTGGTGTATCAACAATAATACTTAAACCACGTTTAGATAAATCAACCGTATGGCCAGCCGCATTTACTCCAGAGTCTGAGGTGATGGTTAGCGGTGTCTTGAATTGGTAACGAGGCTCTTTTCTACGCGAGCGAGCATCAAAATAAATGCCTGTAGGTTGACCAATGATCTGCCTTGGATGACGAAATTTATTGAGTTCGCTATTGGGTAAATTGGGTTTGTCAGTCAATAGGTAATCTTTTGCCGAATCCTCATCGCCAATTTCTTGTAAAACGCCACAGTGCGTTAAGTGGCTTGAGCGATCTGACAATTCATGGGCATGAACCGCAAGTTCTTGACGCTCTTCATCCGAGAGTTCAAAGACAAATAAGCGAAACGCTTTCCAACTTTGTCGACGAGCACCAACATGCCAAAACATTTTTCTTTGTTCACGGTTGGCCTCTGGCATCATCATTGAAAAAAAGAGCGTTTTTTCCTGATGTTCATGCTTAAAAGCATAAAGCACATTATTGCTACCCCGCATCCCCGGCTTGGTTAACTGTTCCATCCGCTCTTTATTGAATAACGAACCGAGTGCTTGTTGATTACGCTCGTCGTGCCAGTATTGCCAGATCGGTTGGTTATTTTCAGTCAGCAGCACCAACTTCAATTCACTGCCACTAAAAAACACTGGTAAGTTACAGGTGTGTTTTAAATAGGTGTGCTCGTAACCACGGGTTCGAGCTCGGATTAGTTTATCTTGGTTATCGTGGCGCGCTTTTTGAGTGTTATTTTGCAGCGATTCAGTAATCACTTTTTCGATGATGTTAGTGTCGGAAAGTTTTAGTGTACGCAGAAATTTCACGGCATCGTTATCGTAAGACTCATCAATACCTAAAATACGATATTCAATGGCGTGGTGCAGTCCAACCACTTCTGACGTTTTGTTGAGTTCGGAAAAATAGACTTTGATCACCTCACCGAGCTTGTAGTTAAAAGCGGCGGGAACTTTAAATTTTGCACCCGAAACGGATAGATCAACACTGAGGCCATTGACCAACTGTTTACTAGGTAGGTGAATTTCAACTTGTGAGGTGACTTTTAAGCGATTTTCTTGACGCTTGAGATCATAACCAAGCTTAATTGGCTCAGCCTCAAAAAACGTACTGCCACCACCGTCTTTTTGTGGGTTTTGGGCACCACGTTGTTGCATCACGCGGAAGTTGTTTGGCGTATTGTTTAATGCTTCCCATACACCTTCCGTATACGCACCAAATTTTTTGACCCCTTTATGGTATGCGTTAAAGGCCACATCGTCGAACCAATGTTTGCGGCCATCTAATTCATATTCGCGGCATTCCCCTTGTACCCGACCTCGCAAGTCTATGCTTTTAACACAAGGAGCCATGATGCGATTGAGCTCCATTTTGACCAGTAATTTCGCTGACGGGGATTCATCTTCTGTCATTTGAGAAAGAAGATGTTCAAAATCAGATGAACGGTAAGCTGGGATCAAACGCTCTGCGATTGATAGAATTTCAGATTGCTGCATACTTTTCTGTTAGAGTGTCCGTCTTAAAGATTAATCGGCATCGTTATCATAATCTTTAGTTATCTGTTGCGAAGGTTCAACCTTTATTTAAACGTAAATCAACCTATATCACTTCATGATTACTTAACAGTTTAATCTTTAAGCTTGAAAAGTATAGGTTACCAACAAGAAACAGGAATTGTTGAGGAAGCATGGCAAAAGCAAAACGCGCCTATGTATGTAATGATTGCGGCGCAGATTTTCCGCGTTGGCAAGGTCAATGTAGTGCTTGTGGTGCATGGAATACTATCACCGAAGTACGCTTGGCAGCATCGCCGCAGGTTGCACGTAATGAGCGACTAGGTGGTTACGCTGGGGCGGTAACGGAATCACAAGTCCAAGTACTGTCGGATATTAATCTGCAGGAAGTCCCACGGTTTTCTAGCGGCTTTAAAGAGTTGGACCGTGTATTGGGTGGTGGTGTCGTACCCGGCGCGGCGATTTTAATCGGTGGTAACCCTGGCGCTGGGAAATCGACTTTATTGCTGCAAACCATGTGTCAGCTCGCGGCGTCAATGCCTGCTTTGTATGTCACGGGTGAAGAATCGCTTCAGCAAGTCGCGATGCGAGCCTCTCGTCTTGGTTTACCTAAAGATAAGCTTAAAATGCTGTCGGAAACCAATGTAGATCGAATTTGCCAAATCGCTGAAAAAGAGCAGCCCCGCATCATGGTCATAGACTCAATTCAAGTGATGCATGTGGCCGACGTCCAATCCTCTCCCGGTACGGTGGCACAAGTGCGCGAGTCTGCGACAACGCTTACACGCTACGCTAAGCAAAATAACGTTGCCGTATTTTTAGTCGGACACGTTACTAAAGACGGTTCTTTGGCTGGTCCAAAAGTGCTAGAGCATATTATTGACTGCTCGGTATTGCTCGACGGAGGGACTGATAGTCGTTTTCGTACATTGCGCAGTCACAAGAACCGATTTGGTGCGGTCAATGAACTCGGCGTTTTTGCCATGACGGGACAGGGCTTGCGTGAAGTGAGTAATCCTTCTGCCATTTTCCTTTCGCGAGGCGAAGAAGATACTTCGGGAAGTTCGGTGATGGTCGTATGGGAAGGAACTCGTCCACTACTAGTGGAGATCCAAGCACTGGTTGACTATTCACAATTAGCGAACCCAAGGCGGGTCGCCGTTGGGCTTGAGCAAAATCGCTTATCTTTATTGTTAGCAGTGCTTCACAAGCACGGTGGCTTACAAATGTCCGATCAAGATGTGTTTGTTAATGTGGTTGGTGGCGTTAAAGTGACGGAAACAAGCGCCGATTTAGCTCTTCTGATGGCACTGCTTTCAAGCTTCAGAGATAAACCACTTGCTAAAGATGTTGTCGTGTTTGGCGAAGTCGGTTTGGCCGGAGAAATTCGCCCAGTACCTAGTGGTCAAGAGCGATTAAATGAAGCATTTAAACATGGTTTTAAGAAAGCAATTATTCCGATGGCGAATATGCCTAAAGGTGGAATACCTGGCATGCAATTGCACGGTGTGAAGAAATTATCTGAAGCAATTGAAGCATTTGATGAGTTATAAATCTTAATTAAACTCGCCTCTTTTACGGTTATGACCTATATTTCACCGACAGTTCGTAACCGTACTATATTTTTTTTCAAGCAAGCGTATGCAAGGGTATCAGTCTTGACAGATTGTGATATACTCTGCGCGCACTTTATACCTTATTAACAGAGTAAGACAATGGCAGATTTATCAAAATACAGAAACATTGGTATTTTCGCGCACGTTGATGCCGGTAAAACCACTACCACTGAGCGTATTCTTAAGCTTACTGGTAAAATCCACCGTACAGGTGAAGTACACGATGGCGCTTCTACCATGGATTTCATGGATCAAGAAGCTGAACGCGGTATCACAATTCAATCAGCAGCGACGACTTGTTTCTGGAAAGATCACCGTTTTAACGTTATCGATACTCCTGGGCACGTTGACTTCACAGTTGAAGTTTACCGTTCTCTGAAAGTTCTTGATGGCGGTGTTGGTGTATTCTGTGGTTCTGGCGGTGTTGAACCTCAGTCAGAAACTAACTGGCGTTACGCGAACGATTCAGAAGTAGCTCGTCTGATCTTCGTAAACAAACTAGACCGTATGGGTGCAGACTTCTTCCGCGTTGTAGGACAAGTGAAGAAAGTTCTTGGCGCAAACCCACTTGTTATGACTCTTCCAATTGGTCGTGAAGACGAATTCGTTGGCGTTGTTGACGTATTAAACCGTCAAGCTTACGTTTGGGATGATTCAGGTCAGCCAGAAAACTACGAAATCAAAGAAATTCCAGCAGACATGGTAGAGCAAGTTGAAGAATACCGTGAAATGCTAATCGAAACTGCAGTAGAGCAAGACGACGAGCTAATGATGGCTTATATGGAAGGCGAAGAGCCAACTATTGAGCAACTAAAAGCTTGTATCCGTAAGGGTACTCGTGAATTAGCGTTCTTCCCTACATTCTGTGGTTCAGCATTCAAAAACAAAGGCATGCAACTTCTACTAGATGCCGTTGTTGATTATCTTCCAGCTCCAGCTGAAGTTGTACCTCAAGATCTGACTGATCCTGAAACAGGTGAGCCTACTGGTAAAGTTGCAACAGTTTCTGTTGACGAACCATTCCGCGCACTTGCATTCAAGATCATGGATGACCGTTTTGGTGCCCTAACGTTTATCCGTATTTATTCTGGTAAACTGAAGAAAGGTGACACCATTCTTAACAGTGCTACTGGTAAGACTGAGCGTATTGGCCGTATGGTTGAGATGCACGCGAACGATCGTAACGAACTTGATTCCGCTCAAGCGGGTGATATCATCGCTATCGTTGGTATGAAAAACGTGAAAACTGGTCACACTCTATGTGATCCTAAACACGAATGTACTCTTGAGCCAATGATTTTCCCAACGCCTGTAATCTCTATCGCTGTTGCTCCTAAAGACAAAGGCGGTTCTGAGAAGTTAGGTATTGCGCTAGGTAAAATGGTTTCAGAAGATCCATCATTCCAAGTTGAGTCTGATGAAGAAACTGGCGAAACCATTCTAAAAGGTATGGGTGAACTTCACCTAGATATCAAAGTTGATATCCTTAAGCGTACACACGGCATTGATCTTATTGTTGGTGCTCCTCAAGTTGCTTACCGTGAAACTATCACTAAAGCAATTGAAGACAGCTATACGCATAAGAAACAGTCTGGTGGTTCTGGTCAGTTCGGTAAGATCGACTACCGTATCAAACCAGGTGAGCCAAATTCAGGTTTCACGTTCAAATCAGTAGTTGTTGGTGGTAACGTACCTAAAGAATTCTGGCCTGCGGTAGAGAAAGGCTTTAAGTCTATGATGGACCAAGGTGTTCTTGCTGGGTTCCCTGTACTAGACGTTGAAGTTGAACTGTTCGACGGTGGCTTCCACGCAGTTGACTCATCTGCAATCGCATTTGAAATCGCAGCGAAAGGTGCATTCCGTCAATCTATGCCTAAAGCTGGCGCTCAACTTCTAGAGCCAATTATGCACGTTGACGTGTTTACTCCAGAAGATCACGTTGGTGATGTTATCGGTGACCTTAACCGTCGTCGTGGCATGATTAAAGATCAAGAAGCTGGCGTAACAGGTGTACGTATTAAAGCGAACGTTCCTCTATCTGAAATGTTTGGTTATATCGGTCACCTACGTACAATGACATCTGGTCGTGGTCAGTTCTCTATGGAGTTCTCACACTACGCTGCATGTCCTGCAAACGTTGCAGAGCAAGTTATTGCTGACGTTAAAGCACGTAAAGAAGCAGATAAGAAGTAATTCTTAAAAGCTAAGCTGAACGTAAAAAGCCCCACCAGTGAAAGCTGGTGGGGCTTTTTTATGTAACAACGAAATAGAAAAGGGCATAAAAACCGATAAAAGCAGAACCGATAAAAGTGGAAACTGCCGGGTGAAGGTAGTTTATACCACTCAATTCATATCGTTTAGTTAGCCCTTAAGGTTGATATAGATTTCTTCCACTTTAATACGTGCCCATTCAGTTTTACGTAAAAACTTCAAGCTTGATTTAATACTCGGATCCTTTTTAAAGCAGTTAATATTGACCATATAGCTGAGCTCTTCCCAGCCATAGTATTCAACGAGCTCCGTGAGTAGTTTTTCTAAAGTGACCCCATGCAGCGGGTTATTATCTTGTGTCATGATCCAATTATTCAATGGCGTTATTTAAGCTAAGTATAGCAGGCACAGGAGTTAAATTAGGACAAAATATTAGGCAATATAGGAGGTTGTTAGTGTGAAAACTTGGTGTATTGGCAGGTTAGAGGCTAAGTCCAACCTGCTCAATTAGAATGGATTACTCTTCCCAAACAACCAGTTGTCCTTTTGGCCAATTGTGCCCCATTTCATGATATTTCTGTTCTAATACATGCCGCTTGATTTTTAAGGTAGGAGTGAGGACACCATTTTCGATTGACCATGGCTCCTTTATCATTAGCACGCCTTTGATTTGCTCATGCGATTCCAATTCCTCATTCATCCGCTTAATGACTTTTTGAGTAGTACGCTCATAACGAACGCGATCAAAATGAGGGAAATTATGTGGAACAACTAGCAAAATAGGGGCGGGAAGCCCTAAGCCAATCAGACACATCATCTCGACTCGAGTGTATTCGAACAGTTTATTTTCGATAGGTACGGGAGCCACAAACTTGCCTTTGGCTGTTTTAAAGGTGTCCTTTTTGCGCCCTTGAATGGTGAGATAACCTTCAGCATCAATAAAACCGATATCGCCAGTATGTAGCCATCCTTCTTTATCAAATGACTCTTGAGTTGCAATGTCATTTTTATAATAGCCAGAAAATAGTCCTTGGCCACGCACCATAATCTCATGATCATTATTAGCGATTTTAAGTTCGATTCCTGGGCCTGCTCGTCCAACCGACCCCAATTTGTCGGCTCTAAACGGGTAGTTCAGGGTGCTATAAGCAAAAGATTCTGTCATGCCCCAAGCTTCGGTAATGTTCAGCCCAATTTGGTGATACCACTCTAATAACGCCGGTGATACAGGAGCCGAGCCACAACCAAGCACACGTGCTTGATCAAGCCCTAAGCCATCAGCAAGTTTCTTCTTAATCAGCGTGCTTACAAAAGGGATCTTTAGCAGAAAATTGAGCTTTTTCTGCGGTAATTTGTCTTGAATGCGTTGCTGAAATAGAGTCCATAACCTTGGTACTGAGATAAAGAGCGTCGGGCGCTGCATTTTGACATCTTCAATAAAGGTGTCTAATGATTCAGGGAAAGCCGTTTGTACCCCACCCATGATGGAAGAGCCAAAAATATAAACACGTTCAGTAATATGAGCCAAAGGGAGGTAGGAAAATAAACGGTCGTTTTCTTGAATTCCAATGTGGTTTATAAGTTGTTGAGCTGACCAGCTAAATGCACCGTAGGTCAGCATAGCCCCTTTCGGCAAGCCCGACGTACCCGATGTATAGACTAAAGACATCAACTTATTGTCATGATGTACAGGGCGTTCTGTGCTTGGCGGATAGTGCTCAATCAATTTTGTAAACAGGTGATCGCAAGTGGGAGCTGAATCATAGGGTAGCGCAATACTGATGATATCTGGTAAATGGCTCAATACTTGTTGGGTGGCTTGTCCGTTATCGAGTTTACCCACAATGACTATTTTTGTTTCGCTATGGGTGAGGCAGTATTCGATGGTATCGGCGCCAGCCGTTGGAAAAATGGGAACACTGACAAAGTCGCCGAGCATCATTGCGAGATCACACACAAACCATTCAGCGCAGTTTTTGGAAATGAGTGCAATTTTATCTTGGGGTTTTGCCCCTAGCGCTTGTAGCGCCGAGGCGAGCCTGAGTGCTTTATCGGCGACTTCAGCATAGGTGTATTCAACAAATTTTCGGTTAATAATTTGTCTTAAATAAACTTGGTTGGGGCGTTCCGCTGCCCATTTCAAGATCATTTCATTCGGTGGTGGGAGAGCACAAGTTGCTTTGCTTAACTCGTTAGGCTGAATCATTCTCTAACTCCATGTTATTGGCAAAAATATTATTATTCTTATGTTAATGTTTTGTTAACTTTAGCATGGTGGAATGGTTAGGTAAAAGAAGATTGTAGTTACTAAACGTTAAAGTTGCGCGCTGGATTCACTTTCTTATTTTGACACTATTAACTCAGAGTGACGTTTATTTCTGTTCAGTTGAATCTATCCTTCGGGTCGATTTCTGGGTGAATATCAATCACATGTTTTAAGTAATCTTGATGATAGCGAAGGGCATTGACACAGTGTTTATCAAGCTTGCCGCTCACGACCATTTTTTCCAGTTCGAGAAGGGCAAAAGGAACAGACCAAGCTTGTTTGTATGGACGATGGCTTGTTAAGGCATCAAAGACGTTGGCAACAGCAATAATGCGTGCCGATATCGGGATATTGTCTTGCATTAGGCCGTAAGGATAGCCACTGCCATCCAAAAACTCATGATGATAAGCGACGATCTCTTTTAATATGGATATGCAAGGGTGATCAGGTGTACCTATGTCATCAATAATTTGATTAATGATTTCAATCCCTTTTTCTATGTGGCTATACAGTTGAGCACGCTCTGGTTTATCTAATGTATTTGGGTTAAGTAATAAGCTTGTCGGTAGGGCAAGTTTGCCTATGTCGTGATAGCGCGAAAACTGGATGATGTTATCAATGGTTTCATCATCCAGTTGATAAATGTCAGCAACTTCCGTAGCGATGACTTTGGCATAACAGCTAATACGTTCTTTATGCTCTTTCGATTCCAGTTGATGCTCTGGGGAGCGTGCTTGAGTCAAATTTACAGTCTCTAAAATAGTGTGGACTAGGTCGTATTCAGAGCAAACTGCAAAGCGAATCATCTCAATAAAAGGTTCTACATTCTGTTTTACTTGTTCGGTAAACAAATGGCTTTGACACGAGTTGAGGAAAATAAAGCCAATAAATGCTTGTTGATGGTAAGTCGGAATTGCCAGTGATGAACAATAACCTTGTTCAATTAGCCAGCGAGTATGAGGATAGTCTGGCTTCAATTGGATTGGGATATTTTCAACGCTACGACTCTGGCCGTTTTGTGCGCATTGCTTAAGGACTGGAAGCTCAGCAAGTGGAAACTCGTAATGTATAAGCTCACCCCCGTGAAAGGTGCTGTCGGCGTAGGTTTTCAAATTATCATGGTGATGGTCGTATAGCGCAAAAGAGATACGGTCAATCTCTGGGACTTTGACTTGCATTCGTTGGTGTATGTTAGCCAGTTGCTTATTGAGTGGACCAACATGTGGAAAATAGGCGTGCTCGCAACCTTTGCTATGCGTATCCATCGCGTGTTCCTCTGCGCTACAGGGTCTCCAAGGTTGAAATGGAGAAGCTCTTCTAATTGATAAGTTTAGAACAGATAAGCGATGCGTGCGTGAAATTTAAATAAAAAATGGGTTATATAACCAAGCAATATGAGGTGGTACTGGAAAGCCATTGGATGACGCTGGGTCACTAGATAAATACGGCTATTTGACGCCATGTTTAGTCACAAGGCGTATAGCCGATTTTAGCTTAATCCAAGCGCAATGCCACTGAGCGTAAAGAATATAACCAGCCAGACAATAGGCAGTTTGAGCTGTTTTAGCAGGTAAAAACCGATCAGAACAATCGCCATGTCTAAATTGTTGCTGACCGAGCTTGTAAATACAGGGTGATATAAGGCTGAGAGCAGCAAACCAACGACGGCGGCGTTAACACCGTTGATTGCTCCTGATACTGATCGATAGTTTGCTAAGGCTTGCCAATTTTTAAGCACGCCGAGCAGTAACAAAAAACCCGGCAAAAAGACGGCAATGGTCGCCAGCGTTGCGCCTAAGATTGGCGCTTGTGGTAGTAGAGCGTAGCCAATGTAAGTGGCGAAGGTAAACATTGGACCAGGAACCGCTTGTGCTGCGGCATATCCTGTTAAAAACAGATCTGGGTCAAGCGCGTCGCCAACCAAATTTTGCAGTAATGGAAGTACGACATGCCCACCGCCAAACACTAAGCTACCCGCTTGATAAAAGTGGTTAAATAGAGCGATTTCAGGCATTAAGTGGGCGGAAAAAGGCAAACCGACTAGTAAGCCAATAAAGAGAGCGAAAGGGACGAAAGCGGGGACAAATGAACGTTCAGTGGCTAAATCTTGACTAGGGAGCCATTTCACTCCGATCAGCGCTGCCCCAATGAGAACTCCGATTTGCGTTCCAATACTGGGTGTAACAATCAGCATCACAGCGGTGGCCACACACAACCCAACGGTTAAGCGATTCTTACAGAAGTTTTTATACATTCCCCATGTGGCATCCGCGACAACCACAACGGCTAGCAGTTTTAAGCCGTGAATCACGTTTTGAAATAAGGGGGTTTGTAGTAATTGGCTGCTGGCGATGGCAAGGACAACCATGATCAAAACCGAAGGGAGTGTAAAACCAGCAAAAGCGGCGCATCCACCCAATAAGCCACCACGATGGTATCCTAGTGCAAACCCAACTTGGCTTGAACCTGGCCCTGGCAAAAACTGACTTAAGGCAACGATCTGTGCGTATTCTTTATCTTCAATCCATTTTAATTTTTCAACGAATGTATTGCGGAAATAACCAATGTGAGCGGCTGGCCCGCCAAAGCTTATCCACCCAAGCAGAAAAAAAGTTTTGAAAATAGTAAACATGTGCATAAGCACTCTTAAAGAGACGTTGTTTCGCTACTTTAAAAGGATGTTTGAGCAGATTCAAATTTAATCCTTAACCATTTGTAAACCGCAGAAAAACGATAAACAGACTGGCATGGGTTAACTGAGTTTAAACTTAGTCCAAACCTTAGATCGCCAACGCCTAAACATGATGATTCCTCTGAACCATTCATCCACCGAAATGGCCACCCATGCACCCATAACTCCCCATCCCCAATGTAGGCCAAATAAGTAAGTTAAACCTGCGCCAAAAGTCCACATGCTTAATATGCCCATCTGCACTGGAAAGCGAATGTCTCCTGCGCCTTTGAGTGCGGCAATAAAAATTAGGTTAAACGTGCGCCCGGCTTCCATTGCAATGGAGCCAGCAATTAACCCTGCGACCAAGGCCGTTATCTCAGGATCAGAAGTGAAGAGGGCGATGATGTCAGCGCGCAGTAGATAAATTGAGATCGTCAATGTGCTGGAGACGAGAAAGCCAACCACAAAATATTGTTGTACTTTAGTCAGAATCTCATCCACCCAACCTTTACCAATGTAGTAGCTAGTTTGAATTTGCCCGGCTTGCCCAAGAGCCACTGAGAATGCAAAGGCGAGACGGGCAATATTTTGCGCATAAGTAAACGCGGCCAATGAAGCCGTGCCCATTTTTACAACGAAAAAAATCACCGTCAGTTGCATCATGTTATAGGAAAGAATCTCTCCCGCATTCATCATGCCGATCTTGATGATCTTCTGGTATAGCGGCTTCGGGATGATTTTCCACTCTTTCACCGGTAGTGATATGTGGTAGTACTTAACGGTGTAGTACAGCAAAATAGTGCTGACAATTTGGCTGAACACTGTTGATATCGCAACCCCTTGTACACCGTAGACGGGCAGTCCAAAGGGTTGAAAAATAGCAATATAGTTACCGATGATATTCAATAATCCGGCAAATAAATTAATGAACATCGGCGCTTTGGAGTAGCCGTTACTGCGCAAAATCGTCGCCAGTACAATGCCGATGGTAACGTTTACTGTAAAGCTTCCACTGATAACCAGATATTCATAGCCATATTGTGCAACCTGCGCTTCTAGGCCGTAGGCATTCATGACTGAATTAGCGCTCAAATAAGCGGCTAAACTGAGCGATGAGCCAATGATTAATCCAAGCAGTAAACTGGCCACCCCAACATGTGCCGATTCACTTTGGCGGCCAGAGCCATTGTATTGCCCAATTAGGATCCCTGTACCACTGCTGACCATCATTGAGACAATCAGCAAGAAAAAATTGATTTGAGTGATAACCCCAACCGCTGATACAGCCTTGTCTGAATAACTACTCAGCATAAATACATCACTGGTGTTAATCGCCGTCCGTAATAAAATCTCAATAAAGATCGGCCAAGTCAAAGTGACGATATTCATTCGGTTATTCAGTTCTACACGGCTTTGGGGCATGGGCTAAAACTCAGCAAGGTAAGTCGAACTAGAGAAGATGATGGTGCAAGGTGGTGGGCTGCAAAATATCTCACTAGAGCCTACCTGTGCGTATTGTATACGTAATTTAAATAAAATCAGTTAAGTGAAGGGAATTGTTTTAGAGTTTTCGTGGAAACGTTTACATTGTGGTGTTTTGATCACAGATTGAAAGCGAGTAAGGCTGTTAGACTTTTTCAAGAGCGAGAATCAACCTCTATCGGTATCCCAATAGGAGAGTATGGTGAAAGTATTAGTGACGGGCGGTATGGGCTATATCGGAAGTCATACCTGTGTACAAATGATACAAGCGGGTATCGACCCCATTATCGTTGACAACTTATCTAACGCGAAGATTGAAGTATTAAGCCGTATCCATGCACTGACAGATAAAACGCCCGTGTTTTATCATGGTGATATCCGTGATGAGGCCTTTCTCGATAAGGTATTTTCTGAACATAATATTGATGCTGTGATTCATTTCGCAGGTTTAAAAGCCGTCGGTGAATCCGTGATAAAACCGCTCGAATATTATGACAATAACGTCAATGGTTCGTTGGTGCTAGCGCGCAGTATGCGTAAAGCTGGAGTGAAAAGTATTGTATTCAGTTCATCGGCGACAGTGTATGGCGATCCTGAAATCGTGCCGATAACTGAAGATTCTCCAACCGGATCAACCACCAATCCTTACGGTCGTAGCAAATATATGGTTGAGCAGTGCCTGTCGGATTTAGTGGTTGCTGAGCCAGATTGGAGTGTGACCTTACTGCGTTACTTCAACCCTGTGGGGGCTCACCCTTCGGGCACTATGGGCGAAGACCCGCAAGGTGTGCCGAATAATCTGATGCCGTTTATTGCCCAAGTTGCGGTAGGGCGCCGCGAGAAGTTATCCATATTTGGTAGCGACTACCCCACACCGGATGGTACGGGTGTGCGTGATTACATTCATGTGATGGATCTAGCCGATGGCCATTTGGCCGCTTTAAATACGGTTGCGATGAAAGCGGGAAGGCATATTTACAACCTTGGATCGGGTAACGGATCGAGTGTGTTAGAGATAGTTTCAGCCTTTGCTCAAGCAAGTGGTGTTCCTATTGCTTATGAGATTTGCCCACGACGCCCGGGTGATATTGCCGAGTGTTGGGCTAGTACCACAAAAGCGGAGCGAGATCTGGCTTGGAAGGCGACGCGCAGTATCAATGAAATGGCTGCTGATACATGGCATTGGCAATCCAATAACCCGCAAGGGTACTAGTTTTATCCGGCGTGACGCGTCGGACTATCAAATAGCATAATTGAGTAAGCAATATGTCGAATGTTGAATTTAACCCAGTGGATCATCCACATCGTCGCTACAACCCACTCTCGGGGCAGTGGATTTTAGTCTCACCACATCGCGCTAAACGCCCTTGGAGTGGGGCTGATGAAAAGCCAGCGGTAGATGAACTGCCAAGTTATGATCAGAAGTGTTTTCTTTGTCCGACAAACGAGCGTATTTCTGGTGATGTCAACCCAGACTACCAAGGTACGTACGTATTCAACAACGACTTCGCAGCACTGATGGTAGATTCGCCAGATGCATCGGAGTCCGATAGCCCTCTATTCAAAACTCAAGGTGTGCGTGGTTTGAGCCGAGTGATTTGTTTCTCTCCAGATCACAGTAAAACTCTGCCAGAGTTACCCGTGGGCAACATTCGCAGCGTGATTGATACGTGGAACGATCAAATCGAAGAGTTAGGTAAAGAGTACGTTTGGGTGCAAGCATTTGAGAACAAAGGCGAAACCATGGGTTGTTCCCAGCCTCACCCACACGGCCAAATTTGGGCTAATAGCTTCTTACCCAATGAAATTGAACGCAAGGAGCACAACCTAAAAGCGTATTACCGACAACAGGGTAGTAACCTGCTGGTGGATTATGTGCAAGCTGAGCTGAAAGATGGCTCACGCATTGTGCTGGAAACAGAGCATTGGGTGGCTGTTGTGCCTTACTGGGCTGCATGGCCATTTGAAACCATGTTGCTGCCAAAAACGCATATCCGTCGCATGAGTGAGTTGAGTGATGCGCAACGTGACGATCTCGCCGTTGCGATTAAAAAACTGACCAGCCGTTACGACAACCTGTTCCAATGTTCTTTCCCTTATTCTATGGGCTGGCATTACGCGCCTTTCTTTGAAGAGGGTACGAACATTGACCATTGGCAACTGCATGCACTGTTCTACCCACCGCTGCTGCGCAGTGCCTCGATTCGTAAGTTTATGGTGGGTTATGAAATGTTGGCTGAAAGCCAACGAGATTTAACCGCAGAACAAGCGGCGCAGCGTCTGCGCGAGCTAAGTGATGTTCACTACAAAGAGCAGTAACGTCATCTGTGCAGTTGTAGCCTTGTTGCTGCGTAAACGCACCCTAAGAACATAGGTAATCTATGTTCATTGGCTGAATTTACTTATCACCTCGCTGCACCTCCAACGACTTGGGCTTAACAAAGTTTTTTTCATAGCGCTAAGTGGTTAATGAGAAATGAAAACCAGTTTATGAGTTTAGGAATGCAAATGTTTGATTTAATCCAAAATGTGAGAGCGTCTTTTGAGCAAGTGTTGGGCTACGCGCCTAGTCATATCATCCAAGCGCCAGGCCGTGTAAATTTGATTGGTGAGCACACCGACTATAACGACGGTTTTGTGCTCCCCTGCGCAATTAACTATCAAACCGTGGTAGCGGCTGCCAAGCGTGAAGATAATTTAGTCCGCATCGTATCTGTTGATTATGGCAATGCACTTGATGAGTTTGACCTCACCCAAGAGATTACTTTCCAACAAGACAAAATGTGGGCGAACTACATTCGCGGCGTGGTGAAATGTTTGCTTGCGCGTGGGTACTCGTTTACTGGGGCGGATATTACTGTCAGCGGTAATGTTCCACAGGGAGCGGGGCTTAGCTCTTCGGCTGCGCTTGAGGTCGTGATCGGTCAAACCTTTAAAGAACTTTATCAACTGGATATTTCTCAAGCGGAAATTGCACTAAATGGTCAACAGGCCGAGAACGAATTTGTCGGCTGTAATTGCGGTATTATGGATCAAATGATTTCGGCGCAAGGTCGTGAAAACCACGCGCTACTTTTAGATTGCCGTAGCCTAGAAACACAAGCGGTTTCAATGCCAGAAGAGATGGCAGTCGTGATCGTCAACTCCAATAAAAAACGCGGCTTGGTGGATAGCGAATACAACACCCGCCGTCAGCAGTGTGAAGAGGCTGCGCGTATTTTTGGCGTCAAAGCGCTGCGTGATGTAAGCATTGAACAGTTTAACCAAAAAGTTTCTGAGCTTGATGAGTTGGTGGCTAAACGTGCTCGTCACATCATTACTGAAAATGACCGTACTGTTGAAGCGGCCCAAGCGCTGCGAGCCCACGACATGAAGCGCATGGGCGAGCTGATGGCTCAATCGCACGCATCGATGCGTGATGATTTTGAAATTACGGTCAAAGAGATTGATACCTTGGTTGATATCATCAAAGAGGTGATTGGTGACCAAGGCGGTGTGCGTATGACTGGGGGCGGCTTTGGTGGCTGTATTGTGGCACTTGTCCCACCGACATTGGTTGATGCAGTGAAAGCGGCTGTCGATGAGAAATATGAAGTGGCGACTGGCCTCAAAGCGTCGATTTACGTCTGCCAAGCAAAAGAGGGCGCTGGTCTAGTGGCGGCTTGCTGCACATCTTCACTTGTTCACACTATGACTCAGCAAGTAGCCTATGATGGCCGCCCGGCACAACTTGTCAGTTTGACTAACCGCATTGGTAGCCGCGTAGTATTAATGGATATTGGTGCAACATGGCTCAGTTGTGAGTTGGCGCTTAAGGATGGGGAACGCAGAGAAGTTCTGCTGGGTGTTTCCACCATGAGCGACTTCCAGAAACAACAAAGCTATATGGGCGTCACTGTGGGACGTTATGCCAACCGGATCGCTAAAGGCCAATTTGAATTAAATGATCAACGCTATCAAGTGACGACCAACCAAGCTGGAAATAGTTTGCATGGCGGTCTTGAAGGGTTAGATCAGCGTCGTTGGACTATTGCTCACAAAAGTGCTCAACAAGTGACGTTTTCAATCCATTCATCGGATGGTGACCAAGGTTTTCCCGGTAATGTTGACATTGCCGTGAGCTATGAACTGAACGATCAGAATCAATTGATCCTCCGCTATTTAGCGACCACAGATAAACCAACGCCGCTTAATTTAACCAACCACGCCTATTTTAATTTGCTAGGCGCAGAGAGTGATCATACGATTTTAGATCATTCACTCTTTATAAAAGCCGATCAATTTTTACCCACAGATCCACATGGAATCCCATTGTCAGGGCCAAAATCTGTCATCGACACGGGCTTTGATTTTCGCGTTGCAAAATCAATAGGTCGTGACTTACTCAAAGATGAGCAGCAACAAGCAAGCAAAGGGTATGACCACAGTTATTTATTGCCCGACAAAACTGATTTAACCGTGTGCGCCGCGCAACTGAAGTCACCAGATGCAAAGGTAACCATGAGCGTATTTACGACTAAGCCAGCCATACAACTTTATAGTGGAAACTGGCTATCGGGGACGCCCAATCGGCGAGGTGGGGTTTATCAAGGCTATGCGGGGGTCGCATTAGAAACTCAATACTTGCCGGATGCTCCCAATCATGCCGAATGGCAGCAACCCAGCTGTATTACTCTGCCAGGGCAAGAATATACTCATACTACCATTTACCAATTTGACGTTTAAGGTGGGTGCGTCGCTTAGATGTTGAGTATTGATGCCCAAAGTGGCGAGTGAAAGTGTAACCTGAGTGCGTCAGATTTTTTCTACCGAATCTCGACGCACCAAAGTCGGTGAGAAAATCATCGGTTCTTTTTCTATCGTTTCGCCACGGGCTAATTGGAGTGCCAGTTTAGCGGCTTTTTCAGCCATCATCTCGATTGGGTAGCGGATGGTGGTCAGCCTTGGGCGAATGTAGCGTGCGATCAACGCATCATCAAAGCCGATCACTGAAATTTGCTCAGGGCTTTTTACACCATTCTCCTCAAGCACATTTAACGCGCCCGCTGCCATATTGTCGTTGTAGGCGACCACGGCAGTCATGTCGATCGAACGGATCAGCAAGTGAGTCATCGCTTGCTCGCCACCTTCGCTGTGTGGTTCGGCCAACTCGATGTAATTAGGAGCGATCTCAATACCGTGATCTTTCAACGCGGCTTGATAACCAGCTACGCGATCTGTAGCGTCTTCAATCGAATGAGAAGAGCCAATACAAGCGATTTTTTTATGACCGTGGCGGATCAAAAACTCAGTCGCCAAATAAGCACCTTTGTAGTTATCCAATGAGATGCAGCGGTTAGCCAGTTGCGGGATATGACGGTTGATCAATACCATCGATTTCACTTCGGCGGCGTAGTCGATCAATTCTTGATCCGATAAACCTTTCGAGTGAATCACCAAAGCGTCACAACGGCTGTTGATCAACAGTTCAATCGCTTGGCGCTCTTCTTCAGCACGGTGATAACCATTGCCAATCAACAGATGCTTGCCATTGTCATGAGCCACATTATCGACCGCTTTCACGAGCATGCCAAAAAAAGGATCGGAAACGTCACTGACTAGCACACCTATGGTGTCGGTACTTTGGCTGACTAAAGCTCGTGCGGCGGCGTTAGGCCGATAGCCAAGTAAACTCATTGCGGCGGTGACCGCTTCAATCGATGTTTTACTCGCTTTAGGGGATTTATTGATGACTCGTGAAACCGTTGCCACTGACACACCGGCTTCGCGAGCTACATCTTTTATGGTAGCCATATTACACCTCTTGCTATTGCTCGCTGTATTTAACAATGGTGGTGTAAATAAGGCAAACGAACAATGCAATCAATGTGATAATTACGACTTTCTATACAGGTAAATCAAGGCTTCTAATTAATGTAAACGTTTAAAATTGGAATAAAAGCTAATGCGCTAACGGACCGTAGCAATCAGCTTATCAATGATCGCATGATGACAGGGTTTTACCCCTGCTAAATTACCGTATTTCGGCGCGAGGCGATCGTTAATCAGCGGATGTTGCCAGCCAACCGTGTGCTCAACAAAATGGCGCGCAAAGGTTTCTGAAAACTCTAAACAACCAGCCAGCACGGTATCGACATAGGTTTGTACAATAGGGCTTCGCTCGCAGGGAGGCTCTGGTGCCTCTTTGACATAAACCCAAATCGGCCATTGGAGGTTAAAAGCGTCATTACTCTCGATTTGATTGGTGTTGAGGGGGACTCGCTCATAACCACGTTCTCGACGGTCAAATTCTGCCAAAGCGGTTTCATCGATCTCCAGCAGTACGCCGTTGACTTGCCCTTGTCCTTCATTCACCACCAAAGGTGACAATATGTAGCTCTCATCAATTTTTCCCCAGTAACGAACTAAACCATGCGCGACCACGGGAATCGCTCTTCCTGTTTGCCCTGTTAACTGGCGAGAAGCGGAGTTGATCAAGCTGCCATAACCAAAAATATACATCATCAGTGAATTACGACTCCTTATTGAAAAAACGTAACCGATGCAAAATCCAAAACTCTAAACCAAAAATACCAACCAGTGCGATGCAAAAGAGAGCAAAAGCAACGGGGGATTCAGTGCCGGGAATACCGCCGACATTAACCCCAAGTAAGCCAGTTAAAAAGCTTGTTGGTAGAAAGATCGCCGCAATCACCGAGAATAAATAGGTGTTTTGGTTCATCTTCTCTGCATGATATTGACGTAATTCCCCTTTGATCAGTTCGAGCTCACCAAGGTAAAAATCGAGGGTTTCATTAATGCGCGTGATGGTGTTAACGCTGTGGCGCAGACGCAAGTTTTTATCATTTGCCAGCGAGACTTGGGAATCACTGAAATCATCGATGGCGTATTGCTGAGGTTTGATAAAACGTTTGATTTTGAGCAGCGCTTTATGCGTCTGCATCAGCTCGTCACTGAGTTCAATTTCGTTATCGTATTGGGTGATTTTCGCTTCAATGCTGTTTAAGTAGTTATCGATGTTTTTGTTTAAACCATCAATGATCTGCACGAGTACATCTGAAAGAGTTTGCGGGCCTTGCCCGGCCTGCAGTAGGTCACGGATTACATTGACGGCTTTTGACGGGATTTTTCGGGTTGAAAACAGCGCGCCATTGAAATAGAGAATGCGTACGCTCAACATATCTTCCGGGTTGGCGTTGTCGTTCATGTTGACGCCACGCAAAATCAGTAAAAAGTTATCATCATCGTATTGCTCAAACAGTGGGCGAGTGTCCTCTGCTAAGAGGCTGTCGACAATTGAAGTGGGGATCTGATACTGCAGCAACCACTCTTTTAAACCGTGAATATCGCGTTGGCAGTGATACCAATTCCCAGCTTCAATCAGTGAAGCACTATTGAGTTTTTGCTGCGGAGCGGATGCAGAAAAATGCCACTGGTCGATCAAAAATTCCATGAATATCCTTATCACTTGCTCCTCAATGACTCAGCATTGAGGAGCAGTAGATTATACCAATTGAGATCAGAAGCCGCGCATTTGAATACGGCGCAGAAACTCAGTCATGATCCTATCGTAAAGAAGATCGCCTAAAAACGCATCCTCAACTTGGTGATCAATACTAGGGTTATCATTCACTTCAATTACATAAACTTGGCCATCAATCTCTTTCAAGTCAACGCCGTACAGGCCACTGCCGATAAGGTTTGACGCTTTTAAGGCAACATCAACCACGTTTTTAGGTACTTGTTTTAAATCCAAGGTTTCAAAGCCGCCAGAAGAGACTCGGCCACTGTTGTGGTGTTGATAAATTTGCCAGTGGCCGCGGCTCATCATGTATTTGCAGGCGAAGATGGCTTGGCGGTTCATTACACCGATGCGCCAGTCAAAGTCAGTTGGCATGAAGGCTTGTGCCAAAATCAGAGCACTTTTTTCAAACAGTGCGCCGGCTTCGCGTTCCAGCTCTTGCTCGTCGCGTACTTTGACCACGCCACGTGAAAATGCGCCATCTGGAATTTTTAATACCATGGGAAAGCTCAATTCCTGCATGACATTGCTTTTCCATTGCTCATCAAAACTTTGCAAAATCACGCCTTTTGGCGCAGGCACTTTATTGCGTTGCAACAACTCAGTTAAGAACACTTTATTGGTGCATTTCATGATCGATTCAGAATCATCCATCACCACTAAGCCCATTTTCTCAGCCGTTTTTGCAAAGCGGTAAGTGTAATTACTGATGTTCGTGGTGGCGCGAATAAACAAGCCATCAAATTCACCCAAACGCGATAAGTCATCCGGTGAAATGGTTTCTAGGTTAACCCCTAAACGGTTTGCGGCGCGGCGAAAACGTTTTAATGCTGAGGGATCAGAAGGTGGCATTTTCTCTTCTTCGTCCACTAGCATGGCAATATCGTAACGGTATTTTTTCTCTTGCTTTGGTTTACGCCAAACTTTGGTTGAAAACAGCTCTAATGATTCGACGAAGAAATCTTGCTCTTGGTCGTTCAAATCTTGGAATGGGAAAGGACCAATTTTGCTGATTTGCCACTGCCCTTGAACGCGGTTCATTTCCAACTCAATAACGGGCACCATAAACTGTTCAAACAGACGGCGAGCCAGTTTATCCAAGCCTTTTTCTGCGGTGCGGCCAAAATAAATTTTGCACTGTATAAAATCGGTTTGGGCGCACAGCTTATTGAGTTTCAATAAGCCAGAAGAGAGTAAAAAGGGTTGATTGATGTCGTTGATCGCCATCACTCGAGGGATAACGCGGTGGCCGCGTGCCTCTGCCATCAGCGAGCAGTAATAGCCGCTGCTCATGTAGCCATAATCGCGACACAGGTTGACCACTTGCAGACTGCGATGAGTATGGGTGCCATTACTGTTGAGGTATTGGTCTACACTTACCACTTGCTCTGAGGGGAAATATTGTTGCCAGTCACTGGACTGGTCGGTCACGATCAAAAGGTTTGCCATTGCTATTCTTTTCCTTAATCAATAGGAATAATATTGAGCCGCAATCTTGCCAACCACTTAAGGACGTCGTATGGACTTTCGTCTTGCGAAAAGTGCTGATCTCACTGCTCTTAATGCGTTAGAACAACAGCTGTTTGACGGAGATAAAATCTCTCCACGTCAAATGAAGCGTTTTTTACATTCCAACCAAGCGGTGTTGTTTGTGGCCGATACCGGCACAGAGCTGGCTGGATATGCATTGCTACTATTTCATCAAGGTACACAGCTATCAAGGTTGTATTCGATTGCCGTAAAACCTGATTTCAGAGGCCGGAGGATTGCTCAAAATTTGGTCGAGCAATGCGAGCGTGCTGCTCTTGATCAAGGTGCCACTACATTACGATTAGAAGTGCGTGAAGACAATACGGCAGCGATAAATTTATATGAAAAAATGGGCTATAAAACCCTGAAATTTCTTATCCATTATTACGATGATTTGTGTAATGGACGCCGGATGCAAAAACGCTTGTCGCCACAAGGGCCTAAGGTGCAATTGCCAATGCCACTTTATGTTCAGACTACGCCATTTACTTGCGGTGCGGCATGCTTGCTGATGAGCTTTTCTTGCTTGTCTAAATCGTTTGAGCCGAGTCGCACCGCTGAGCTGCAACTGTGGCGAGAAGCGACAACGATTTTTATGGCGGCAGGGCACGGTGGGTGCAGCGGCCAAGGGTTGGCATTGGCTGCTAGTCGACGCGGTTATCATGTGGAGCTGTGGAGCCAATCCAAAAGCACGCCTTTTATTGATAGCGTGCGAGATGCCAATAAAAAACAAGTTATCGAATTGGTTCATCTTGATTTTTGTGAGCAGCTTACTCATCAGGATGTGGCGATGATTGATGCACCACCGAGTCAAGAGCAACTGGAAGCGTGGGTGACGGAAGGGGCATGTGTGCTGCTACTCATCAGCACTTATCGTTTCGATGGTAAGAAAGAGCCGCATTGGATCGTACTCAGTGGTATGAGCGATAAATTCTTCTTCATTCACGATCCACATGCAGAAACAGAAGCGGATGCGATGGCTTCGGCCTTCATTCCGGTCGGCAAAAAAGCGCTGTCACAAATCATTGGTTTTGGTAAACAAAAACAGACGGCTTGTGTGGTGATTAGCTCGAACAGCAGTGCCATGCGTGTAACTACGGGTTAGGATAGAGTTTAAGTGAATTCATTGAGTCATAATGACTGTTTTTTATTGAGTTGTTATGACTCTTTTTTTGAGTGATATTTCTTATTTTATTGTTTTTATTGGGCGTTTTTATTGGCTTGAATTATGCGTATGGTGTTGGTCGTCTGTCATTATATCCACCACCGCCGTAAGAGGTCACAGTGCTCAATATTACCGATATAAAAGTAGAACAACGCATACCCGCTTGGTTGCGCCTTGGTTTTCGTCCCTTTTTCCTACTTGGTAGCGTATATGCCGTTTTAGCGGTGACGTTATGGGTCTGGATGTTTCAAACCGGTCAGCCATCGGCATTGCAAGTTCCTGCGCTGTGGTGGCATGTACATGAAATGCTGTTTGGTTTTGCTATGGCAATTGTGGTCGGTTTTCTATTGACTGCCGTACAGAACTGGACTGGCATTAATGGCACGAAACATTATCGCTTAGCCGTGTTAGTCGCCTTGTGGCTAGCGCCTCGAATCTTATTGTGGACGCCGACACCTTTGTGGGTCATCTCTTCTGTCGAAGCGCTTTTTTTGGCGGCTTCGGCCTATGAAATTGGCCGCCGAGTAGTGCAAGCGAAAGGCTGGAAAAATCTCTTTTTTGTACCGCTGTTTCTTTTAGCGATCGGCGCGAACTTTGCGAGTTATGCCACCATCAAAGGAATGCCGCCCTTTAGCTCGGCGGCGGTATGGCAGGCGATGTTGTGGTGGTTCACATTGTTGCTATCGGTCATGGGAGCACGCGTGATCCCTTTCTTCAGCGCAAGGCGTTTTAACTTTGAAAAAGCACAGCCATGGGTATGGCTCGATTGGTTAGCCAATGCACCCATTGCGGCCTTGTTTATTTTGAGTTTCTTCCCGCTGACGATGGTGCAGATTGGTCAGCCTATCATGTTACTGGCTGGATTAGCGCAGTGGGTACGTTGGATGCGTTGGAAACCATGGCTAACATTGAGTGAGCCTCTGGTTTGGTCGCTGCACGCTGCGTATGCCTGCATTCCTTTGAGCTTATTACTGCGCGGGTTGATTGATGATGTATATGTCACTCATAACCTGATCCATCTCTTTGCTATTGGAGCCATCTCAGGCTTGATTTTGTCGATGATTGCACGCGTGACCATGGGGCATACCGGCAGGGCGATTTATCAAGGGCCTAAAATGAGTATTGCGTTTGCGGCTTTGATGATGTCGGCATTGGTACGCAGCCTCGGTGTAGCGTTTTTTCCAGCACAACTCTTTTTGATGGTGAATATCAGTGCCGCACTCTGGATATTGGCTTTTACTCTGTTTGTGTGGAAATTCGGCACGATGTTACTTACGCCGAGAGTCGATGGCCACCCGGGATAACGGTTTGGCTCGTAACGTGGAAGTAGCAAAATAAAAAAGTAGAAAGTAGCCTAGCAGTAGAAAGCGCGCAAAAGAAAAAGGCTTGGCACATCGCCAAGCCGTTTTATCAGAAAAACTGGATCAGTTATGGCTGTGCAGCATGCTGTTCAGTTCAACGGCTGATTTATTGGCTAAACACTCAATTTGACCTGTGATCGAGTTGCGACGGAAAAGTAGATCCGATACACCAGCTAAATCACGTGCTTTAACGATCTCCACTTCTTGGCCTTGGTTATCGAGCATACGCACTTTAGTACCAGCAGTTACATATAAACCTGATTCTATCGTGCAGCGATCGCCGAGTGGGAAACCTAAGCCTGCATTTGCGCCAAGCAGTGAGTTTTCACCGATAGAGACCACGACCTTACCGCCGCCAGAAAGCGTACCCATGATAGAAGCGCCACCGCCGATGTCCGATCCATTACCAACAACTACACCAGCAGAAATACGCCCTTCAACCATGCTCACGCCTGTTGTACCAGCGTTGAAGTTGATAAAACCTTCATGCATCACAGTGGTACCTTCGCCCACGTGCGCGCCAAGGCGAACGCGCGAGGTATCCGCAATACGGATGCCCGCTGGGACAATGTAATCAACCATTTTCGGGAATTTATCGACACAATCTACCGTTAAAGCACGGCCTGCAAGGCGAGCTTCAATTTGACGATCCGCTAGTTCAGGTAGGTCGATAGGGCCTTCATTGGTCCATGCGATGTTGTGCAGCAGGCCAAAAATACCATCAAGCACAGTACCGTGTGGTTTCACTAAACGGTGTGAAATCAGTTGTAGCTTCAAAAAACCTTCAGCGACCGATTGAGGCTGTTGGTCGGAAGCTAAAATAACCAGCACCAGTGGTTGTGAGGCGTTAGCGGCCTTATCGGCAAAACTGGCATTGTTAGCCTGATCATGTCGAGCAAATATCGCGGCGAGTTGGGCGCTTTGCTCAGTTGAGATGTCGATATACTGGTTGCCTTCGCCATAACCAGAGACTTGAGCAAGCTCGCTTACTAGTGCGTCACTTGGGTTGAGAATTGGCGCTGGAAAAAACGCTTCAATAATTTTTCCATCACGGTTTTTGGTTGCCGTGCCAAAGGCAAGTGCAAAGTAAGCCATTTTGATATCTCCATGTTGTCACTATTGATGCGCTCGCCAGCGTAGGTTGAGCATCATTGCGGCGCACTCGATTTATCAAGCATCATAAAGAGTGAGGCAGGGGGAGGAAAGGGCAAAAGAGGAGAAAGTCCGTAAAACGATACCTTTTGTCTTTTTAGCGATATATTTCTTTAGACAGAAATATAAAACCGCTGACGAAGCAGCGGTCTTTTCACGTTCTATTATCTTAAGTTAAGCGTTTAATCGCCTTAAGCTGCATCTTCTTCTGGTGCTTCGTCTTTTACCGCTTTGGCTTTTTTAGGCTTAGCCGGTGCAGGCTTGCGCTTTGCGCCAAGTGCGTAAAGCACTTCTTCTTTGTTTTGAGCTAAGAACATCGCCAAAGCTTCTTGCTTGGCTTCATCTTCTAGCAACTCACTTTTCCCTAACAGTTCGAAAAGCTCATCTGCCATATCGAGCATTTTGTCATAAGCGTCAGCGTCTGCTTTAGAGGTAAAAGTCATCTTTTCTTCTCCGTTGCGTTCCACCACGTACTTGACGATTACAGCCATGGTTAATCCTCTAACTTAGTCATTAATTCTACTGGCTGTTTATACAGTTTTTAAACCATGAAGTCTAGGTGAGCAGGAAAAAGTGAGAGGTGGATGGCTACTCTTTGTTCCATTGATAACAAAATTCAATAAAGTGTTTGAGCAGTGGGCTTTGGTATTTTTCTTTATGCACCAATAGCCAGAAACGACGTTTCATGTCCAGAGGAACATCGAGTCTTTTAACCCGGCCATCTTGCAGTGCTGAATGCGCAGCAAGGGTGGATAAACAACCCAAACCTAACCCTGCCGAAACACTGTTGATTAAGGCTTCAGTGGTATTCAATTCAAAGGCTTCATGCCACTGCTCAAGTCGTGGTGCGATAGCCCGTAAGAAAAACTCTCGCGAGCCAGAACCCGCTTCGCGCAATACCCATTGGCTCTGTTCGAAATCATTGAGGGTGAGCTGATTTATCATTGTGAGCGGATGTTCGGGTGCGCAAATAATACACATTTCATCGTGTGAAAAAGGCGTTGAAATCAGCTCTGGGTGCAGTGTTTTTCCTTCAATCAACGCAAGATCCAGTTCGTAATCGACCAACTTTTGGCAAATCAGCGCCGAGTTGGAAATAAACAAACTTTGCGAGATGTGTTGGGTTTGCTGGCGAAATTGACTGAGTAGATAAGGCGCAACATGGTTGCCAATCGTATCACTGGTACCAATGCGCAATTGGCCTGCGAGGGTTTGCTCACTGTCAAACAGTTGGTTGATGTTGCTCGCACGGCTTAGCAGTTCATCGGCGAGCGGCAACAGTTTTTGTCCCTCTTGATTGAGGATTAAACGGTTATTGACCCTATCGAACAGCGCATGCCCAAGCTGTTTTTCCAGTTCAGACAGTGACATGCTCACGGCCGCTTTTGACAAAAACAGCGCCTCTGCAGCTTGGGTCAAGGTTTTGTGTTGCGTAATCGAAGTGAATACTTTCAATTGCTTAAGAGAAATATTGGCAGCCATAATTTTGTTTAATTAATCTGAACGTGTGTTCTATATATTTAGATATATCAGAACAAAAGGCAAGCGTATGATAGCGACATTGAACAACTACTTTGTTAGTTCTGATGAGAGGTCAATATGATTCGAGCAGCAAAAGCGAAAGTTATGGGTGCGCCAACCCCTATGGCGGGTTTAGCTCTAGGCATCGCAAGCTTGGGTTGGAGTTGGGAAAACTTTGCACCATTACAAGGTTATGGCCAATTAAGTGGGGCCGTTATTGCCAGCGTGTTGCTGGTGGTTCTTGCGTTTAAATTTCTCTTTCATGGCCACTTATTACGCCAAGATCTCGCTCATCCGGTCGTGGGCAGTGTTGTGCCTACTTTTGCGATGGGCACAATGGTGGTTTCCAATTCATTAGGCCATTTTTACCCAATGGCTGGTGATGCGTTATGGCTATTTGCTGTGGGTTTACACATCATCTTCTTGGTTAGTTTTTTGTACCATCGTGCGCAGTCTTTTGAACTTCACCACATGGTGCCAAGTTGGTTCGTTCCACCTGTGGGTATTATTGTGGCCGACGTGGCGTTTTCTGGAAACCCAGCACTTGCACCAATCGCAAATGCAACCATGATGTTCGGTTTAGTCGCTTATGCGGTGATGCTGCCGATGATGATTTACCGTTTCATGTTCACGCATGAAGTTCCAGATGCAGCAAAACCAACCATGGCTATTTTGGCGGCACCAGCGAGCCTCTCATTGGCTGGTTACTTAACTGTCACGGCTAACCCATCGCCAGTGATCATCGGCATTTTATTTGGTATTGCCGTGTTAATGACAACGATTATCTACTTAGCTTTCTTTAAATTATTACGTTTGCCTTTTAGCCCAGGCTACGCAGCGTTTACCTTCCCAATGGTGATTGGTGCAACGGCGCTATTTAAACTCACACATTGGATGGAAACCGTTGGGGTGAGTGCTGAGTATGTACAGCAAGTGCATTGGTTGGCTGGGTTAGAGTTGATTGTGGCAACTATTGTGGTGGGTTATGTTGCTATTCGTTACTTAAATTTCTATCAACCTCATCGCGTGCTACTCAGCAGCATGAATGAGCTAGAAGAGCAAGATGAACACGCATTGAACTGTGAAATGAAATAGCCTGCAGTTTAGGCAATTCAAAACATAAAATTCTCAAGTATAGAATGCACTTATGCTAATCTCAGTCCTTATTGTGACAAGGAAAGCGTGAGTGTATTTTGTTTACTGTCTACCATTCTAATAAAGTCGATACCTTAAAGATCCTACTCGTGCATTTGATCAAAAGTGCACCGTTAGCCAACCCCTTTGAGAAAGAGCAGATCTTGGTGCAAAGCCCGGGGATGTCGCAATGGCTCAAAATGGCCTTAGCGAAAGAGCTCGGTGTGGCGGCGAACCTTGAGTTTCCTCTACCGGCGACCTTTATCTGGGACATGTTCACTAAAGTGCTACCTGATGTACCTAAGCGCAGCGCTTTTAACAAAGAAGCGATGACGTGGAAACTGATGCATCTGTTGCCAACCTTGCTCACGCTCGACCCCTTTGCTCCTCTGCAGCGTTATCTTGAACAGGATGATGACCATTCCAAGCTCTATCAGTTGGCCGAGAAAATTGCCGATATTTTTGATGGTTATTTAGTCTACCGCCCCGATTGGATTGCCAAGTGGGAGGCGGGCGATGATGTGAGCGAGATTGGTGATGAGCACCCATGGCAGCCGATATTATGGCAAGCCTTATATCAATACACGCTAGATCAAGGCCAGTCGCACTACCATCGTGCCAATCTCTATCAAAGTTTTATTGATCAGCTTGCGCGTGGCTCGGTTGATTTAACCAAACTGCCCAAACGTTTGTTTATTTTCGGTATTTCATCACTGCCGCCTCGTTATATGGATGCACTCAAAGCGTTGGGCGAGCAGATTGATGTTCACTTGATGTTTACCAACCCTTGTCAGCATTATTGGGGCGATCTTCGAGATAGAAAAACGCTCGCCAGACTGCACAGTCAGCAACGTAAAACGTTCGCCTTACAAGGTGATGAGATTCAGTTTGAAGGGCAACGCTCGCCGCTTAAAGGTGACATTGAAGCTAACCTCGTGGATGAATTGCATACCGAAGCTGCGGTTGGCAATGAGTTATTAGCCTCGATGGGGAAACTTGGGCGCGATAATCTTTTTTTACTCTCCCAAACGGAAAATGAAGAGCACGAATTTTTTATTGATCTGCCACGCGATAACTTATTGCATCAGTTGCAGGCCGACATCTTACATTTGCAAGAGCATCGAGATGATAGTCAACTGGACAGTAGCGACCACAAACAAGTGATTGCTTTGGATGATCCATCGCTCACTCTTCATGCTTGCCATAGCCCGATGCGAGAAGTGGAAGTGTTGCACGATCAATTGTTGGCAATGTTTGATGCTGACCCTGAACTGAAACCGCGCGATATTATTGTGATGGTGGCGGACATCAATGCTTACAGCCCAGCCATTGCGGCAGTATTTGGTAACGCGCCGGGTGAGCGCTTTATTCCTTACTCCATTTCAGACCGTACGGCAGATCAAGAGAGCCCGATCTTAGCGGCATTTATGCAATTAGTGCATTTACCCGATTCTCGCTGCCTAGCGTCAGAGTTATTAGAGCTGCTTGAAACTCCTGCGATGATGGCAAAATTTGAGCTTAATGAGCAAGACTTTGCGCAAGCTAAATTGTGGGTAGAAGAGTCAGGCATTCGCTGGGGGCTTAATGCTAGCACCGCGCAACAATTTGAGTTGCCGCAGACCGAGCAAAATACTTGGCAATTCGGGATTGAGCGCATGTTACTTGGTTATGCCATGCCTGCCTCAGCAGGTTTATTTACGCAAGGCGAAGTGACGCTCGCGCCTTATAATGAAGTGCAAGGCATGAACGCTGAGTTGGCGGGTAAATTAGCGCACTTTATTCAGCAAGTGAGCCATTACCGCGAGCAGTTAGCGCAAACCCAAAGCGTGGACGAGTGGCGCCGCTTGCTCGGTGAGATGCTTGGCGCTTTTTTCAAGGTTGAGCTGGAAGGGGAGCTCGCACTCAAGTCGATTCGCGACACCTTGTCGCAGTTAAAAGATCAACTGGCCGAGGCCGATTATGAGCAAGCACTTGCGCCAAGTATTATTACTCAATATTTGCAAAACAAATTGTCAGGTACGCGCATCAGCCAGCGTTTTCTGGCGGGACAAGTCAATTTCTGTACTTTAATGCCAATGCGTTCCATCCCTTTTAAAACCGTTTGTTTACTAGGAATGAACGATGGCGTTTACCCGCGCACTATGCCAGCCGAAGGGTTTGATTTGATGAACGGTCGCACCCGCGCTGGCGATCGCTCGCGGCGTGATGATGACCGCTATTTGTTCTTAGAAGCGATGCTCTCGGCGCAGCAAACCTTGTACATCAGCTACGTTGGACGCTCAATTCAAGATAATACCGAACGCGTTCCTTCGGTGTTGGTCTCTGAGCTTTTAGAGTATTGCCAACAAAATTACTGTTTGGTCGGGGATGAAGCGCTTGGCAGCGATCAATCGGCCAAAAATTTAGCCTGTGCTTTAACGACCACTCACGCCATGGTGCCTTTTAGCCCTAATGCTTTTTTGAGTAAAACCGGTAGCTATGCCAAAGAGTGGCTACCTGCCGCCAGTCGGCAAGGGCGAGCCAGTGGTGAGTTTAATCTCGCCCTGAGCGATTATTTACAAGGGGCGATCTTTCCTGTCAGTTTAGATCTGGTTGAGCTGCAACGGTTTTGGCGTTTGCCTGTGCAATATTTCTTTAACCGTCGCCTTAAAGTGACGTTCGAGCCTCCGTTACCGGTAATGGAAGATGATGAACCTTTTGTCTTAAATGGCTTAGAGAGCTACCAGTTACGCGATGAACTGCTAGAGTTGCTGCTTGATCAACCCAATTCACCGCATGCCCTTGAGAGATTCATCGACCAGCAGCGCGCGCAAGGAAAGTTACCGATTGGTGCTTTTGGATCCTTGGAATTTGAAACTAATCGCGTGCAAGCACAAGAATTGGCGCAAAGAATCGCTTTCTTATGCCATTCGCCACTTGATGACCAAGAGATCGATCTGCGATTTGAATTGTTTGGTGAAGGCAAAAACGTACAACTGACGGGGTGGCTGACTAAGCGCTATCAATCCGGTTTAGTGCGCTACCGCAGTGGTTCGATTCGCGCGCAGGACTATTTAGCTGCGTGGATTGATCATCTCTCACTAGCGGCGATGGGCGAAAGTCAACCTACTCATTTGATGGGCTACGATCGTAAAGAAGGTGTGCAGCATTTTATTTATCCGCCCATGCCCGATACCGAACAAGCCAAAGCGTTGCTCGCAGAACTGGTGGGTTTGTTTTATCAAGGTATGACAGCGCCGCTCGCTTACTTTCCAAAAACCGCGTTAGCCTGTGTGGAAGCTGGCTTCAGCCGTGGTCAATGGGTTGATGATCGCGATAAATCGCTCAAGAAAATGGCCGATAGCTTTAATGAAAGTTACATGAGCCACGGTGAAGGAAGCAATGTTTACATCGCGCGTATTTGGCCGCAGTGGAATGAAGCCTTAGCTGAGCAGGTGCGTTTATTGGCCACGTTGGTGATGCAAAGGCCACGATTGTGGGTTCAAGTGGCGCAGGATGTTTAGCGATGGATAACTGCTTGGAAAGTAGAGTGGCCGCCAGTCAATCATTATTGTGTAGGGCGTTTTCTGTACGGCCACAGGTCAGAGGGACCATGATTTGGTTGGTTCGCATCATCGTGAGATTTACGAAACACGTGGCGCGGATAGTAAAGGCTGCCCGTTTGGCGAACCGTGAGAAAGATCTCACAACGTCTTAATTTATAAACTTATTTTGATTATTCATACCATTATTCAAGCGCGATCACATTCGCTTGCGTATTCAAAGGCTAACTGTTTATGAGTATGACCCCGGCTACGGTCACAACACCATTAAATACCCTTACGTTCCCGCTGCACGGTGCAAGGCTTATCGAAGCGTCGGCGGGCACAGGTAAAACCTTCACCATTGCAGGTTTGTATTTACGCCTGTTACTTGGGCATGGTGATGCAAAGTCACGTCATCAAGTGCCACTGACGGTCGATCAAATTCTAGTGGTTACCTTTACTGAAGCTGCCACTGCTGAGCTTCGCGACCGTATTCGGCGGCGCATTCATGAGGCGCGTATCGCTTTTTCGCGCGGTTTCAGTGATGACCCTGTTATCAAACCGCTACTTGATCAAACCAGTCATCACAAGCAAGCGGCGCAAATATTACTGCAAGCGGAACGGCAGATGGATGAAGCGGCAGTCTATACCATTCACGGCTTTTGCCAGCGTATGCTCACCCAAAATGCGTTTGAATCGGGCAGCCGTTTTAATAACGAATTTGTGACCGATGAAAGTCATCTAAAAGCGCAAGTGGTCGCGGATTATTGGCGTCGTCAGTTCTATCCGTTGTCGATTCAGCTTGCTGCGGAAGTGCGCCGTTTATGGTCATCACCAGCGGCGCTGCTTGAAAAAATCAGTGGCTATTTAACTGGCTCGGCGCTAACGCTCTCTGTTGAAGCGATGAGTGGCGATTTAAGTGCGCTTTATCAATCGTGTCTGTCACGCATAGAGTCGCTAAAAAAGCAGTGGCTTGATTCATGCGATGATTTACCGCCATGCATTGAAGCTTCAGATTTGCATGCAGCAACCAAGAAAGCGTTGCTGAAACGGCTAGAAGGGTTAGCGTTGTGGGCGAACAACCCACAGCATGAATTGAACCTACCGAGCGAATTACAAGAGTTTGCACAAAGCGCGTTGGAGGCTAAGTCGAAAAAAGGTCAACCCCCGCAACATGCGCTGTTCACGACCATTGAGCTCTTTTTGCAACAACCCATCAGCTTAGAAGCGCCGCTGCTGGCGCACGCTATTACTCATTGCCGAGCCATGCTTGCCAAAGCGAAAGCACAAAAGCAGTGGTTATCGTTTGATGATTTGCTCACTCAGCTTTCTGCCGCGATAGATAATGATGAGCTGGGCATACTGACTGAGCGGATTCGCAGCCTTTACCCCGTTGCGATGATCGATGAATTCCAAGATACCGATCCGCTGCAATACAGTATTTTTAGCCGCATTTATCTGCCTAAGGCTGAATGCGGTTTGTTTATGATTGGCGACCCAAAACAAGCGATTTACGCGTTTCGTGGTGCAGACATTTTTACCTACATCAAAGCGCGTAAACAGGTGGGCGCACACTACACCTTGGGGACCAACTGGCGTTCTAGCGCGAATATGGTCAATGCCGTCAATCAGATTTTTAGTACGCCTGATAGTGCTTTTATCTACGACCAAGACATTCCCTTTTTACCCGTTGAAGCCAGCCCAAATGCGCAGCAGCGTCAATGGTGGCTTAACGGAACCGTGCAAGCAGCGCTCACCTATTGGCTGCAAGAAACGCAAGACAGCCCGTTGCCAAAAGGCGAATACCTGCAATGCATGGCCAAAGCGTGCGCCAGCCAAATTCAGAGTATTTTGAGCGCCGCGCAGCATCAACAAGCGTACTTTGATACTGCTAAAGGGCAAAAGAGCGTGCAAGCCGGTGACATCGCGGTCTTAGTACGGACGGGTAATGAAGGTCGTATGGTGAAAGAGGCGCTCGCCACGCAAGGCATTGCTAGTGTTTATCTCTCGAACCGCGATAGTGTTTTTAGCAGCGAGGTAGCACAAGATGTACAGCGTCTATTGCAAGCAGTACTGACTCCTGAACATGATCGCGCCTTGCGGGCTTGTTTGGCCTCACCACTTTTCGCTTTAGATGCTGCCAGCTTGGATGATTTAAACAACGACGAATCGGTATGGGAAAACGCGGTTAACGAATTTAAACAGTATCGCCAATTGTGGCTTGAGCGCGGCGTGCTTCCTATGTTGCGCAGTGTGATGAGCAAACGTCACATCGCTGAACGTTGGTTGGAAGAGCCGCAAGGTGAGCGCTCACTGACCGATTTTATGCACATCGGTGAGCTACTACAGCAAGCGCGACAAGAGATTGATAGCGATCACGGTTTACTGCGTTGGCTGGCACAAGCTATCAGTGACGCCGAGCATGGCCTAGGGGGCCGTGATGATCAAATTCAACGTTTGGAATCCGAACGCAACCTAGTGCAGATCGTCACTATTCACAAATCGAAAGGTTTGGAATACGACTTAGTGTTTCTGCCGTTTGTGGTCAGCTATCGCGAGGCAAGTGAAGGCAAATATCATGATGCCGTGAATGAGGAAACTGTGCTGGATATTACCGCCAGTGAAGCTTCTCTCAAGCAAGCAGATAAAGAGCGGCTTGCGGAAGATCTGCGCTTGATTTATGTAGCGCTGACTCGTGCTGTGTATGGCTGTTTTATCGGCATTGCGCCGCTGCGTAATGGCCGCTCCACCAAAGAGCCAACCGGTGTGCATTTAAGTGCCATTGGCTATCTGCTGCAAAATGGTCAAGCCGCAGGTATTGCCGATCTTAACGCTGCGTTGCACGCTCAATCCAATCAATACATTCGTGTTTCTGAGCCACCAGCCGAGCAACCAGAGCCGTTTAAAGCGTTGAGCGTCGATACGCCGGTATTGAGTACCAAAACACTGCAAGCGCAGATTGACCGTTTTTGGCGAATGACCAGCTATTCTGGGTTGGTAAAACAAGGTGTGAAACACGCTAGCCACGACGCGAGTTTAGAAGTCTCAGGCTTTGATATCGACTCTGCTGATGAGCAAGCGGAAGCTTTACTGGTTGAGCCAGAACGTTCCATTTTCACTTTTCCACGCGGTGCAACGCCCGGTACTTTTTTGCATTCTCTCTTTGAAGAGGTAGAGTTTACTGAGCCTGCTAGCAGCGATGCTAACCAAAAAGTGATACTTGATTTACTGGTGCGAGAACAAATCGATATTGAATGGTTACCAGTATTACAAACGCTGGTCGATACTGTGTTACAGACACCTTTAGATGGCAAAACGTTGCGTTTGAACCAAAAAACCGCCACTCAGCGCTTGGTTGAAATGGAATTTCTATTACCGATAGAAGTACTGAGCGCTCCTGCATTGAACCGTGTCATTCAACGCCATGATCCACTGTCGGCTAAAGCTGGAGATCTTGGTTTTTACACTGTGCAGGGCATGCTGAAGGGCTTTATTGATTTGCTGTTTGAGCATCAAGGAAAGTATTACGTGCTGGACTGGAAGTCGAATCATTTGGGGGATGATGTTAGCGCCTATCATGGCGAGCGTTTGAAAGCGGCGATGGCAGAGCATCGCTATGATTTACAATATCAACTCTACGCATTGGCGCTGCATCGATTCTTACGCAGTCGTCTAGCAAACTATGACTACCATCGCCATTTTGGCGGAGTCTATTATCTCTTTTTACGCGGCATGGATGGCGAGTCTGAGCATGGGATTTTCTCAACCAAACCGAGTTTTGAACTGCTTGATGAGATGGACAGATTGATTGATGGAGAAACCGTAGATACTCGCGCGACCGATGCAGGGCAAATGGAGTTAGATTTATGAGCAGTACGCTAATGACAACGCTTAAGCAGTTAGCGGAAAAAGGCGCTATGCGTCAGTTAGATTACCAATTCGCGCGTTTTATCGAACAAAAAAGCCAGCAGCAACTTGGCGCTGAACATAGCCAAGCGCTCGGATTTATTGCCGCGGTGGTCAGTGCTGAATTGGCCAAGGGACATATCTGCTTACCTTTAGTGGACGCTTCAACGGCGCAGGGTGTCGACCTCGCAGCTAAGTTAGGCTTGTTTGGTGAGGCTGCATTGGCGGTCAATCAGCACCTATTGGCGATTGATTGGCCTTGGCTACTCAACCGTTCAGACTTAGTCGGACAACAAGGGGAAGCGGTGCCTTTAATGTTTGATGGGCAACGTTTATATCTACACCGTTACTGGCATTATGAAGTTACCTTAGCACAGCGTTTAATCAGCTTTGGGACGCCCATGAGCCTAAAGCCTACTGATGTCCAAAAGCTAAAATTGCTGCTCGATACACTGTTTGCGCGTCAATACCACTTTCTGCTCCATGCGCTTCGCCAATTGCCAGAGACAGCCAATGCATCAGCACGCCAGCAACAAGTGTGTGATTTTCTGGATGTGGTCAACGCCGATGAACTTGATTGGAATGAGATTGATCAAGTCATTAGCCAAGCGCGTACGGCGAAAGAACTCGAGGCATTAGAGACGCTGATCCCGCAAAGCGTTTGCATCAACTGGCAAAAAGTCGCAGCGGCAGTGGCACTGACACGCCGCTTTGCCGTGATTTCTGGCGGGCCGGGAACCGGTAAAACCACCACGGTTACCAAATTACTAGCCGCTTTGATTACCCAAGCCCAACAGCAAGGTGAGACGCCCACCATTAAATTGGTGGCACCAACGGGTAAAGCTGCGGCACGTTTAACGGAATCGATCGGTAAAGCGGTGGCTGAACTGGCGGTTGAGCCGGCGTTGAAAGCGGCGATTCCCACCGAGTCGAGCACACTTCACCGTTTATTGGGCGTCATACCTAACAGTGTTGAGTTTCGTCACCATCAGCGTAACCCGCTGCATTTGGATATATTGGTGGTTGATGAAGCATCGATGGTCGATTTACCGATGATGGTCAAGTTAATCGAGGCATTACCCAAACACGCGCGCTTGATTTTACTGGGTGATAAAGACCAACTCGCGTCAGTCGAAGCGGGCGCTGTGCTGGGGGACATTTGTTCATTTTTAACCTTAGGCTACAGCCGAGCGCACAGCGAGTACCTAGCTAAGTTAACAGGCTATCAAACACTGATTGCTCATTCACACCCTAACGCAACCCCGATTTCAGATAGCTTATGCATGCTGCAAAAAAGCTACCGCTTTGATGTCCGATCAGGCATTGGTCAATTAGCGAAAGCGATTAATGCTGGGCAAGTGGCTATGGTGGATGAGGTATTAAAACGTAATTATGCTGATATTACGCACCACTCACTCAGTAGTGAAAGCTATAACCTAATGCTGAAAACCTTAGTCAAGGAGTATGGTCGTTATCTCACGCGCATCGAGAGTTCTGGTGCTTATGCTTCGGAAACTCAAGCTCAAAAAGCCAAAGCTGTATTGGATTGCTTTAATCAATGCCGTTTGCTTTGCGCTATTCGTGAAGGGGATTTTGGGGTAAGTGGTTTGAATCAACGTATTGAACGTGCGCTGGTCGCACGTAAGTTGATTAAGACTCAAGATGAGATTTGGTATCACGGCCGACCCGTGATGGTGGCGCGTAATGATCATGGGCTGGGTTTGTATAATGGTGATATCGGCATATGCATGCTTGATACGAGCGAGCAAGAACCGCGTTTGAAAGTGTATTTTGAGCTGCCAGATGGTAGCGTGAAAGCCATTTTACCAAGCCGCGTACCAGAGCACGAAACAGCCTATGCGATGACCATCCATAAATCACAAGGCAGTGAGTTTGATCTAACGCTGATGATTTTACCGCCTGATTTTAGCCCGATATTGACCAGAGAGCTTATCTATACTGGCATTACGCGCGCCAAGAAGCAGCTGATGCT
This sequence comes from Vibrio sp. B7, assembly GCF_963888765.1. NCBI lineage: Bacteria > Pseudomonadati > Pseudomonadota > Gammaproteobacteria > Vibrionales > Vibrionaceae > Vibrio > Vibrio sp. B7. The sequence goes on from NZ_CAWPKR010000040.1 coordinate 50,173, forward strand.
TTTTGCTGACATGGGAACGATGAAACGAGGGCTCAAGATAAAAACGCAGCGAGCCAGCGGCTTAGTTACGAGATTAGACAAGAGACTAGTGTAAATCAGCAACTAGGATAAACGAGTTTGAGCAGTCCCCACACAGTTTGAAGTTTACATGGTATATTGAATTCATTCCGTTGTTTGGGGGAAGCTCAATTAATGATTTGGTGTGTTGCTATGCGAAAGCATGAGTAAAAGAGATGTTTCTGATTTTATAACGATCTTGCGAGCTGAGTATAAAGACTCGTAGCTTGTCGTTAACGGGAAATACGCAATGCACATGTTGGCCTTCAAGGAATTGGTTATCAGCCATATCCCAAAAGCTTTGAAGTGAGTTACAAATAACAGTTTTCATAGAATTTTTGCTCTTAAGTACGTGTCGTAGTAAAAGCAATCCGTGCAAGCCGACCTACTGGTATCTGACCAATCGGTATAAAGCCAAGTTCCTGTGTTGTTCATTAAATGTACATCATTAATGATGTTGGCGGATTCTACACATAATATTAAGTTAAATAAAGCGCTTATTTTGTATACAAAATAATGAAAACGTTTGCACTTGATCAAAGATAAACTATTCACCATAACTTAACGAATAAATACAATATCCTGACGTTAGAGCGTCAGGACTAAAATTTTTGAACGGCGTTGATAGTTGTACAAACTCTGTTTAGTTATCGGTAACGATTCCACACCGACTTCATAAAAACCTTGCTCTCTAAACCAATGTAAACTGTGCGTTGTCAAAACAAAGAGGCGATCTAAACGCATCGATTTTGCTTGTTGCTTCATGTGATTGAGTAACAATAAACCGCGGTTGCCGTCCCGATACTCCTGGTGAATAGCGACACACGCCATTTCTGCCATGCCCTCTTCTGGGTAAGGGTAAAGCGCGGCGCAACCAATCAATAAGCCATCTTTATCAATAATCGTGAATTTGTGGATCTCTTGCTCTAACTGCTCACGTGAACGCCGTACTAATATTCCTTGTTCTTCTAACGGGCGGATTAAATCGAAAATTCCGCCGATATCATCGATCTGTGCCTGACGGACTTGTTCGGCACTTGCCATGACAATCTGAGTACCGATCCCGTCAAAAGAGAACAACTCTTGGATCAAAGCACCATCTTGTTTGTAACTGACTAAGTGACTACGTGGCACACCTGCACGGCACGCTGAAACGGCGGCACGCAGAAAGCGTGAGGTACCTGAGCTATTATCCTGAACTTGGTCGGTATCTGCTTCAATACGCTGCATTATCCGTTCAACATCAGATGGAAACAGTTCAGCAATCGCGTTGCCTTGCTCATCGATAATTCCTTGCTCTGAGCAAAAACCGATCAGCTTATCTGCTTTTAGGCGTATTGCGACTTGTGTGGCTACTTCTTCAGAGAGCAAATTAAAACATTCGCCAGTGACGGAACTCGCAATGGGCCCCAGTAGCACGATCGAACCTTGGTCAAGCATACGGTTGATGCCTTCAATATCAATACGGCGAATGCGGCCACTGTGGCAATAATCGACACCATCATCTATACCTAATGGTTGAGAGATAACAAAATTGCCACTAACGATATTGAGCTGAGTACCAGCCATTGGTGTGTTATTTAAGCTCATTGAAAGGCGTGCTGTGATAGCGAGTTGGAGCTGCCCCGCGGCTTGCATGACTAAGCTGAGCGCTTCCTCATCAGTGACCCGAATGCCTTTGTGATAAGGAGTGGAGCAATGATGTGTCGCCAGAATTTGATTGATTTGTGGGCGAGCACCGTGCACCAAAACAATTTTGACACCAAGGCTATGCAGCAGTGCGAGATCGCTGATGATATTAGCGAAATTTTTATCGGCAATCGCTTCACCGCCGAGCATGATCACCATGGTTTTACCACGGTGAGCGTTAACATAGGGAGCAGATTGTCTAAATCCTTTAACGAGAGCTGTACTGCGAATTTTCACTCTGAGAGCACCTTGGTGTTTAAATATGTTCAAATAATGACTTTTTATTCACGTGTCGGCAAGTGGTTTTTTGAGTTTGGTGCAATTATTCAATCGCCGATTTTATCTCTGATTTAGGACACGTTAGACTGCTTGCCAATAAAGGCGAAATATGGCCAAAACCAACGAGTTGAGTCGCATGAAAATGACAAAAAACGTAGGCCTTACGGCTACGCCTCAGTTCACAAACTTGCGAAGACGTAAGTACATTGAACGAGGCTTGATGCTGGTTGTGATGATTGGCTTGCTTTCCGTAGCGTCGCTATACGGTGATCTCTTTACTCGGTTGGAAAACTATTTTTCGCCAAAGGATGAGGTGTATGGGGTTTGGGTTGAGCAGTATGTTGCCCCTTATTCAGCCAAACGAATTGAATTGGGGAAAGCAGGCGTGATCAGTAGTGGCCGAGTACTCACCACTTCATTTGAGTTTGATGGTCATTTTTTAGAATACCAAATTGGTAATACGAGCTATCGTTACAAAATGCGTGATGATAGCAATACTGAAATGACGCAAATGTCGTCGTCGCACTACAATCCAACCTTCCGATTGTCAGGAAAATACCAAAAAAACCTCCGTTAACAATTCGCTGATTGCGGTTTAGGCGCGAGTTTGTCATGCTTTTAGCAACTCAAATAACGGATAACTTCTGTGATTAAGCAAATTTTTCCTCTTGCGGCAGTACTGCTGCTGTTTGGTTGTGCGCAACCGACCGACCGTGCTCAGCAATATTTGGATGGTGATTTCTCTAAAGCGCTCAACAAAGTAGACACGGTGCAGTCCAATACGCCACGTGACTTTACGCAATTTTCCAAACAGAGCGAACAAGTGGTGACTCGCTCGGCGTCGATGGCAGCGATTTATCAACCTTTGTATCAACAGATCTGTGAATGGATTTTGCAAAGTGGTGATCCACAAGATTTGGCGAATTTTGGAATACAAGCGGCGCAGCTTGGTGGTGGCGATAAAAAAGGTAATGTGCTTTTCACTGGCTATTTTTCTCCGGTAATGGAGCTTCGCCATCAACCGGATGAAATATTCAAATATCCCGTATTTGGTTTGCCTGAATGTTCGGCCGATTGCCCAACGCGTGCGCAAATTTATGATGGTGCGTTAGCTGAAAAAGGGCTTGAGTTAGGTTATGCGGCGAACCTGATTGACCCTTTCATTATGGAGGTGCAAGGCAGTGGTTTTGTGCATTTTGAAGATGACGATACGCTTGAGTACTTCGCTTACGCGGGTAAGAATAACAAAGCCTACATCAGTATTGGCAAAGTCTTGATTGAACGAGGTGAAGTGACACGAGAGAAAATGTCACTCAAAGCGATCAAGGAATGGGTGCTAGCCAATGATGAACCGACGGTAAGAGAGCTGCTAGAGCAAAATCCTTCCTATGTCTTTTTTGCGCCCAAAGCTGCAGCCCCCGTCACTGGCTCTGCCGGTATTCCACTCCTGCCGATGGCCTCGGTGGCCGGAGATCGTTCCATCTTTCCAATGGGCACACCTATTTTAGCAGAAGTGCCGCTGCTCAATGCCGATGGTACATGGAGTGGCGCTCATCAGTTGAGAATGTTGATTGTGCTAGATACGGGCGGCGCGGTAAAAGATAACCACCTCGATCTGTACCATGGCATGGGCGAGCGCGCCGGAACGGAAGCTGGGCATTACAAACATTTTGGTCGCGTTTGGAAACTGGGGTTAGAAAACTCAGCCACACAAGCGCCTTGGGCATTGCCGCCTGAAAAGCTACAATAGTGACACAGGTTTCGACCTAGACTTTTAAATAAAGAGTGCGTATAAATCGCACTCTTTATTTTTCTATCGCTTTCAATCGGACTTTTAATTATGCGTGAACTCGATACCCCCGCTTCAGATAGCTACAACCAACGCTTCGGAGGCACTCGTCGCCTTTATGGAAATCGTGAGGTTGAAATACTGCGTGCTGCGCATGTGTGTGTGATTGGTATCGGTGGCGTTGGCTCGTGGGCAGTCGAAGCATTGGCGCGCACCGGCATTGGCGAGTTAACGCTGATTGATATGGACGATGTGTGCGTCACCAACATCAACCGTCAAATCCATGCGATGAGCGGTACGGTTGGGCAAAGTAAGATTGAAGTGATGGCCGAGCGGGTTAAGCTCATCAACCCTGAGTGTGTGGTGCACTTAATTGATGACTTTATCACGCCAGATAACCAGCACCGCTATTTGAGTCAAACGTTCGATTACGTGCTTGATGCGATAGACAGTTTGAAAGCGAAAGCTTCACTACTGGCTTATTGCCGTAGCAATAAAATTAAAGTGATTACCGTCGGTGGTGCGGGTGGTCAAGTTGACCCAACTCAAATCAAGGTCGCGGATTTAACCAAAACGATTCAAGACCCATTGGCAAAAAAACTCAAAGATACACTTCGTCATCGCCATAATTTCCCTGTAAACCCTGCGCGTAAGTTTGGTATTGATTGCGTGTTCTCGACAGAGCAGCTCAAATATCCGCAAGCCGATGGCAGTGTGTGCGCGGTGAAATCAACCGCAGAAGGGCCAAAGCGGATGGATTGCGCCAGCGGATTTGGCGCTGCGACGGTTGTTACCGCAACCTTTGGTTTTGTTGCCGTAGCGCGCATTGTTGAAAAGTTAATTCAGAAACATAAGGTGTAACGTTAATGACTCCTTTTCCTGCCTCCCCCTTTGGTCGTGAGATTAGCGCTGATGACATTGTGGCGACCATGCAAAATTTTACTGGCTGGGAAGATCGCTATCGACAAGTGATCCTGTGGGGGAAGTTATTGCCCACGATGCCTGATGCTTTGAAATCGCAGCAAGTCAGTGTTGCAGGCTGCGAGAGTCAAGTATGGTTAGTGGGGCTGGAGCACCAAGGAATATGGTCTTTCTGTGCCGATTCGGATGCGCGGATTGTGCGTGGTTTAATTGCTTTAGTCCTTGCTGCGTACAACGGCAAGACCTACGCACAAATTCAAGCGTTTGATGTGGATGCTTATTTTGAAAAAATAGGCTTGATTGCCCATTTAAGTCCTTCACGTGGTAATGGCCTTAAAGCCATTGTCGATAAGATAAAAAATATCGATCCAAGCTGAGCATCTCCCCCTTTTTATGAAAGGGGGAATTATTACAGCATATCAACCGCTTTAGTGATGGCGGCGATCAACTGTTCAACCTCTTGTTCGGTATTGTAAATACCAAACGAAATTCTCACGCTGCCAGTTAACCCGAGCGCATCCATTAATGGGTGAGCGCAGTGATGGCCAGAGCGAACCGCGATGCCTTGCTGATCGAGTAAGGTGGCTATGTCTTGATGATGAACGCCATCCATCACAAAACTGAGAATACTGGCATTCGGTTGATAGCCGATTACGCGAATATCATCGAGCTGTTGCAGGGCTTGATAAGTGCGTGCTTGCAATCTATGCAGGTGAGTTTCTACGGCCATTCGATTGCAGTTTTGTAACCATTCGATTGCTTTGGCAAGGGCTATCGCCCCGGCGACATTCGGTGTGCCTGCTTCAAATTTCCCCGGCAGTTCGGCAAATGTTGTACCTTCAAACGACACTTTTTCTACCATCTTGCCGCCGCCATGCCATGGAGGCATTGTTTCAAGCAGCGCTAATTTTCCGTACAGAACACCAATGCCAGCGGGAGCGTAAAGCTTGTGCCCAGAAAAGAGATAAAAATCGGCGTCGAGTTCGCGCACGTTGACAGTTTCATGCACAATTCCTTGCGCGCCATCAATCACGACCACCGCGCCGACTTGGTGCGCTAGTTTAATTACAGTTTCAATCGGTTGGCGCGTGCCCGTCACGTTGGTGGTATGGGCTAGGGCGACAATTTTGGTTTTATTCGATAGCCGTGCTTGAAAAGCCTCAAGATCAAAGTGGCACTCTGGCGTGATGGGGACTTTGACGACGCTTGCTCCGGTTTGAGCCGCGACGATTTGCCAAGGCACTATATTGGCGTGGTGTTCCATTTCACTGACTAGAATCTCATCACCGGCTTGCAATGTATTACGTGCGTAAGTCTGCGCGATCAGGTTGATCGCTTCGGTCGCTCCGCGAGTCCAAATAATCTCTTTACGAGATGATGCGCCAATAAATTGAGCCATAGTGTCACGCGCCGCTTCAAAATCGTTGGTCGCTTTTGCTGTTAAGCGATGGCTACCACGATGTACATTGGCATTTTGCGTACTGTAGTAATGGCTAATGGCATCTATCACCACTTGCGGCTTTTGCGTGGTAGCGGCGCTGTCTAGATAAATCAGAGTTTCGCCATCCACGGCTTGATTGAGTGCGGGGAATTGATCGCGAATGGTCTGCACGTCAAACATTATTGCTCACCTAACTTGTGATAATTCAATGCTGCCAGTGTCACCATTGGCTGTGCAACTGACCATGCGTGTGCTTTACCTGAGAGTGATATGATGATCTCCATCGCGAACTCAAGTGCTGTTCCCGGCCCTTGGCTGGTGATTAATTGATGGTTTGTATCGATGGTTACGCGTTGATCTCGCCATAAATCAGTGGGGATATGATCGCGAAAAGCCGGGTGCCCTGTCATGATCGCTTGCGGGAAAAGCTGATGATGTTGCAAAACTAAGGCTGGCGTGGCACAAATAGCCGCCAACCATCGACCATGGTTATGCTGTTGCTTGAGCATTTCGATTAGCACTGGATTGTCACGAAAGATCTCAGCGCCTCCAACGCCACCGGGCAGCGCAATCACGTCAAACTCTTCATCGATCACATCCAGCAGTTTACAGTCTGCGGTTAATGTCACTCCGCGTGAGGCTTTCATCATCAATTGCCCGTCGAGATTAGCGCTGGCAACCACGACTTGATAGCCAGCTCTGACCATCATATCAATCACGGTGATCGCTTCCATCTCTTCGCAGCCTGTTGCTATCGGGACTAAAATTCGTTTACTCATTGGCTTTTCCAGCTGTGTTCTATCTGTTGAATAGCGTGATATAACTTACTATTTTCTGGTGTTGCGAGCTGATGTTGCTCTGCTTTCTTCAGTAAATAGCCCGTAATAAAGTCTATCTCAGTCTTACGTTGATAGAAAATATCTTGATGCATTGACGAATAATTCTCTGCTGTGGCTTGAACCACCTGCTTAACCTTAGCAAGCAGTGATGATTGAGTGATCGCAAAGCCTTCAGCGCTCATGATATCGGCGACTTCTGCAACAATATTTTCCAGCGGCCGTTGGAAGCGTTCATCGGCTAACTCACCATTGCGACATTGCTCTAACGCGGTGAGCGGGTTAATCGTGCAGTTAATTGCAAGCTTATGCCACAGAGCTTCTTCAATCGTGTTATTCCACATTACGTCTGGCAATGCATGCTGAAGTACATCCACTAGAAATTGACACTGCTTGCCTTGGGCGTTGTAAGCCCCTAATTGAGTTACGCCTTTGCCAGTATGCAACACTTGGTTCATTGACGGCTTGAGTGCACCGTGCGTGGTGGTTGAAAGCACAATAGGAAAGTCATTCAGTGGATCCTGCATCGAATCAAGCGCGCCCATGCCGTTGTGCATAAATAGCAAAATGGTGTCACGATTGAGTGTATTCAGCAGCGGAGTGAGCGCTTGCTCGACTTGCCAAGCCTTAACAGTAATCAGTAAGAGATCGGCATGGCAGAGCGCGCTGTGATCATTGTAGGGCAGGGTAATAGACGCCTGTTTATCTAAAGCAATGGAAAGTGAAGATTGAGGTTGTCTGCCCCATAATGAAACGCGGTGTCCAGCAGCATGCAGCTTTGTCGCCCAAAGCAACCCAACCGCGCCCGGCCCAAGCACGACGATATTCATAACACCTCTCCATTGTTGACTTTGCGCCAAGGATAATGAGGTAGAAATGGAAAGCAATAAAAATGGCGCTCGAGAGCGCCATTTAGCCAAAAACTTAGGTTCGATTAGAACTTGTAAGTCACAGCTAGGTAGTGACCAAAGCCAGTTGACTTAAAGCCATCAGTATCTTTGATACCGTAGATATCTTTGTAACCTTTTAGACCGTAACCCACAGCAAAGCGGTCTGAGTGCCAGTAGATACCGTTAAACATAGCACCGCCATCGCTAGATGTTGCGTATCCTTTGCCTGTTTCCATACCAAATTGGTAATCGATGTAACCTTGGTAAGAGATAAATGAGCCGTTTTCAAAGAAGTAAAAAGGCTTGAACCAGTTGGTTGAGATTTGGAAACCATTCCAATCTTTCTTATTTGAATCGTAAGTACCGTACAGGTTTAAACCTACTTTACCTAGCCAAGGCACATTCACATCAGAGCCAAGGCCCACTTTTTGAGTGTTAACGCCAGACTTACCACCCCATTCCATTAGCGTAGAGACATACAACTCTTGCACTGGCCCGAAAGACAAATCTTTACCTGTAAGTGCATCTAGTGACATACGAGGTGCAAATTTCATAAAGATTTTTTCTTTACCTTCTTTGTCACTGCTTGGGTTGCTTAGCAGGTTAAAGATATCAACGTAACCGTACAGATCAAAAATCCCTGAGCGGCCGCCAAATTCCATCTCTAAGTAATCATGTGATGACTCACCTGGTAATTCATCGATTGCAGCCATTAGGTTAAATTGCATCCATTTGTAATCGTTTTTATGGATGTCGCCATCTGAATAGTCAGCGGCCATAACTGGAGCAGAAGTTGCAGCCATTAGGCCTAGAGCTAGAAGTGATTTACGCATAAGGGGGACTCTCTATGTTTTGTCATAATTCAGCACACGTATATTTCTGATGTGCGTTCAATTGGCCCGAATAATAACGATAAAAATCTCAATTAAAAGTGATTGCGAATGCAAAAGTGAACAAATTTGGTGACCGAAGTCACGATAATGAATATTTGCGCGGAACTAAATTAATATTTCGTTCGTTTGCATCTTTAATGTGATTTTAATCACTTAAACGTTTGCTTTGGTGTTGTTTTATGCAAATCGATAAACCAACATTTTTAGTTAGTGATCGTTTTGTAATCTTCAACGTATTTATTGACGGGCATGATGAAGAGTGATGAATGATGAAGAAATTGATGCTGTTTCCTTTAGCTTCAATCGTTTTACCAGAAGGGAAAATGAAGCTACGGATCTTTGAATCAAGGTATAAGAGGATGGTCACTCAATCCAGCAAGTCTGACTCTACATTTGGCATTTGTTTGATTGATAACAAAAAAGGCAATAAAGCAAATCAGTTATCTAAATTTGGGATGTTGGTTAAGATTGTTGATTTTGAAGCGCTCGACAATGGGATGTTAGGATTAACCGTGATGGGAATGGAGCGCTTTAAAATAGAGTCAGTAGTGAGCGAATTTGATGGCCTACGAGTTGCTCAGGTCACGTCATTGCCCAGTTGGCCAGTAAGAGATTTAGAACCTCAAGAATGGTATTTAAGCCATCAGCTACAAGCGGTTTATCAGCAATTCCCTCAGCTTGGCGAGCTCTATTCGCACTGTTTTTTTGATGATGCCAGTTGGGTGGCGCAGCGATGGCTAGAGCTGCTCCCTATCTCGATTCAACAATTTGATGATTTAATGAGGCAGGATGACGCGCACAGTGCGGTTGACTTTTTATTGCAGGTAATCGAAGTCTCACACTAACTTTGAAAGCGTGCAGTAAACTTAAACGAGAAGTCGCTCTGTAGTAGTGGCTCTGCATAAAAAAGAATACGACGAGTGATCGATGTATGCATTACTCACGTATAAAGGTTCATGGCTACTGTATGCCAATAACAACGGTTACTCCTAAAGGAAGAGCGCAGCATGAGCAGTGATTCTCAGCATAGTGTGTCGCTAAGCCCAAGCTACACCAAGCAAGACTGGGCTGAATGCATGGAACGTGTCAAGCAACGTGATAAGCAGGCGTTTGCCTTAGTGTTTCGTTATTTCTCTCCTCGCTTACAACAGTTTGCGTTTAAGCATGTAGGCAGTGAGCAAGTGGCGTTAGAAATGGTGCAAGAAACCATGACCACGGTGTGGCAGAAATCTCACCTATTCGATAACCGAAAAAGTTCGCTTTCGACGTGGGTTTACACGATTGCACGCAATTTGTGTTTTGATCTCCTGCGTAAGCAGCGCGGACGAGAATTACATGTTTATGCCGATGATATTTGGCCAACTGACTACTGCCCACCTGATTTGGTTGAACATTATTGTCCTGAACATGACATGTTAAAAGAGCAAATATTAAAGTTTGTGGCGTTGTTGCCTGAAGCTCAGCAAGCCATCGTGAAGGCGGTGTATCTTGAAGAACTGCCCCAGCAGCAGGTTGCGGAGATGTTCAATATTCCTCTCGGTACTGTCAAATCGCGTTTACGACTAGCCGTTGAAAAACTTAGACATTCTATTCAAGCGGAGCAATTATGAGCCACCATCCAAGCAACGAAGTACTGCAGCAGTATGCCAATGGTTCAATTGATGCGGCGCATGGCATTATGATTGCCACTCACCTTGAACTTTGTACTCAGTGTCGTCAACAGGTTCAATACTTAGAAACTCGGGCCGCCGAAGCATTGCTGAGCCAATCGTTGCCGCAACAAAGAATAGCCGTTTCTAATGATGATCATTTAAACCAGATGTTTGAAACGATCACGGCGCTGGATACTCTACACCCATCGACCTTGCGTAAGCCTGAGCCGATAGAAATTAAAGTCAATGATCGCGTTGTGATGCTGCCTAGTACACTGAGCCAACTGATTCGTTTTAAAGGCGAGTGGCGCAGCTATGGTGGTAAAGTTTTTAGTGCCCATCTAGATATTGCTGAAGACTCTCGCATGAACCTGATGTACATCAATCACAACGTGCAGATCCCTCAGCATACACACAAAGGGGTTGAGTCGACCTTGGTGCTCCATGGTGGCTTCAGTGATGAAGATGGGCATTATAAAGTGGGTGATTTCATTCAAAGAGATGCGAGTATTAAACACAGCCCTTTTACCAAAGTGGATGAAGATTGTTTATGCTTAACGGTGCTAACTGAGCCGATGCTGTTTACGCAAGGTGTTGCGAGAGTGTTTAACTTATTTGGTAAAGGTCTCTATCCGTAGTCCATAGCAGGCACATCAAATTAAAAAAGGTCGTATTGTACGACCTTTTTTTCATCTAACGCTTATCAATGCCTTGCTTGGCAATATCATCGATGTCTCTCTGCCGAGCTTTTTGCAGTAAATCAGCAAAATAATGGCGCAGTGAGTAGAGCATGATAAGGCTTGGTACTACCATCAGTGCGGTAATAATAAAGAATAGTGACCAATTATTGAGATAGTCGACCAACTCCCCGCTAAAGGAAGCCAGCGTGGTGCGGCCAAAGTTTCCTAGAGAGGCCAATAGCGCATATTGCGTTGCTGAAAATGCCTGCCCTGTTAACACAGTAAGAAACGAAACAAAGGCCACGGTGGAAAACGCAGTGGTAAAGTTATCGACAATTATGGTCGCCAAAAACAGATGCTCATTAGGGCCAACTTGAGCGATCCACGAAAACATCAAATTACTGGCAGACATCGCGATGCCACCAATCATCAAGCCGCGAACAATACCAAATCGCACGTTAAACATACTGCCAATCAAAGTGAAGAATAGGGTTGCTCCCCAACCAATTAACTTCGAGTAGTGGCCAATTTGTTCGTTGCTAAAGCCAATTTCTTTGTAAAATGGAATCGACATTCGGCCAAGAAAAGCTTCGCCAATCTTGAATAAAAAGACAAACAACAGCAGGGTTAGTGCTACTTGCGCGCCATTGCGTTTGAAGAAATCGAGAAATGGTTCGATTACGGTAACGGTGAACCACGCGACGACTTTCGAACCAACTACCTGATTGTGTCGCAGCTCCGCTTGATGCTGTAGTGCTTCGCGATGTGTTTTTGGTTCTCCCACCAAGAGCGTGAAAAGCATTAACAGCCCGACACAGAGTGCCATGCCATAATAAACGGCATTCCAACCGATACTATCGGCGTTTACAAAAGCGAGATAGCCTGGCAGAGAATATCCAGTCCACCACCCCATGATGGCCATGGCGGAGGCTTGTGGCAGCTTATTGGCTTGTGATTTGGGGAAAGTATCGATACGAAAAGCATCAATCGCGATATCTTGAGTGGCAGAAGCGATCGCAATGCCCAAGGCAAGCATTGAGGTAAACATCAAATTTTGGGCTGGATTGACACCCGCAATCAGCAACGTACAGATCAAAATGATCGATTGGCACAAAAATACCCAACTGCGGCGTTGACCTAATAATGGCGTCAGAATGGGTAATTTGACGCGATCCACCAATGGGGCCCATAGAAAATTAATCGCGTAAACTGCGAAGACACTGCCAAAATAACCAATAGCAGCGGTGGTTAAGCCTGCATCTTTTAGCCATCCTGACATATTTGAACCAATCAAAACCCACGGGAAACCGCTCGAACACCCCATCATAAATACCCACAATAGGCGTTTATCAAGATAGCTACGGATAGTTTCCATCCAAGTGAGAGAGGAGGAGGTTGATGGCATACAGCGAATCCTTGTCAGTAAAGTAGCTTAGGTCGAAAGGCGACCCAATAAAATCAAACGCCGATAAATCGGCGTTGGTATGGTTATTGTTCTAGTGTGACATTCGTAATAACGATTGGTTCGATGGGGACGTCTTGCATTCGCCCTTTCGTGCTGGTCGGCTGTTGAGCCATTTTTTGCACAACATCAAACCCTTGCGTGACTTTACCAAAGACGGCATAACCCGGTGGGCGAGCGTTGTAGTTGAGAAAATCATTATCGACCAAGTTAATAAAGAATTGGCGAGTAGCCGAGTTAGGATCATTGGTACGGGCCATTGCGATCGTCGCGGTGTCATTGGTCAACCCATTGCTCGCTTCATTTTTGATGGGAGCGTAAGTGGTGAGTTGTTTTAAATCCGCATCAAATCCGCCGCCTTGTGCCATAAACCCTGGGATAACGCGGTGGAACTGGCTGCCAACATAACTGCCATCTTCAACATATTTTACGAAGTTTGCGACAGTCGTTGGCGCTTTCTCTGTATTAAGTTCAACAGTAAATGACCCTAAGTTCGTCTCAATTAGGACGTTGGGCGCCGAAAACGCAGTGCAACTGACGAGCGCTAATGTCGTAACGAGAGAACGTAACATTAAAAGCGCTCCTGTAAATAACCATTAAGTTCGCTGTCATTGGCAATTTCTTTAAGTACCAAGTTCATGACATCGTTGAGTACCATTTCAATCTCATCATTTGAAGCGCTGAGTGTACCGGAACGTTTTGCCGTTCCGTTGAACGTTTTCACCAATTTGCCTTTTGGTGTTTCCGCGGTGATTTCAAGCGTGACACTGCCATCCATTTCATTCGACATGACGCTGTGTTTTACCGTCACTAGTGCTTCTGCAATTTCAACGGTGACATTGTTTTCGCTGTTCACTGTTAAGCGATAGCCTTGAGAGCTAAATTGTTCTGCCAACGCATTCTCAACCGCAATGCGAACATTTTGTTTGGCATGAATTGGCTCAATATTAGAGCGGCCACTATCCACTAAAGCCACATATTGCGCCGATCGAACATCTTTGCTAACCAGAGTAAAGGCTTTATTGTTAACGACCGTATTTTTGCTGGTCGTTGCAGTAGGCATAAAGTTGATTTGCTGTTGCTGAGGTGCGGCACAAGCGGTGAGTAATGCGATTGAGGCTGCGAGAACCAGTTTTTTCATGGTCATTTCCTTTCTTATCCTTGCCTATTTAGTTGCTTGTAAGATAACAAATTTATGGTTGGTCGCGACAGTTTTTACCTGCCCTTGGCCAAATAATCTTGCTAGTTTTACATCGTAGCCGAGGTGGCGATTGCCGATCACTAATAATCGTCCCCCTTTTTTAAGAACATGCTTTGCATCACAGAACATCTGCCAAGCAATGTGATCCGTGATAGCTTGTTGTTGATGGAATGGTGGGTTACATAATACTAAACAGCTACTCTCTTGTTGAAAACCATCTAAGCAGTTATTCGCAATGCATTGAATATTGCGATCTTCTCCTAAATTCTCCAGCAAATTTAGCTTTGCAGACTCGACGGCCATCAAGCTTTCATCAACGCAGGTCATGCGTACTTGAGGATTGAGTTGGCCCATCTTGATTGATAACACCCCGTTGCCGCATCCAAGGTCGATGATGTGCTGTAACTTAGGATCTTGTGGAAGATGCTGTAGAAAAAAGCGTGCGCCGAGATCCAATCCCTCACCTGAGTAGACATTCGGCAGATTTTTTAGACGGATGGATTCGCTTTCTACGGCCCATTCAGTTATGGGTTCCACCGTTTCAATCGGTGATACGTTCGCTGCTGAAAAAACGAGGCGGTGTTTTTTCCATGCAAGAGAAGTGCTTGTTGAACCTAAATACTTTTCAAATAAATTTAAGGTTGATGTGTGGATCTCTTTCGCTTTGTTGACCGCTATCACAGGGCAATCTTGTGCAAGGGATTGACGGAGTTGGCTTAATTGCCAAACCAAGTGGCGATTGCTCTTGGGCAATTGAAAAAGCACCAGATCGACCGATTCAGGGATGGCATCCATTGTTGAGAGCAATTGCACGTTGCGGCACTGATTGCGCTGAAGATTGTTTAACGTACCTTGTTGCGAAATAAAAGAGTCGCTCATCATGGTGACGTGATGCTTATCTGCAAACCAACACGATAGAGCGCCAAAGTTATCGTTTAAAATAAGGATGCGTTTGCCTATTGCTAAATTCAACGCTTCAATATGATTAATCACATATTCATCGCCCGCATCCCAAGCTTGTAATGTTTCGTTTGAACGATGTGGGAAACGGTGCAAGCTCAACGTTCGATCATGCAGTGCCAACTCTGTTTTCATAATTTTTTATAGGTCGTAGTGAGAATTACGGATGCATTGTCTCAAATGGCGTAGAAACAAGGAACCAAAACCTTTCGCTATTCTATAAGGCTAGTTAAACTTAAATCTCTTTACACTCGTATATGTTCTCATGCTCTTATTTGAGGAAGAAAGGCAACGGTATGATCCAACCCATAATCGAACAAAAATTGCATCAAGCATTTCACCCTGATTATTTGAAAGTCGAAAATGAAAGCTACATGCACAATGTGCCTTCAGGATCGGAAAGCCATTTTAAAGTCATTGTGGTGAGTGACAGTTTTGAAGGAATGCGTTTGATCGGCCGTCACCGACAAGTTAACCAAGTGTTGGCAGAAGAGTTAGCGAACCACATTCATGCACTCTCGATTCATACCTACACACCACAAGAGTGGCAGGCGCAAATTAGTGGCGTACCTGATAGTCCTATGTGTATGGGCGGTGGAAAATAACTCGTTCAGAACCGTCTGAATATGCCGTTCTCTTGTTCTGTTTTTGAGCGGAATGTTAACAGTATTTAAACAAATTGACGAGATGAACAAGTTGAGAGAAATTGTTTTAGGTAGTGAATAAAAATAAATACTCATAAGGGGTAAGGAATAGGTTATTTGTGCGATGCTTCAAAGTTATGACTATTCGCTAGCCTTTATGATTCAAATCCTTCCAAATAAAACGACTTATCAGAGGATTGGTCATGGCATCAGGTTCCGAAAAAATGCTAGACTATTGCACCTAATGGATCTCATACCATACTTGTGATGAGGTTATTAAAAGGATGTTGCGGTTCTGGCGTTTAAAACAAGCCAAAATCGGACACAGAAATGTCGTGTCTAAGGCTGGTTTAACTTTCATTTGGCCTCTTATCAAGAACGACCATGAAAGATAAACAAGCCTTGAACTTACGCAATTAAAAGAATCTTTTTCCCGATAAAATAGTGCAAGTGCGTATGATTACAATAAAAAGGGGTTTGGACCTTCCTATTGCAGGAACTCCTTCCCAGGTGATTAATGATGGTAAGACCATCACTAAAGTCGCCTTGCTTGGCGAAGAGTACGTTGGCATGCGTCCTACCATGCATGTTCGCGTAGGCGATGAAGTAAAGAAAGCTCAAATTCTTTTTGAAGATAAAAAGAATCCGGGTGTTAAATTTACTTCACCAGCAAGCGGTAAGGTTATCGAAGTCAATCGTGGCGCCAAACGTGTCCTACAATCCGTTGTGATTGAAGTGGCAGGTGATGAGCAAATCACGTTCGATAGCTTTGAAGCTAGCCAACTAGCAAGTGTTGACCGTCAAACGGTTAAAACTCAGTTAGTTGAGTCTGGTCTTTGGACTGCGTTGCGTACTCGTCCGTTTAGCAAGGTTCCAGCAATTGAGTCTTCAACTCAGGCTATTTTTGTGACAGCAATGGATACCAATCCATTAGCGGCAAAACCTGAGACGATCATTAATGAGCAATCTGAAGCATTCGTCGCTGGTCTCGATATCCTTTCAACTCTGACTGAGGGCAAGGTTTACGTCTGTAAATCTGGTACTAGCTTACCACGCTCTTCACAGCCAAACGTTGAAGAACATGTGTTTGATGGCCCACACCCTGCAGGTCTTGTAGGGACTCACATGCATTTCCTCTATCCAGTAAATGCAGTCAATGTGGCGTGGAGCATCAATTACCAAGACGTGATTGCGTTTGGTCAATTGTTCTTAACCGGTGAGCTATACACACAACGAGTGGTGTCGCTTGCAGGACCCGTAGTCAACAAACCTCGTCTTGTCCGTACTCAGATTGGTGCTAGCCTCGAAGAGTTAACGGATAACGAATTGATGCCGGGCGAAGTTCGTGTCATCTCTGGTTCTGTACTTTCTGGTGTGAAAGCGGCGGGGCCTGTAGCTTATCTTGGTCGTTACCACCTCCAAGTATCGGTTCTGCGTGAAGGTCGTGACAAAGATTTTCTTGGTTGGGCAATGCCTGGCAAGAACAAATTTTCAGTCACTCGCTCTTTCCTTGGTCATCTATTCACAGGTCAGTTGTTCAACATGACAACCACAACCAATGGTAGTGATCGTGCGATGGTACCTATTGGTAACTATGAAAAAGTGTTGCCACTAGATATGGAACCAACGCTCCTACTTCGTGACCTATGTGCAGGTGACATCGATAGCGCTCAACGTCTCGGTGCCCTTGAACTGGACGAAGAAGATCTCGCATTGTGTACCTTTGTATGTCCTGGTAAATACGAATATGGTCAGCTACTTCGTGAGTGCCTAGACAAGATTGAGAAGGAAGGGTAATTTTCATGGGCCTTAAAAAGTTTCTTGAAGACATCGAGCATCATTTTGAACCTGGCGGCAAACATGAAAAATGGTTTGCCTTGTATGAAGCAGCCGCAACGCTTTTTTATACGCCTGGTTTAGTTACAAAACGAAGCTCACACGTTCGTGATAGCGTTGACCTCAAACGCATCATGATCATGGTTTGGCTAGCGGTATTCCCAGCGATGTTCTGGGGTATGTATAACGTTGGTCACCAATCGATTACTGCACTTAACCATCTGTATTCTGGCGCTGAATTGGCGACAGTCATCAGTGGTAACTGGCACTATTGGCTAACTGAAATGCTTGGCGGTACATTAAGTACGCAAGCCGGTTGGGCAAGTATGATGCTGCTTGGTGCGACTTACTTCCTACCTATCTACGCCACGGTATTCTTGGTCGGTGGTTTTTGGGAAGTGCTGTTTTGTATGGTGCGTAAGCATGAAGTTAACGAAGGTTTCTTTGTAACTTCAATTTTGTTTGCTCTGATTGTTCCACCCACACTGCCTTTATGGCAAGCCGCTTTAGGGATTACCTTTGGCGTGGTTGTTGCCAAAGAAATCTTTGGTGGTACCGGGCGTAACTTCCTAAACCCAGCATTAGCCGGTCGTGCTTTTCTATTCTTCGCCTACCCAGCACAGATCTCTGGTGACGTTGTTTGGACAGCTGCAGATGGTTTTTCTGGTGCAACGGCGCTAAGCCAATGGGCTCAAGGTGGTAACGGTGCTCTGATCAATAAGGTCACTGGCGAAGCCATTACTTGGATGGATGCATTTGTTGGTAACATTCCTGGCTCTATCGGTGAAGTATCGACGTTAGCACTGGCGATTGGCGCGGCATTTATTGTCTACATGGGCATTGCTTCATGGCGCATTATTGCGGGTGTTATGGTAGGTATGATTGCCATATCAACGCTGTTCAATGTTATTGGTTCAGACACAAATGCAATGTTTAATATGCCTTGGCATTGGCACCTAGTACTTGGTGGCTTTGCGTTTGGTATGTTCTTCATGGCAACCGACCCAGTATCGGCTTCATTTACTAACAAAGGTAAATGGGCATACGGTATTTTGATTGGTGCAATGTGTGTGATGATTCGTGTGGTTAACCCAGCTTACCCAGAAGGTATGATGCTGGCGATCTTATTTGCGAACCTATTTGCACCTTTGTTTGACCATATTGTGATTGAGAAGAACATCAAGCGGAGACTAGCACGCTATGGCAAGTAATAACGATAGCATTAAAAAAACGCTGTTTGTTGTTATCGCATTGAGCTTAGTGTGCTCAATCATCGTATCGACAGCAGCGGTTGGCCTGCGTGACAAGCAAAGAGAAAATGCGGCGCTGGACAAGCAGAGCAAAATTCTGCAAGTCGCTGGCATTGAAGCGAAAGGCAGTAAACAAATCGTTGAGTTGTTCAATAAAAGTATTGAACCACGTCTGGTTGACTTCAACACGGGTGACTTTGTTGAAGGCGATGCAGCTAACTACGATCAACGCAAAGCAGCGAAAGAAGCCTCTGAATCGATCAAGCTGAGCGCTGAACAAGATAAAGCGAAGATCCAACGTCGTGCAAATGTTGGTGTGGTTTATCTGGTGAACGACGGCGATAAAACCAGCAAGGTGATTCTGCCTGTACACGGTAATGGTTTGTGGTCAATGATGTACGCATTTGTGGCTGTAGAAACCGATGGTAATACCGTTTCCGGCATTACTTACTACGAACAAGGTGAAACTCCGGGATTGGGTGGTGAAGTTGAAAACCCATCATGGCGTGCTCAATTTGTTGGCAAGAAATTGTTTGATGACAACCACCAACCTGCAATTAAAGTTGTGAAAGGTGGCGCTCCTGCCGGATCTGAGCATGGCGTTGATGGACTTTCTGGCGCAACACTGACCAGTAACGGTGTTCAACACACTTTCGACTTCTGGTTAGGTGATATGGGCTTTGGTCCATTCCTAGCAAAAGTTCGTGACGGAGGTTTGAACTAATGTCTAGCGCAAAAGAGATTAAAAAGAGCATTCTAGCGCCAGTGTTGGATAACAACCCAATCGCACTTCAAGTGCTTGGTGTCTGTTCTGCCCTTGCGGTAACCACTAAGTTGGAAACGGCGTTTGTTATGACGCTAGCCGTTATGTTTGTAACGGCTTTCTCTAACTTATTCGTTTCGTTAATTCGTCACCACATACCTAACAGTGTGCGTATCATCGTTCAGATGGCGATCATTGCTTCATTGGTTATTGTTGTTGACCAGATCCTACGTGCTTACTTATACGATATCTCGAAACAGCTATCGGTGTTCGTAGGGTTGATCATTACTAACTGTATCGTAATGGGCCGTGCTGAAGCATTTGCAATGAAGTCGGCACCGATTCCTTCCTTTATCGATGGTATCGGTAATGGTCTGGGTTATGGTTTTGTATTGATCACTGTTGGTTTCTTCCGCGAACTTCTTGGTTCAGGCAAGCTATTTGGAATGGAAGTTCTACCTCTTGTGAAAGATGGTGGCTGGTATCAACCTAACGGTTTGATGCTGCTAGCACCTTCGGCATTCTTCCTAATTGGCTTCATGATTTGGGCGATTCGCACGTTCAAACCTGAACAACTAGAAGCGAAGGAGTAAGGGCGTTATGGAACATTATATCAGTTTGCTTGTTCGATCGATTTTTATCGAAAACATGGCACTCTCTTTCTTCTTGGGTATGTGTACATTTCTTGCTGTATCTAAGAAAGTAAAGACATCGTTTGGTTTAGGGATTGCGGTTACTGTTGTTCTGACCATTTCAGTACCAGTGAATAACTTGGTTTATAACTTGTTACTTAAACCGGGTGCATTGGGTGAAAATATTGATCTTACATTTCTAAATTTCATTACCTTTATCGGTGTTATTGCCGCATTAGTACAGATCTTAGAGATGATATTGGATCGTTTTTTCCCACCTTTGTATAACGCGTTGGGCATTTTCTTACCTTTAATCACAGTGAACTGCGCCATTTTTGGTGGTGTATCTTTCATGGTTCAGCGTGATTATAACTTTGCTGAATCCGTCGTTTACGGTTTCGGTTCGGGTGTGGGTTGGATGTTAGCGATTGTCGCTCTTGCCGGTATCCGTGAGAAAATGAAATATTCAGATGTACCTCCGGGTTTACGTGGTTTAGGGATTACCTTCATCACGGCGGGTCTAATGGCGTTAGGCTTTATGTCTTTCTCTGGTGTTCAACTGTAAGTCGGGTAAACCGCAACAATTAAGGAATAGTCAATGGACATTATTCTTGGTGTAGTGATGTTTACCCTGATTGTTCTAGCACTCGTTTTGGTAATTCTATTTGCTAAATCTAAGCTAGTTCCAACAGGCGACATTACAATTTCAATTAACGGTGATGCAGATAAGTCTATTGTGACTAATCCAGGTGGTAAGCTACTGAGCGTACTTGCAGGTTCTGGTGTCTTTGTATCATCGGCGTGTGGTGGTGGCGGCTCTTGTGGTCAATGCCGTGTAAAAGTGAAATCTGGTGGTGGTGATATTCTTCCTACTGAACTTGATCACATTACTAAAGGTGAAGCTCGTGAGGGTGAACGTTTAGCGTGTCAAGTGGCTGTGAAAACAGACATGGATATTGAACTTCCTGAAGAAATTTTTGGTGTTAAAAAGTGGGAATGTACCGTTATCTCTAACGACAACAAAGCCACCTTCATTAAAGAGCTTAAACTTCAGATCCCTGATGGCGAGTCAGTACCTTTCCGTGCTGGTGGTTACATTCAGATCGAAGCGCCAGCACACCACATCAAATATTCAGATTTTGACGTGCCAGAAGAGTATCGTGGCGATTGGGACAAATTTAACCTGTTCCGCTACGAGTCAAAAGTTGATGAAGATATTATTCGTGCTTACTCAATGGCGAATTACCCTGAAGAGTTCGGTATTATTATGCTAAACGTGCGTATTGCTACGCCGCCGCCTAATAATCCCAATGTGCCACCGGGTCAGATGTCTTCTTACATTTGGTCACTGAAAGAAGGTGATAAATGTACTATTTCTGGTCCATTTGGTGAGTTCTTTGCCAAAGATACGGATGCAGAAATGGTCTTTATCGGTGGTGGTGCGGGCATGGCTCCAATGCGCTCACACATCTTCGATCAGCTTAAGCGTTTAAAATCTACCCGTAAGATGTCTTATTGGTATGGTGCGCGCTCTAAGCGTGAGATGTTCTACGTTGAAGATTTTGACGGCCTTGCAGCTGAAAACTCGAATTTCGTATGGCATTGTGCGCTTTCTGATCCAATGCCTGAAGATAACTGGGATGGATACACAGGTTTCATCCACAATGTATTGTATGAAAACTATCTGAAAGACCATGAAGCGCCTGAAGATTGTGAATACTACATGTGTGGACCACCGATGATGAATGCGGCTGTGATTGGCATGCTGAAAAACCTTGGTGTAGAAGATGAGAACATCCTTCTTGATGACTTCGGTGGTTAATTCACTGAAGTAAGTAAAACCTATGGCTGGCTCTGATGAGTCAGCCATTGTTTTTTTAGTTTTAGTTTTGCCTTGTGGCTTTGAATTCCAACTCAGTTAACATAGAAAATAGGTGTAGGAATTTCTTTTCTATAACCACTTCTTTTCTATATTCACTTTCATTTTTAGGAGTAAACAAGTGAAAAAATGGCTTGTTGCGTTAGCTTCTCTATTCATCTTGGCGGGTTGTGAAAAATCGGTTGAGCAAGTTCATCTCAGTGGCCCTACTATGGGCACGACTTACAATATTAAGTACCTGAAAGCTGAAGGGATCCCTAGCTCGGAGGCTCTCCAAAAGGAAGTTGATCGGTTATTGGAAGAAGTGAACGATCAAATGTCGACCTATCGTAAAGATTCTGAGCTCAGCCGTTTTAATCAATATCAAGGAACGGAACCTTTTACGGTTTCTTCTCAAACCGCAACCGTGGTGAAAGAAGCGCAGCGTCTTAACGGTCTTACTTTAGGTGCATTGGATGTCACTGTTGGTCCTTTGGTTAACCTATGGGGTTTTGGCCCTGAAGCTCGTCCTGATGTGGTGCCAAGCGATGCTGAATTGGCTGAGCGTAAAACCAACATAGGCATTGAGCATCTTAGCGCAACCGACACTACGTTAAGTAAAGATCTTCCTAATCTCTATGTGGACCTTTCAACTATTGCGAAAGGATGGGGAGTCGACGTGGTTGCTGACTACATTCAATCACAAGGCATTGCCAATTACATGGTTGAAGTCGGTGGTGAGATGCGCTTAAAAGGCGTAAATCGAGAAGGCGTACCTTGGCGAATCGCTATAGAAAAACCGACAGTTGATGAACGTACCGCTCAAGAGATCATTGAACCTGGTGATCTGGCAATTGCCACTTCAGGTGATTACCGTAATTATTTTGAGCAAGATGGTGTGCGTTATTCTCACATTATCAATCCAATCACTGGCAAACCCATCCATAATAAAGTGGTATCAGTTACCGTTTTGGACGCATCTTCAATGACGGCAGATGGCCTAGCGACTGGATTAATGGTACTAGGAGAGACGAAAGGTATTGAGGTTGCAGAGCAATACAATATTCCTGTGTTCATGATTGTGAAAACAGAACAAGGTTTTGAAGAGATTGCCTCCAGCGCATTTAAGCCATTTCTAAATAAAAAGTGAGTTAAGTTATGAATACTTTTTTCATTACATTCAGTGTATTTCTGTGTGTCATTGCCGCGATGGCGGTTGGCTATGTCTTTCAAAAGAAAGTAGTCAAAGGCAGCTGTGGTGGATTAGGTGCTGTTGGCATTGAAAAAGTGTGCAATTGCCCAGAGCCTTGTGATGCACGTAAAAAACGCGAAGCTAAGGCCGCAGCAAGAGCTGAAAAGTTAGCGCATTGGGAAAAAGATCGTATCGCCTGAGCTACGATTAAAGAGCCTGTTTTGTGCAGGCTCTTTAATTTTTAAAAGCAATTCATTTCAATCCATAGAAACCAAGAATATACTGTTTATGTATACAGTTTTTTGATGGTTTTGAATTGGAAAATAAAATCAAAAAAATTATCCATATTGATATGGATTGTTTCTACGCTGCGGTAGAAATGCGTGATAACCCCGAATATAGGCATCGCCCTCTAGCCGTTGGTGGTCATGAAAAGCAGCGTGGTGTGTTAAGTACTTGCAATTATGAAGCGAGGAAATTTGGCGTTCGTTCCGCAATGCCGACCGCTCAAGCCTTAAAATTATGCCCCAATCTGCTGGTCGTTCCGGGGCGAATGTCGGTATACAAAGCTATTTCCACTCAAATCCGACAGATATTCGAACGTTATACTTCCATTATTGAGCCGTTATCATTAGATGAAGCATTTCTTGATGTGAGTGATTCATCGCTATGTCAAGGAAGCGCAACATTGATAGCTCAAGCCATTCGCCATGATATTCACAACGAACTTCAACTGACCGCCTCTGCAGGTGTAGCACCTGTAAAATTTTTGGCTAAAGTGGCCTCTGATATGAATAAGCCTAACGGCCAATTTGTAATACCACCCGATAAAGTACAGCAGGTGGTCGATTCATTGCCGCTAGAGAAAATACCCGGTGTCGGTAAGGTTAGTCTGGAAAAGTTGCACCAAGCGGGTTTTTATAAGTGTGAAGATATCAAGCTAACGGACTATCGAGAGCTACTTCGTAACTTTGGCAGATTAGGCGCTTCACTATGGAAGAAAAGTCATGGAATTGATAATCGCGAAGTCGTGACAGAGAGGGAGCGCAAATCATTAGGTGTCGAAAGAACATTTAGTCAAAATATCTCAAGTTATGAAGAGTGCTGGCAGGTGATTGAACATCATCTCTATCCAGAGATAAAAGCGAGGTTAGACAGAGCGAGTGTTGATGGGGCGATTGTCAAACAAGGGATCAAAGTCAAGTTTGCCGATTTTCAACTTACGACGATTGAGCATCTTCATCCACAGTTAGAGCTCAATGATTTTCGAACCCTTTTGGAGAATATTTTGTTGCGGCAAAATGGGCGAGAAATTCGCTTACTTGGTTTACAAGTGATGTTAAAGCCAGAAATGCTCAATAAGCAGCTCAGTTTTTTTTAAATTAGTGAAACAAACTAACATTTATGTCATTAAATTGACGGTTTTTAGGTCGAAATCATTTATATTGCTAGCGAGAAATACTAACTCATCAAATATCCACACCTGATATGGTTAGTCATAAAACGATCGATGAGAGAAAACAATGAAAAAAGTAGTGTTAGTCACTTTAATGTTGTTGAGCTCCCCTTTGTGGGCAGCGCAGTGCCGAGTTGATGTGAACCATGAAGTTCACCTTGATGGTGATAAGGTTGAAATTCTCAAAACGAGCACCGACACTGTTTTGATGGATACACAGAACAATCTTTATATCCGTGGTGAAAAGATGGAGCTCGACAGTGACCAGAAAACGGCCCTTGAGCAGTATAGAGAAAGCATGAATGCTTCATTGCCTAAAGTAAAACAGATGGCGAGTGATGGCTTAGCGTTGGCGAATGATATTTTGGATGATGTTGCGAAAAGTATTGAATCTCCCAACGCCTTCGATAGCGCCAAGCAATCCATAGCAGCTTTTTTTGCCAATATTGAATCTCGTTATTACAAAAATGGTGAGCTGGTTCTCCCTGCGCAGACTTTTGAATCAATGACGCAAACTTGGGCCGATGATTTTGAAAAAGCGAAAGCTTTATTTAACAAAGAGTTTATATCCGGCGCCTTCGATGCCCTTTCACTGAAAATGAGAGAAGAGGGTGGCTTAAACATCACAAAATTGACCGATACCATGGCGGACTTAAAAGTTAAGTTAGCCGAGCGAATTCAAGAAAACGCCGCCACAATTCAAAAAGAGAGTCGTGATTTTTGTGAGTCTCTTAATGATATGGTTGAGCAGGAACAACAACTGCACCAAAAAATACCAGTATTAAAAGATTATCAAGTCTTTACCATCTAAACTTAAAGAGCACATTCGGTGCTCTTTATTTGTGTCTATGATGTTAGGTTAATTTACTGGTATGGATGTTGTTTAATAATTTTAGCTTGAGACGGTTAACAGCATTAGTTTCAATAGCCTTCGTTGTGCTGTTTATTTTGTGTTATCTGCTATTTAAGTTTATGTGGTCTTATGATCGCGCCGTTGAAGATGCTCTTTCCTTGCAACGAGGTGAGGTTAACCGAGTTCGAACTGTTCTTAATATGCAAAAAACGGACATGGGGGCATCATTGGCTGATTATGCCGCATGGAATGAAATGGCCGATTTTATTGCTAAGCCTAATGATGATTTTATTCGCGACAGTATTGGTACTCACACCTTTGAATCCAAGTCATTAGACGGTATTTTTATTTTTAATCCAGATGTGCAATTAGTTTGGGGCCAGCGCTACGACTATGAGACTGGCCATGAAGCCAGTTATGATGCGATTCGATATAATTTTGGTGATATTTTAGCGGACGCGATGAAAGCACCAAAAGATTTCATCAAACCGAATCTCAGTTTTATCGTGATAGACGACAAACCTTTTATCGTTGCAACCTCTCGGGTTTGTAATAGTGACGCAAAGGAGTGCGACAAAGGTTATTTACTTTTTTTAAAAAGGATCAGTGGACAGTTTATCAATGAGCTTGTGATTGCAACTGGGGTGAATGTGGAAGTGATGCTGATCAAAAGTCTTAATGATCAAACCGTTGCCGCGCCACATGAAGATAATATCTCTTACCTTGAAATGCTTGATTATCGCAATCGTCTTACTGTGTTGATTAAAGTAAGTCATACCGTTAAAGTCCCACCGTTTATTCAATGGCAGGAGCTGTCTGGGCTTGCTTCATTCTCTATCCTAATGTTTTTCTTGAACTTAGTTGTAGCGAATAAAGTAGTCAAGCCAATCAATGATGCCAATCAAGTACTGGATCAATTTAAAGCATCGGGTGGAAAGATGCCTAGTGAGCGATCCTTCATATCGAAGGAAATGAAAGAGTTTTCGCGTACGATGAACCAAATAGTATGGGAGCTGGAAACCAGTCGGCGTGAACTAAAATGGCAATCAGAGCACGATCCACTCACACGTATTGCGAACCGCCGTCGTTTAGAAAAGGTCTTTAAAAGCTATATTGTTGATTATCAATTTAGATATATCGTATTGTTTTTAATCGATATTGACTATTTTAAATTGTTCAATGATCACTACGGCCACTTAGAGGGTGATGAAGCATTGAAATCTGTTGCGACTAGCTTAAAAAAATTGGATTTTGGCGGTGAAAAACTGGTTGCTCGCTTTGGTGGAGAAGAGTTTTGTGTAGTTTTGGCGAGCGACATCGAAATTGATGGTCAAGCTTATGCTAAACGACTGATCGAATCGGTTGAATCACTGCGCATTACCCACCAATTTTCCCCGGCTAAGAAGACGCTTTCAATTAGTGTTGGAGGGGTTGAAATTGATACCCCACAGTTGAATCACTATCTAGATTTCTTTCATGTGGCTGATAGAGCACTTTATGCAGTCAAAGCACAAGGAAGAGGTCGTTATCTCGTGCAAAAATTCACCTCTAATCTCCCGTTAACATTGCCTGTTCAATAATCTTTACGCAGTAAATTCTGTTTATTTTTGCAATGCTTGTTTAATAAATAAGCAGTGGAATTGCTCTATTTGATTGCCTGTATTACCGTACTAGCTAACTAGTCTATTGATATTTGTGTGAGTGGTATGACACAGCCTGATTCTCGTGAACATTTTGGTTCACGTCTTGGTTTTATTCTTGCGGCGGCGGGTGCGGCAGTTGGCCTAGGTAATATTTGGGGCTTTCCAACCCAAGCGGCAAGCAACGGCGGCGGCGCATTCTTATTGGTTTATTTGGTGATGATCATGGTCGTTGCCTTCCCTATGTTAGTGGTTGAAATGGCGATAGGCCGTTTTGGGCAAGCAAACCCTGTTGATAGCATGCGCTCATTAACGCCTCATCCACTAGGTAAAATGGTCGGTGGCTTTGTCGGTTGGATTGGTTTGAGTGTTCCGAGTGCGGTACTGGCGTTTTACAGCATCGTCGGTGGCTGGCTAATCTGCTTTTTACTCGGTGCGATGACAGAGTTATTGGGTTTTGTGGAAATCACAGCTTGGTTGAAAGGGTTTAGTGTTGAGCGTAACTTATTCGGAACCTTAGTGTTTTATATTTTGACGATTCTAATCGTGCAAGGTGGTGTTAAAGACGGGATTGAGAAATGGTCAACGCGTTTAATGCCTGCATTGTTTGTACTGTTTGGTGTGCTGTTTGTTTACATCATGATGCAAACTGGTGCGATGGAAGGTTTACAACACTATTTGGTCCCTGATTTTTCAAAGGTGTTTGACAGACATCTTTTACTGGCGGCAATGGGACAAGGCTTTTTTTCATTAACCATTGGTGGCTGCTCGATGTTGATTTACGGCTCTTATCTGAGTAAGCAAGAAAACCTGCCGAAGATGGCACTAAATGTGACTTTAGTTGATACTGCCGTGGCTTTCATTGCTGGCCTTGTTGTGTTGCCTGCGATGTTTGTTGCGATGCATAAAGGGGTGGAAATCTATGCCGCTGACGGTTCTTTACTAAATTCAGATACGCTCGTTTTTACCGTGTTGCCATTGATGTTTGATAGCCTTGGTTGGATGGGGCAGGTGTTTGCTATCGTATTTTTCACTTTACTGACGATCGCCGCGTTAACCTCTTCTATCTCTATGCTGGAATGCCCTGTAGCCTTAGTCAGCGAGCGTTTTAATACGAAACGCGCACCAACAAGCTGGGTATTAGGCGCGTTAATTGCGCTAGTCAGTGTCGTTATTGTTTATAATTTTGGTGCGCTATTTGGCTTAGTGGCAACGGTTGCGACGCAATATTTGCAGCCGACAGCAGCGCTGATGTTCTGCCTATTTGGCGGTTGGGTATGGCGTCGTCACGCGAAAGTCAAAGAGTTAGAACAAGGTTTCCCTGAGTTCCAATTGGGTTGGTTTGGTAAAATCTGGCCTTGGTATGTGAAATTTGTCTGCCCTGTATTAGTGGCTACGGTGATTTGGGCTTCGTTCGGTTAATGAGTTACTTTCTTCATCCCACTCACGCTTAAACAGCATAAAGCCCTTTGAATAAGGGCTTTATTATTGAACTTATGTGTCTCTATTGTTTAGACTTATCGACAATTTAGACCATCGACGGTGGCATCAAGTGTCCCGTGGTCAGAGGTTCTAAATCGCTGTCTGCGACCTCTTCAATAAAATCGCCCACGACTTGCTCAACCATCTCATCGCTTTGCGAGAAGTAGGCGAGATGGAATACGGCATCTCCTTCATTAACAAGAGGCAGAGTTTGTTGGCCAATCACAATACCCCCCTTATTGGCTCTTAATTCGACTTCGACATGACCAAGCGGTGAGTTGATATAGGCAAGCACTTGTCCTTTTTCGACCTTGTCACCAAGCGTCACCACAGTGCGCAAGATGCCATCGCTTTCGGCTCTGAGCCAACTGGTTGATTTTGCGATGATCGATGTCGGTACGGCCTTGCGACTTTTGCGCATCATACCAATGGCTTGCATGGTGCGTTTCACACCGACAATACCCGCATTGATGGCAATAGGTTCAAATTTTAGCGCTTCACCTGCTTCATAAGTTAATACTGTAATGCCTGATTTCTCTGCTTCACTTCTGAGCGAGCCATTACGCAGTGGAGAGTCGATGATCACTGGGGTTGCAAATGCTTGGGCAATACGCAAGGTTTCAGGATTAGTGAGATCGGCGCGGATTTGTGGCAAATTCGTGCGATGAATAGCACCAGTATGCAGGTCAATGATGTAATCACAACGTAAAGCGACTTGGGAAAAGAAAGTATGTGCAATGCGAGAGGCGAGGGAGCCAGTTTCACTTCCAGGGAAGCAGCGATTGAGATCGCGTCGATCAGGAAGGTAGCGAGATTTATGAATAAAGCCAAAGGCATTGACGATGGGGACAACAATCAGTGTCCCTTTTAGTTTTTGCGGGTCGATGGAGTTGATCAGTTGACGGACTATTTCAACGCCGTTCAGTTCATCACCATGGATGGCGGCATTGACCATTAAGGTTGGGCCAGTGGATATTCCATTAATGATTTCGATAGGGATAGAGAGTGGCGAGTGTGTATAAAGCTTAGCCGCTTCTAGCTCCATTGCCTTGCGCGTTCCTGGGGGAACTGAATCCCCCAGGAAATGAAATGCTGTGTTTTTCCTAACCTTTGCCACGTGTTTTTGTCCCTTTCGTTGCCGCATTTTTTTCAATAAATTCGACAATCAACCCGGCGATATCTTTACCAGTAGCGGCTTCAATACCTTCAAGACCTGGCGATGAATTGACTTCCATCACTAATGGGCCACGTTCCGATCGCAAAAGATCCACACCCGCAACATTGAGACCCATAATCTTCGCCGCATCGATAGCCGTCTTACGTTCTAGAGGGGTGATTTTTACCAAAGAGGCCGTTCCGCCGCGGTGTAGGTTAGAGCGAAACTCACCATCGGCACCTTGCCGTTTCATGGCTGCGATAACTTTGTCGCCAATAACGAAACAGCGAATATCGGCGCCACCAGCCTCTTTGATGTACTCTTGCACCATGATATTGGCTTTCAAGCCCATGAACGCTTCGATCACACTTTCTGCTGCTTTGCGTGTTTCCGCTAACACTACACCGATGCCTTGAGTTCCTTCAAGTAATTTAATTACTACCGGTGCTCCTCCGACCATGTCGAGTAAGTCTTTGACATCATCGGGTTTGCTGGCGAAACCAGTAATTGGCATACCAATGCCGCGACGAGACAATAGCTGCATTGAGCGAAGTTTATCTCTGGAACGGCTAATAGCCACAGATTCATTGACGGGATAAACCCCCATCATTTCAAATTGGCGTAATACTGCAGTACCGTAAAACGTAACGGATGCACCAATACGAGGAATGACTGCATCAAAACCCGCTAACTCTTCACCTTTAAAGTGAATTTCGGGTTTTTCAGAATTGATATTCATATAGCAACGCAGCCCATCAATCACTTTGACTTGGTGGCCACGGCTTTTACACGCTTCAATCAGACGCTTGGTTGAATACAACGAAGCATTACGTGACAGAATACCAATTTTCATTATTTGCTCTCCTCGAAAGCGATTAAAAACGATTTAGTTGGATTAACTAAAATTCGACGGTGCATTGCGGTGCGACCTAATAGCATACGAAAACCCATATTTTCGCGATTGGTTAACGTTATTTCAATGGGCCAAGTTTGGCCGCCCAAACTGACGTCTGATTGAATAACGTAACGTGACTCTTCATGGCCACCGGAATCACGGACGATTCGTTCATCAATGACTTTAGCTTCGCACACTGTGACCTTGTCATTATTGCGCTGCACAGGGTGGATCCAAAAGCGAACCCAAAGAGTCTCTTCCTTGGTGAAGCTCTCTACCTTAAATGCGTGTAAGCACGACGTGCGGGCTCCGGTATCGACTTTGGCATTAATTTGCTCAATACCTAACCCTGGAAGGCTGAGAGTTTCTCGCCATCCGACAATCATTTTTTCTTTCATCGCAGTTTCAATATTTTTGGAGAATGTAAGACGCCGCTAAGGAGTAGCCGCATCCCCGATACAACTTTTAAATGGTGTTATCGCTTGAAGAGAGTGTGGTGAATAACTCTAGGAACTTCAAGGGGGCGAACTCTAGCAGTCACAAAAAATGTGCGCTAATGAAATTAATTTGCCTTATCGATAAAATTAATTGATAGAAAAAGAGGTAAGGATTGATGCCGAATTCCGCTGCCAAAGCAAGATATTCATCAACTTGCTATTACACGCTGGTTGAAGAATTCGACATCAGAGTGGGTTAAGCTTTCGCTGGAATATGCTCTAGTAGGGCAACCATTTGCTCCCAGAAAAGGTCGACTGTGTCGATCTTCACTTTCTCATCCGGTGAGTGAGGGAATTTAATGGTTGGGCCAAACGAAACCATATCCATTTCTGGATAAGGTTTTTTGAAAAGACCACATTCTAGGCCAGCATGGATCACCATTATATTCGGTTTATGACCGTAAATACCTTGGTACATGTCTCTGAAAATAGCCATGATCTCTGAATCGGCATCTGGTTTCCAGCCCGGATAAGCACCAGTAAAGGCAATTTCCGCATTCGCTAGCTCAGCAACGGATTTGAGCATGCTTTCAACCTGTTGGCGACCTGAATCAATCAGAGAACGAATAAGGCATAACACAGTCACAGAGTTTTCTTGTGTAGTAATCACACCGACATTCAATGAGGTTTCAACCACGCCTTCAATTTCATCGCTCATCCGGATCACACCGTTTGGACACGCGTTTAATGCGGCAATAAAACGTTGTTGATCAACAAGAGCGAAGACATTTTCTGCATTTTCTTGCGGGTTGTTGAAAGTGACGATTCCTGTTTCGACGCGTCCAAGCTCTTCTTTCACTAGCTGGGTATAGGAGCTAAATAGCTCATCCAGTTTTACCCCATTTTCGGCAGGAATGGCCACGGTGACAAACGCTTCTCGAGGAATGGCGTTACGTAGGCTACCACCGCGAAACTCGATCAAACGTAAATCAAGTTCTTGTGCATGACTAGCAAGAAAGCGAGCCAGTAGCTTGTTAGCATTCCCACGGCCAGTATGGACGTCACACCCAGAGTGACCTCCTTTTAACCCTTTCAAAATCAATTGATGTGTTACGTAACCAGCAGGCATGGCTTGTCGTTGGATATTAAAAGTCATTGTGCCATCAATACCACCAGCACAGCCCATATATACTTCGCCCTCTTGTTCTGAATCAGTATTGAGCAGGATCTCTCCTTCTAACCAACCAGCTTCAAGGCCGAAAGCACCTGTCATACCCGCTTCTTCATCAATCGTCAGCAACACCTCAATAGGACCGTGCTTGAGCTCTTTTGACGCGAGAACAGCCAAACATGCTGCCATACCCATGCCGTTATCGGCACCTAAAGTGGTTCCTTTGGCTGTTACCCATTCGCCATCGATATACGGTTGGATAGGGTCCTTAGCAAAGTCGTGTTGCGTGTCTTCGTTTTTTTGCGGCACCATATCAATATGAGCTTGTAGAACCACACCTTTCTTGTGTTCCATGCCAGCTGTCGCTGGTTTTTTTATGAAAACGTTGCCGGTTGGATCTCGGCGTACCGCTAAACCCTGCTCTGTCGCCCACTGGATGATGTGCTGGGCTAAGGCTTCTTCATGCTTAGACGGGTGAGGAATGGAACAGATTTTATCGAAAAATTGCCATACGGGTGCCGATGACAATTTACTGATTTCAGAATAGAACTCAGACACGGAATACTCCTTTTATTCGAGCTTGCCAGATCATGAACAGGCGAAATGTTTCTTTGGTAGCGATATCGACTAGATCTGAGCATGACTTGTAGTGGTGGACAGCATACCACTCTCGACAATCAGCGAGTAGCCTCACCGCTTGAGAATTGTTTTATTGGTGTCACATTAAATCGACTGTAGCGTATAGAAGAGATGACACAATCGGCGATGAGATTCTTCCCCTTACCGCCTAATAATCATTTTTTGCTGATATTTGTGTAATTTAATTACCTAAATCTGTTGATGTAGATCATTAAAATAAAATTATGTGATTTTTATCACGCCAAATATTGTAATTTAATTTCTTGGTGGTATATTTGTAACCAACTTCGAAAGCGAAGAAAAAATGCTCAAAGGATGAGTCCGTTTATCGCCTCCATGGAACCGAGAAATCAAATTTATGTTCAATTGATTTTATAAGGTGATAGTTATGAAAGGTTTACCATCAGCAATGTTCTGGACAAACAAGTCTGTTTACACTGGCAACTTTGCTTACCCAACAAGCTTTGGTTATTAAGACTTTAAGCATGTTATTTGAACTGTATGTTCACCCCCTAGATATTGGAATTTTTTTGTAGTCAGTTTGGCTAAAATGATTCGCCGCCACCTCAGATGAGGTGGCGTTTTTTTATCTCAATGTTCAACACTTCCTTTACGGCTCAACGGCAATACGATATGGAAATCCGCTTTTTCTTTTTGAAGAAATGAAGCGCGACTAGGTTCATAAGCCATTAATAAAAGCATATTACAGCCTTAATTCTATCTGGAATTTGTGATCTGATCTCTCTATAATCCACAGCCAATCGATTACGCAACCGTTTACTTTTTACCCTTATAGGACTCGATCATGCTCGAAAGGCTATTTAAACTTAGTGAATATGGCACAAACGTGCGCACTGAGGTTATCGCAGGAATAACGACATTTCTCACGATGGCATACATTATCTTTGTTAACCCTGCGATCTTAGCGGATGCCGGCATGGACCGTGGTGCAGTATTTGTTGCTACGTGTCTTGCGGCGGCTATTGGCTGTTTCATCATGGGCTTTGTTGCCAACTACCCAATCGCGCAGGCTCCGGGTATGGGGTTAAACGCATTTTTTACTTACGCCGTTGTGCTCGGCATGGGGTATACATGGCAAGTTGCGCTGGCGGCGGTATTCGTTTCTGGTGTGCTGTTCATTTTCCTTAGTATCTTTAAAATCCGTGAGTGGATCATCGGTTCGATTCCGATGTCATTACGAACGGGGATCTCGGCCGGTATTGGACTTTTTCTTGCCTTTATTGCCCTGAAGAATGCAGGCATTGTGGTTGATAACCCTGCAACTTTGGTTTCTGTCGGCGCAATTACTTCTCTTCCTGCTGTACTCGGTGCGATAGGTTTCTTCCTGACGATTGCTTTGGTTCATCGTGGTTTAAAGGGTGCCGTAATGATCGCGATTCTTGCGGTTACTGGCCTTGGTTTAGTGTTTGGTGACGTTCAGTGGCATGGCATTATGTCGGCACCACCAAGTATTGCGCCAACTTTTTTGCAGCTTGATTTCTCCGCCGTTTTTGAAGTGGGTATGATCTCAGTGGTGTTTGCGTTTCTGTTTGTCGATCTATTTGACACGGCTGGCACCTTAGTTGGCGTGGCGCAAAAAGCAGATTTGATTGGTAAAGATGGTAAAATTCCACGTCTAAATAAAGCATTGCTTGCCGATTCTACTGCTACGTCAGTCGGTGCCCTGCTAGGTACATCAAACACAACCTCTTACATTGAAAGTGTGGCGGGTGTTGCTGCTGGCGGGCGCACAGGGCTGACTGCAGTCGTTGTTGGCATTTTGTTCTTACTTGCATTATTCTTCTCGCCATTAGCTGGAATGATCCCTGCGTACGCTACGTCTGGTGCATTATTTTACGTGGCAATTTTGATGCTTTCTGGTTTGGTCAGTATTGATTGGCGCGATTTAACAGAAGCGGCTCCTGTCGTCGTTACCTGTTTATTAATGCCGCTGACATTCTCTATCGCAGAAGGTATTTCTCTTGGTTTCATTGCTTATGCGGCTATCAAACTATTTAGTGGCAAAGGGCGCAGTGTATCGATAAGTGTGTGGGTGATGTCAGCCATCTTCATCTTTAAGTATATCGCCTCTGCAATGTAATGAACGACACAGATTATTTAAATAATTAGGTTTACAACAATGAGCAATAAATTCGTTATCACTTGGGACAACATGCAGACTTACTGTCGTCAATTGGCAGAAAAACAGATGCCTGCAGAGCAATGGAAAGGTATTTGGGCGGTGAGCCGTGGTGGTCTGGTTCCTGGTGCCATATTGGCGCGTGAATTAGGTATTCGCCATGTCGATACGATTTGCATTTCAAGTTACGATCATGATCATCAGCGTGACATGACAGTGATCAAAGCACCTGAAGGTGACGGCGAAGGTTTCTTAATTGTTGAAGATTTGGTCGATAGTGGTGATACCGCACGTAAGCTACGTGAAATGTATCCTAAAGCGAAATTGATTGCGGTGTGTGCGAAGCCTTCTGGCGTAAGCTTGTTAGATGATTATGTTGTGGATATTGCTCAAGATACGTGGATTGAGCAGCCATGGGATATGACGATTCAATACGCAGAACCGATTAACCGTAAACAAAAGTAATGCTTTTCTTGCGTTTATTTGAAAATGGCCCTTTATCGGGCCATTTTTTTTATTACTATTAGAGCACCGCTCTCAATTGAATCGACTTATGTCTGAATCTAACAGCCAAAATCTTTCTGAAACCTTGTTCCAGAAACACAAGCAAGCTCAAGAAACCTCGGCATTAATTCGCTATATGCCAAGTAGCCAAGAAATTTTGGATCTTAAAAAACAACAAGAAGGGTACGTTTGGTATCGAAATCTCAGGCGTTTACAGTGGATATGGCAAGGTGTTGATCCTGTAGAGCAAGAAGAAGTTCTCGCCCGCATTGCCTCTTCGAAACATTCGCGAACCGAAGCGGATTGGTTAGATACGGTTATGGGCTATCACAGTGGTAACTGGGCATACGAGTGGACTAAGCTGGGGATGCGTCACCAAAAGCGCGCTAATGACAAGCAAGACGAAGAGGCAGCCAATGAACTTTTTTCCGCGTCGCTCTGCTTTAGCATTGCTGGTTATCCGCATCTAAAAAATGATAATTTATCCTTGCAGGCGCAGATACTGTCAAACAGCGCTTATAACGAAGCGGCCAAATTGACTCGTTATGTGATTAAGCAAGTTGAAGTACCCTATAAGAACAAAAAAATAGTCGCTAATTTGCATTTGCCCAATACCGATAGGCCTCATCCGGTCGTTTTGGTTAGCGCCGGTTTAGACAGTTTGCAGACGGATATGTGGCGTTTGTTTAGAGATTATCTCGCGCCTAGAGATATTGCGATGTTAACCATTGATATGCCCTCCGTAGGTCATAGCTCCCATTGGCCTTTAACTGAAGATTCTTCATGTCTGCATCAAGCCGTACTCAATGAACTGGAAAGCTTGCCTTGGGTTGAGCATCGAAAAGTGGGGCTTGTTGGATTTCGATTTGGTGGTAACTCCATGATCAGGCTCTCTTTTCTAGAGCAAGATAAAATCAAGGCTTGTGTTTCATTAGGCGCACCTATCCACGATATTTTAGCTTCGCCAGAAAAATTGAAAAAAATGCCCAAAATGTATATTGATGTGCTGGCGTCTCGTTTAGGTAAAGACGTGGTGGATATTAATAGTCTTGCTGGGTTGATGCGAGCGTGGTCACTGAAAGTGCAAGGCTTTTTAACCAGTAGGCGAACTAAAGTTCCGATTTTGGCTTTAGGATTAGAAGGTGATCCCATTTCACCCTATTCAGATAATCAATTAGTTGCAATTTTTAGTGAATATGGCAAAGCGAAACAGATAAAAAGCAAAACAATTACACAAGGATATGAGCAATCCCTCGATTTAGCGATAAAGTGGTTAGAAGATGAGCTATTTAGGTGACTTTTCTACTAAATTAGTTAAGCATGATATTGGTATGCGGTAACAAGCATATGATTAATAAAAATAATGATCGTTCTTAACATTGAAATGGAGAGTCAATATGTCAGAAATGACCCACACCCCGACTCATTATCGCTTATTGTCTGCTTTAAAAGCTATTGGACCTTATTTACGAGAAGGCCAATGTCGTGAGGATCACTACTTATTTGATTGCCTTGCGTCTTGCGTTAATGACAAAAAATCCCCAGAAAAACGAGAGTTTTGGGGCTGGTGGCTGGAACTTACTAAGAAAGAATCAGGGTTTGAGGCTAAGTATCATACAGGACGTTACAACTTAGCTGGCACGTGGGATGCCGACGCGATTCCTAAATCCGTATTTTCTGAAGTCAAACGTACCCAAGAAGAGTTTCATGCCAAACTGGTAGCGAGTCTCTATGAGCGCTTTGAATTGAGTGTTGAGATTGCACAAGATTCCGCTGAATTCGTCTGATTTTCGTTATCCCCTTATCCTCGTGATGAAAAAGGTGCTTTTTAGCACCTTTTCTACTTGTGAATTATTGCTTTGATTGCTAAAACATCAGCTCTTATGTGTTTTCCATTTCAGAAGAAATCATGACAACGAATCAACAAAGCGGAAAAGCGGTGCAACTTCAAACAATCGTTGTGAAGCTAGGAACCAGTGTATTAACCGGTGGTACTTTGGCGTTAGATAGAGCTCATATGGTTGAGCTTGTCCGTCAATGTGCTGAACTGAAAAAGCAAGGCCACTCAGTGGTGATTGTATCGTCGGGCGCAATTGCCGCTGGTCGAGAACACTTAGGTTACCCCGCACTCCCCAACGCAATGGCTAGCAAACAGTTGCTTGCTGCGGTTGGGCAGAGTCAACTGATTCAAGCATGGGAATCTCTTTTTGCCATCTATGGGATTAAAATAGGTCAAATGCTACTGACTCGTGCCGATCTAGAAGATCGTGAGCGTTTTTTGAATGCGCGAGATACCATTAATGCTTTGGTCGAGCACGATATTATTCCTGTGGTCAACGAAAACGATGCAGTGGCAACCAGTGAAATCAAAGTGGGCGACAACGACAATTTGTCAGCCTTGGTCGGTATCTTATGTGGTGCCGATAAACTATTGCTGCTCACTGATCAAAAAGGGCTCTTCACCGCAGACCCGCGTAAAGATCCTAACGCTGAACTGATTAAAGAAGTCAAAACCATTGATGATACCTTGCGTAAAATCGCTGGGGGTAGTGGTACCACGCTTGGCACCGGAGGTATGGCAACTAAGCTTCAGGCCGCTGATATTGCTCGTCGTGCAGGGATTGAAGTCATTATCGCCGCAGGGCGTGCCAGCAACGTTATTTTTGACTCTTTAAGTGATGCGCCACAAGGCACCCGTTTCTTGCCATGTACCGAAGCGTTAGAAAACCGCAAACGCTGGATTTTAGCGGGTCCTGCCGCTTCTGGTGACATTGTCATTGATGGCGGAGCCGTCAACGCTGTAGTTGCGAATGGCAGTAGCTTATTAGCGAAAGGGGTAGTGAATGTCAGTGGTACTTTTGCACGTGGTGAAGTGGCGCGAGTAACCGATAAACAAGGCGTATTAATTGCCCGTGGCATTGCCGCTTATTCCAGCCAAGACTTAGCCAAAATCGCGGGTAAACACAGCAAAGATATCGGAGGCATTTTAGGTTACGATTATGGCTCAGAAGTAATTCATCGCGATGATCTTGTTGTGATCCAAGAATAAGGAAAAGAAAGTGGATTTAACCATAATGGGTAAAGCCGCCAAACAGGCCGCTTTCCAGCTCGCTACCGTTTCAACGACACAAAAAAACAATGCATTAGCGATCATTGCCGATGAACTGGAGGCGCAGAGCGCCGTGATTTTAAAAGCGAATGCTCAAGATATCGAACTGGCCCGAGAAGCCGGGTTGAACGATGCCATGCTTGATCGCTTATTGCTCAATGAATCGCGCCTGCAAGCCATTGCTAATGACGTGCGTAATGTGATTAATCTCAATGACCCTGTCGGTAGTGAAATCGATAGCCGAGTGCTTGAAAACGGATTGTCATTGTCTCGCCGCCGAGTACCGTTAGGTGTGGTGGGCGTTATTTATGAAGCGCGTCCGAATGTGACCATTGATATTGCGGCATTGTGTTTAAAAACGGGTAACGCCAGTATTTTACGGGGAGGGAAAGAGACCTTTTTCTCCAATATGGCGCTAGTCAACGTTATTCAATCGGCGCTAGAAAAAGCACAACTACCAGCGGCTGCGGTGCAGTATATTGAAAAACCGGATCGCGAACTGGTTTCACAGCTGCTCAAGCTGGATGAATATGTTGATATGATCATTCCGCGCGGCGGCGCTAGCCTACATAAAATGTGCAAAGAAAACAGCACCATTCCAGTGATTATTGGTGGTTTTGGCATTAGCCATATTTTTGTTGACCAATCGGCGGATCTAGACAAATCAGTCGAGGTAATTGAAAACGCCAAAATTCAGCGCCCTTCTGCGTGCAACGCACTGGATACTTTGCTGGTTCATCAAGCGATTGCCAGTGAGTTTTTGGCAAAACTGGTGCTACGACTTAATGATCAAGTGACCTTCGTTGTAGAGCCAAAAGCCCAAACCTGCATGAGCCATGCGAAACAGTTGAGAGAGGCCGTTGAAGGCGATTTTGACACCGAATGGCTAAGTTACACTTTGGGCGTCAAAGTGGTCGATGACGTGCAGCAAGCGATTGAACATATGCGTGAACACAATGCAAGCCATTCGGATGCGATCATGACAAATGACCTATT
The DNA here is from genome assembly GCF_963888765.1 of Vibrio sp. B7. Lineage (NCBI taxonomy): Bacteria > Pseudomonadati > Pseudomonadota > Gammaproteobacteria > Vibrionales > Vibrionaceae > Vibrio > Vibrio sp. B7. The sequence goes on from NZ_CAWPKR010000040.1 coordinate 89,576, forward strand.
TAATGCAGAGCTGTTTATTAATTCAGCGGGCTCTGCTGCAGTGTATGTCAATGCTTCGACGCGTTTTACCGATGGGGCTCAATTTGGTTTAGGTGCTGAAGTGGCCGTTTCGACCCAAAAATTGCACGCTCGCGGGCCGATGGGCTTAGAAGAGTTGACCAGTTACAAGTGGGTTGGCAAAGCCAATTACTTATCACGCCGTTAAGTTCTTTTCGTTATGGATAACGCAAAGTGTGGTTGTTAACAAAATAGAGATTGAAAAGGGGCTGATGCCCCTTTTGCGTTCAACTTGCGTACTAATTCCGGTACACTGATGCTCATTGCTATGGAGGTGATATGCATTGTCCTTTTTGTTCAGAGAACGATACCAAAGTGATTGATTCTCGTCTTGTCGCTGATGGCCATCAAGTGCGCCGTCGCCGTCAATGTTTGGCATGTAATGAACGTTTTACCACGTTTGAATCGGCCGAGCTCTTGATGCCAAGAGTCATCAAATCAAATGGAAATCGTGAACCGTTTAACGAAGATAAAATGGTCGGTGGTATACAGCGAGCATTAGAAAAACGCCCCGTCAGCGCCGATGCGATTGAGCTTGCAATCAGTATGATTAAATCTCAGTTGCGAGCTACTGGTGAGCGAGAAGTCCCAAGTAAAATGATTGGTAACTTGGTGATGGAGCAGCTCAAAGTACTCGATAAAGTCGCTTACATCCGCTTTGCCTCCGTGTATCGCAGTTTTGAAGATATTCGTGAGTTTGGTGAAGAAATCGCGAAGCTGGAAGATTAATCGCTTATGTTTACTCCTTTTGATTATCAAATGATGTCGCGAGCCATTGAGCTTGCCAAAGGTGGCGTTTTTACCACTCAACCTAACCCCAATGTCGGCTGCGTGATCACTCAAGGAGAGCAGATTGTTGGTGAAGGTTTTCATGTTCGTGCTGGTGAGCCGCATGCCGAAGTGCACGCCTTACGCATGGCAAACGAGCAAGCGCAAGGTGCTACTGCTTATGTCACTTTAGAGCCTTGCTCGCATCATGGCCGTACACCGCCTTGCGCTGAAGGCTTGATTAACGCCAAAGTGGCGAAAGTGATTTGCGCAATGCAAGATCCGAATCCTCAAGTCGCTGGGCGTGGTATTCAAATGTTGCGTGACGCTGGGATTGAAGTCGAAGTCGGTTTGTTAGAAGCGGATGCCATCGCGCTCAATCCGGGTTTTATTAAACGCATGACAAGTGGGATGCCCTTTGTCCAATTGAAAATGGCCGCAAGTCTTGATGGACAAACAGCACTCAATAATGGTCAGAGTCAATGGATCACTTCAGCGGCCGCGCGGCGAGATGTGCAAAAATTTCGCGCCAAAGCGGGTGGGATTTTATCGACCAGCAAAACAGTGATTGAAGATGATGCTTCATTGACTGTGCGTTGGGATGAACTGCCTCCATCAGTGCAAGTGAACTACCCACAACATCAGTTACGCCAACCAGTGCGAGTTATTCTTGACAGGCAAAACCAACTCCATGATGGTCTAAAGCTGTATCAACATTCCGGTGAAGTATTGGTGCTTGGCACTGAACATACGTCATTGCTCAATAGCAACCAGACACAATTTGAGTTAGCGGATACCTTAGCTTATTTAGCTGAGCAGTCACAAATGAATCATCTCTGGGTAGAAGCTGGTGCCACACTGGCTCGTTCACTGATCCAAGCCCAATTGGTCGATGAGATCATTTTGTACTTAGCGCCTAAAATCATGGGTAGTGATGGTCGGGGGCTATTTGGTGCTTTGGGGCTATCTTCCATGGCGGATACGCTAGAGTTAATCATCAAAGATGTACGACAAGTTGGGCCGGATATTCGGATCATTGCCGTACCTAAAATAAAAGATAAATAGCATGTTTACAGGAATTATCGAGGCGGTAGGTACACTTGCCGCGATTACGCCCAAAGGTGAAGACATCAGCGTGACCGTGAAAGTCGGTCATCTTGATATGAGCGATGTCAAACTTGGTGACAGTATTGCCACAAATGGTGTCTGTTTGACCGTGGTAGATTATAACAGCACTCAATATACCGCGGATCTCTCACTAGAAACGCTCAACAAAACCGGGTTTGCTCACTATCAAGTTGGTGACAAGGTCAACCTAGAAAAAGCCATGTTGCCGACCACTCGTTTTGGTGGACACATTGTTTCTGGGCACGTTGACGGTGTTGGTGAAATCATTGAACGTAATCCTGTTGGTCGTTCGATAGAGTTTTGGGTAGCGATCCCACCGGCATTGAATAAATACGTGGCTGAAAAAGGCTCAATTACAGTAGATGGTATCAGCCTCACTGTGAATGATTTAAGAAAGAATGCCTTTAAGCTGACCATAGTGCCTCACACTTCTGCCGAAACGACCATTGATGCATTTCATGTTGGGCGTAAAGTGAATTTGGAAGTGGATGTGCTCGCGCGTTATATGGAGTGTTTGCTGCAAAACCAGCAAGATGAAGAGACACCAGAGTCAAAAATTAGCTTAGCATTTTTACAACAAAATGGTTTTGCGTAAACCGCGCATTGTCCCATGCCACCACGGTCGTGGATAAATCTAAGTCAGGGACTGTGCGGAAAATAGTTCAGCGATAGGAAAATAGAGTATGCCAATAAGTACCCCGCAAGAGATCATTGAAGATATTCGTCTTGGGAAAATGGTCATCTTAATGGATGACGAAGATCGTGAGAACGAAGGTGACTTGATCATGGCCGCCGAGCACGTTACTCCTGAAGCTATTAATTTTATGGCTAAATTTGGTCGTGGCCTGATCTGCTTAACCATGACTAAAGCTCGTTGTCAGCGTTTAGGCTTGGCTCCTATGGTGCAGGATAATAATGCTCAATACACCACCAATTTTACCGTCTCGATTGAAGCGGCCGAAGGCGTAACCACCGGCATTTCAGCGGCCGATCGCGCCGTGACGGTACAAGCTGCGGTGGCGAAAGAGGCGAAAGCTTCAGACTTAGTGCAACCTGGGCACATTTTCCCACTGGCTGCGCAAGAGGGGGGCGTTTTAACTCGCGCTGGGCATACGGAAGCCGGTTGTGATTTGGCGCGCCTTGCGGGATTAGAACCCGCCTCTGTGATCGTCGAAATTTTAAATGATGATGGCACCATGGCGCGTCGCCCTGATCTTGAAGTGTTTGCCGAGCAACATGGTTTAAAACTCGGTACGATTGCTGATCTGATTGAATATCGTAATAACACAGAAACGACCATTGAGCGTGTTGCACAGTGCAAGTTGCCGACAGAATACGGTGAATTTGAACTGATCACTTACCGCGACGTGATTGATAATCAGATCCATTACGCATTGCAAAAAGGAGCATTGGATGGTCAAGCGCCATTGGTGCGAGTTCATCTGCACGATACCTTTACCGATTTGCTGCGCAGTGATCGCAATGCTGAACGCAGTTGGACGTTAGATAAAGCGATGCAGCGTATCGGCCAAGAGGGCGGCGTATTGGTCATTTTAGGTAATGAAGAGTCGAGCGACTTATTGATCCATCGCGTTAAAATGTTTGAGCAACAAGACAAAGGCCAAGCGCCTACTTTAGCGAAAAAACAAGGTACTTCACGCCGTGTGGGGATTGGTTCACAAATTCTGGCGGATTTAGGTGTTCGTGACATGCGTTTACTCTCTTCAGCCAATAAAAAGTATCACGCTTTAGGCGGTTTCGGCTTGAATGTGACTGAGTATGTTTGCCAATAACGTCATCTCGTTTTAGCGCTTAGAACCTAACGTCACATTTAAAAATACACCGTAATAAAACCAATAAAGGAAGCCCAACGCTTCCTTTATTATTTCGCTGATTAGCCGCTTGGTTTGCCGTCTAAGCCGAATTTCCATTAGATATTGCTCACAAAATTGTGCTAGAATCCGGCGATTCTCACTTGTGTATATAGTTAAAGGAAGGCTTATGAAAGTGATCGAGGGTGGTTTCCCCGCACCAAATGCAAAAATTGCTATCGTTATTTCTCGTTTCAACAGTTTTATTAACGAAAGCCTGCTTTCTGGTGCAATCGATACTTTAAAGCGTCACGGACAAGTTAGCGATGACAATATTACTGTTGTTCGCTGCCCTGGTGCTGTCGAATTACCTCTTACTGCTCAACGCGTAGCAAAAACGGGTAAATACGACGCTATCGTGTCTCTTGGCACTGTGATTCGTGGTGGTACGCCACACTTTGATTATGTGTGCAGTGAATGCAATAAAGGTTTGGCGCAAGTGTCTCTGGAATACAGCCTTCCAGTAGCATTTGGTGTTCTAACTGTTGATACCATCGATCAAGCCATTGAACGCGCGGGAACCAAGGCTGGTAACAAAGGTGCAGAAGCTGCACTAAGCGCGCTTGAGATGATTAACGTTCTTTCAGAAATTGATTCCTAATGGGGGCCAGTGTGAAACCAGCCGCACGTCGTAATGCACGTCAATTTGCGCTACAAGCAATTTATTCTTGGCAAATTACAAAAGAAAATGTTGCCACTATCGAAGAGCAATTCCTCTCGGGTGGTAAGTATGATGAAGAAGAGCATCATGCTGCTGAGCCAGCGTTAGCGGCTCCAGAAACCGACGTTGCATATTTCCGTGATCTACTCACGGGTGTAGTGCTAAGCCACACAGAGCTAGATAGCAAATTGCGTCCTTTCGTGTCTCGTCCAATGCAAGACTTAGACATGATGGAATTGGCGTTACTTCGTTTAGCCATGTACGAAATGACTCGTCGCGATGATGTGCCATATAAAGTGGTCATCAATGAGGCGATTGAGTTAGCAAAGGTATTTGCTGCTGAAGATAGCCATAAATTTGTGAATGGCGTGCTTGATAAAGCCGCCCCACATGTACGCAAAAAATAATAAGTCGTTTTAAAATAAAAGGTCAGCATTCGCTGACCTTTTTTATGACGGATCTTTCTCCGCGAAAGCCCTAAGCGATGAGAAATGATGTACATAATAAAAACTCAGGGCAGGGAATTTTTTATGTTCGGTGAATTCAATTTAATCGATACCTATTTCTCTAACCGTCAGTCACAACGTAAAGATGTCTCTCTTGCTCTAGGAGATGATTGTGCATTGGTCAAAGCACCAGAAAATGTTCGGATCGCCATCAGTACCGACACCTTAGTCGCAGGCACTCATTTTTTAACCGATGCGAATCCGGCTTGGGTGGCTCATAAAGCATTGTCATCTAACATCAGTGATCTGGCTGCGATGGGGGCAACGCCTGCTTGGGTATCGCTCGCACTCACTCTACCCAGTGTCGATGAAGCATGGCTAAAACCCTTTTGTGATGCTTTTTTCGAACTTGCGAATTACTACAATATTCAGCTAATTGGTGGGGATACAACCAAAGGACCACTGAGCATTACCTTGACAGTACAAGGTTTTGTGCCACAAGAATTGGCGCTGCTGCGCAGTGGAGCCAAAGTGGGAGATTGGGTTTACGTCACTGGCGAGCTTGGTGATAGCCAAGCAGGGCTCGATGTGATTCTTGACCCAAGCTTACGCCATAAACCTTTTGCCCAAGAGCTTGAAAAGCGTCACTATCTCTCAACGCCAAGAATTCTTGCTGGCCAAGCATTGCTTCATTTGGCTTCTTCTGCAATTGATATTTCCGATGGTTTAGTGTCTGATCTCAAACATATTTTGCATCGTTCAAATGTTGGGGTGAGTTTAGATGTCGGTGCGTTGCCTATCTCGCAAGAGCTGTTGCAGTTTGTGGGCGAGAGACAAATAGCCCAGCAATATGCACTAACCAGCGGTGAAGAGTATGAGTTGTGTTTCACTGTTCCAGAGCATAACCGAGGTTCCATCGAAAGTGCGCTTGCTCATTGTGGTTGTAAGGTGAGTTGCATTGGCCAAATTCGCCCGCAGGGTATTTTTGAGCTCCAGCATCAAGGGAAAAAACTCAATTGGCAGTTAAGCGGCTATGATCATTTTAAGGTGAACGGATGACAAACCCTATCGCATTAATCTCATTAAAGAACCCTTGGCATCTTTTGGCCACGGGTTTTGGCAGTGGCCTATCGCCTATCGTGCCCGGCACAATGGGAACGCTTGCCTCAGTGCCTTTTTATTTGCTGTTAGTACAGCTACCTCTCACTGTATATTGTGCTGTGGTTGTGCTGGCTTGTTTGGTGGGCGTGAAAATTTGCCAAGTGACTTCTGACGACATGAAAGTGCATGACCACGGTTCGATTGTGTGGGATGAATTTGCCGGTTTTTGGATAACAATGCTAGTCGTGCCACTGTTTGAATTGCCCAGTTTAGATTGGAAATGGCTGGTGGCTGGATTCGTACTGTTTCGCTTTTTCGATATGCTCAAACCGTGGCCGATCAGTTGGTTAGATAAACGAGTGCATGGTGGTTTGGGGATTATGCTCGATGATATCGTGGCAGGTGTTGTATCCGCGATTGCGCTGTATTGGGTCGGCTTTTGGGCGGGTTGGTTATAACATGGTCAGCGTTCAATATTGATTGACGGCTTAGACTTAGCAACAAAAAAGGTTCCTTTGGGAACCTTTTTTGTCAGTGAAGAGTTATCTGAAACAGGGTTATTCGATGCTCTGGGTATCTAAAGTTACTTTACCGTCTTGAGACTATTTTAGCTTCTCTAAGTCAGCTTCAATTTCAGCGATTTTGCTCGTGACCACTTTTTCCAAATGGCGCAAGTCAGTCAATATTTTTTGCTTCAGATCGAGATCACTCATAGGAACCGGCTTAGTGATTTTATTTAGTTCATCAATCACCAAAGTTAAATTACGGTTGATCTCCGTCACCTCTTTGTATTGATGGCTGCCGCTATCGACCAATACATTTTTTACTTGTCGAGGGTATTTAAATTTCACGCTTTTAGCGAACAGCTCGCCTTTCTGCTTATGAAAGTAAATCTTCAACACATCTTTATGGGCTTCTTGACGAAGTGAATAGCGCTCAATCTGTTTAGGATCTTGAATGCCTAAACCGGTGAGGTAGGGATACATAGGCAACCTCTATTGTATTTTGTGACACATCAATGAACCATTTCAATGTAGCAGTCCATGCTCGCCCGAGATAGTTCATCGTGATATCAATGGTTCAAGTTGTGGACCAGATCGCTTTCCTTTTCCGTTTAATTTGGCGCGAGTTCAGAAACATTTTTAATCAGCATTTCACGTAACGTGCACTCTTCTTCTTCACTCAATTTTCCGCCTTGTGAACCGGTGAGAATAAACAAGTCTTCTGCTCGTTCGCCAATGGTGGTGATTTTTGCACCATGCAGGTTAATGTTTAAGTCAGCAAATGTGGCTCCGACCGTTGCTAGCAGTCCCGGAGTATCAAGTGCGACTAATTCCATTAAGGTTCGTTTATTGCTTTTGGTGGGTAAAAAATCGATTTTAGTTTTGACTTTAAAATGTTGCAAGTTACGTGGTGTGCGGCGCAATTTCAGTTTGTTCTGCCAACCCGTTTCTAGCCCACTGAGTAGGTGTTTGATCAACGATGGGTGACACTCTTCGTCAATTGCATGGCCGTTTTGATCCAGTACCATGAAGGTATCAAGGACGTAGCCATCTTTACTCGACATGATCTGCGCATCATGAACATTGAGATTTCGACGGTCTAGTTCAGCAACCACAGTTGCAAAGAGGGCGGGTTGATCTTTAGTATAAACAAACAATTCAGTGCCGCCACGAGTGGCTTTTTTGCTCATCAGGATCAGCGGTTGGCTTGGGTCGCTATGTTTGAGTAGGTGCTCACAATGCCAAGCGATCTGCTTGTGAGTGTGACGCAAAAAGTAATCGGCTTTAAAGCGCTGCCAAAGCACTTCAATTTCACGTGCGCTGTAGCCTTCTTTACGAAGCAATGCGGATGCCATTTGTTGGTTGTGGCGAATGCGATCGCGCACATCTACCGGGTTTTCAAGCCCACGCCTAAGTGCCCGCTGTGTTGAGTGATATAGCTCTGCCAGCAAGGTGCGTTTCCAACTGTTCCAAAGCTCAGGGTTAGTAGCGCAGATGTCCGCGACAGTTAGGCAAACAAGATGTTCGAGATACTCTTCATCGCGCACTTTTTTTGCAAATTCGGTAATGACATCTGGGTCGTAAATGTCGCGTCTTTGCGCCGTTACCGACATCAAGAGGTGGTTTTGTACCAGCCAAGAGACTAATTTTGCTTCAGGTTTTGATAAACCGTGTTCAATACAAAAATCATAGGCTTCTACCGCACCGATTTCAGAGTGATCGCCGCCACGCCCTTTGGCAATGTCGTGAAAAATAGCGGCCAGAATCAGCATCTCCTTTTTCTGGAGACGTGGGTAGACTTCGCAACAGATGGGGTGTTTATCGTGATTTTGTGCGTAGCTAAAGGTATTGATGTGTTTGAGAAGACGAATGCTGTGTTCATCGACCGTATAAACATGGAATAGGTCGAACTGCATTTGTCCAACAATTTGGCTCCATTGGGGAAGATAAGCGGCGAGCACGCCTAATTTATGCATCAGGCTGAACGCACGATGTAGTGCGTTAGGGTGACGTACCAATGCCATGAATTTTTCACGCGCTTCGGGAATGGTGTGTAGGAATTTATTGAGCCGCCTTCTGGCTGTACGCAACTGGCGCATGGTTGTGGGCGCAACGCTTTCGATGCTGGAATCATTGGCGATATGAATAAACATATCTAAGATCGTTTCAGGGCGAGCTTGGAAAAGCGCTGGTTTACGAGCTTCTATTAAGTTGCCACGACGTTGAAAATCATCATCTAAAATTTCTGCCACGGCTTCTTCGCCGTTATTGAGTATGGCTTGATCAAACAGACGCAAGAGCATTTTGTTGAGTTCCGCAACACGACGTAGAGTACGGTAGAACTCTTTCATCATCATCTCGACTGCGCGATTTCCTTCACCAGTAAAGCCCAGATGTTCTGCCACTTGAGCTTGATGAGCAAAAATAAGCCGATTGTCATAGCGTTTTAATTCAATGTGCAGCGCAAAGCGCACACGCCATAAAAAGTCTTGGCACTCTACTAGCTCACGATATTCAGCATCAGTTAAAAAACCAAAACGACTCATTTCAAGCAGTGATGTTGCACCAAAGTGGCGTCTAGCCACCCAGCTTAAAGTATGAATGTCTCTTAAGCCTCCAGGAGTCGATTTGATATCGGGTTCAAGGTTATAAGTGGTGTCATGGTAACGAGCGTGTCGGTCGCGCTGCTCTTGAATTTTGGCGCGGTAAAAGGTTTCGCTTGGCCAAAACGATTCGGAATGAATCAACATCTTGAGTTTATAAAATGTCTCTTCGCTACCACATAATAGCCGAGCTTCTTGTAAGTTTGTCGCGACGGTTAAATCTTCACGGCCAATTTCAGCGCACTGCTGCACGGTACGCACGGCATGGCCCACTTCTAAACGCAAATCCCACAACAAGGTAATGAATTCGCTAATTTTACTGCCGAGTTCAGCGGGTAAAGTATGATTGGAGACGACCAGAATATCGATATCTGAAAGAGGATGAAGTTCACCGCGGCCATAGCCTCCGACGGCCACTAAACTGATGTCTGGAACCTGCGAAAATGAATAATGTTCCCATAACCTGTAGAGCAGTTGGTCCATATATTCAGAGCGGCCTAATACCAGGTCGTTGACCGGATGGTGGTGCAAAAATTGATGTTTCTGATACTGAGTGAACTGTTCAAGTTGTTGTTTAAGCTCGCCGATAGTGAGTTGTGTGTCAGTAAAGGTGAGGGGAGACTGAAAAGGCATAACGGCAATCCATGCTAGTGATATGTCACAACGTAGACTGACTGTATCAAATCACTGCAGATAAAAAAATATCCCTGCAAGAGGGATATTAATTGATAAGGTTTTGGTTCGATGTAATTAGGCGTTATGCATCAGACGTGGAATGGTTTCTTCTTCACGCAGCGTCAGCACTTCACAGCCAGTGGCGGTAACCAAAATGGTGTGTTCCCACTGCGCTGAGTTTTTGCCATCGGCGGTGTAAACCGTCCAATTGTCTTCATCATCAAGGCGGCAACCAAATTTACCCGCATTAATCATTGGCTCGATAGTGAAAATCATCCCTTCACGCAGTACGGTTCTGTCGCCGTTTTTATAGTGAACCACTTGTGGTTCTTCATGAAATTGATCGCCAATACCGTGGCCGCAATAATCTTTCACAATCGAAAATTTAAGGCGTGGGTTATTTTTATTATTGGTTTTAATGTGTTTTTCGATCGCAGTACCAATCTCACCCAATTGAACTCCGGGTTTGACCTTCTTCATGCCGATATAAAGACACTCTTGCGCAACAAGACATAGGCGCTTATCTGCTGGCGACACTTCACCGACAAAGAACATCTTTGAGGTATCACCGTGGTAGCCATCTTTAATAACCGTGATATCAATGTTCAGAATATCACCCTCTTTCAGTACCGCTGGACGCTGTAATTGCCCATACTGCGTATCTTGAGTTGCCGGAATACCGTGACAAACAATGTGATTGATAGAGGTACAGATCGATTTAGGAAAACCGTGGTAATTCAATGGTGCTGGAATAGCTTGCTGTACTTCAGTGATGTACTTGTGGCAGATCTGGTCAAGTTCTTCAGTGGTGATGCCCACTTTTACATGCGGTTCAATCATCTCAAGGACATCGGCAGCCAGTTTACCCGCGACGCGCATTTTGGCTATTTCTTCAGCAGTTTTGATTTTTACAGACATCGGCTTTCTCTATGCATTAATTCTTAAGCACTTAACTGTGCGAATGGGCGTTATTCTAGCAGTGCATGGATGAATCGCAAGGGATCCCTGTCGGTAAGTAAGAATTGTTTGCATAACTACAGCTTACCTAAGCCATGATGTGTCGTATTTTTTTCTAGCCAGAGAAGGGCTAAATATGGTATAAAGCGCGCCGGAATCGAAGTGCGTTTTCTTCTGAAATGACGAAGCCCACCTTCCTTTCTAAACACATTATCTTTAAATCACACACATTCCGACACGTGTTCCGGGGTGCTCCAACAATAAAACTATCGGCAACAACCGAATAGATGTTAGGGGTCGGATACATGGGGAATGTGGAGGCCTAACCCCATAGAGGATTTTTAAATGGCAACTGTATCAATGCGCGACATGCTAAAAGCTGGTGTTCACTTCGGTCACCAGACTCGTTACTGGAACCCAAAAATGAAGCCATTCATTTTTGGTGCTCGTAGCCGTGTTCACATCATCAACTTAGAAAAAACTGTTCCTATGTTCAACGAAGCTCTAGCTGAGCTACAAAAAGTTGGCGAGAAAAAAGGTAAAGTTCTTTTCGTTGGTACTAAACGCGCAGCATCTGAAGCTGTTAAAGAAGCGGCTATCGCAAGCAACCAATTCTACGTTAACAACCGCTGGTTGGGCGGCATGCTAACTAACTGGAAAACTGTTCGTCAGTCAATCAAGCGTCTAAAAGAGCTTGAAATTCAAGCAACAGATGGCACTTTTGATAAGCTAACTAAGAAAGAAGCTCTAATGCGTACTCGTGAAATGGAGAAGCTAGAGAAATCTCTTGGTGGTATCAAAGATATGGGCGGTCTACCTGACGCACTATTCGTTATCGATGCAGATCACGAGCACATTGCAGTTAAAGAAGCAAACAACCTAGGTATCCCAGTTTACGCTGTTGTTGATACTAACTCTAACCCAGATGGCGTTGACTACATTATCCCTGGTAACGACGACGCAATCCGTGCAATCCAGCTTTACCTAAATGCTGTTGCAGAAACGGTTAACGAAGGTCGTAACAAAGATGCAGCTGCACTTGCTGCTGCAAAAGACGGTTTCGTAGAAGCAGAATAATAGCGGCTCTGAGTCACACTTGATTATATGTGTCACACGATTGATGCATTGAACAAGTTATAGTTAGCATCAGGGGCCAAACAATCGGCCCCTGATTTTTACCACCAGAATCAACTGAGGAATAGAGAATGGCAACTGTAACTGCTGCTCTAGTAAAAGAACTGCGCGAGCGTACTGGCGCAGGTATGATGGAATGTAAAAAAGCGCTTGTAGAAGCAAACGCTGACATCGAACTAGCAATTGAAAACATGCGCAAAAGCGGCGCAGCTAAAGCAGCGAAAAAAGCAGGTAACATCGCAGCTGAAGGTACTATCCTAATTAAAGAAGCTGATGGTTTTGCAGCACTTCTAGAAGTGAACTGCCAAACTGACTTCGTAGCAAAAGACTCAAGCTTCCTAGCGTTCGCTAACGAAGTTCTAGCGGTTGCACTTGCTGAGCGTCTAGATATCGCAGCACTTCAAGCTAAATTTGAAGAAGCGCGTATTGCTCTTGTTGCTAAAATTGGTGAAAACATCACTATCCGTCGCGTTCATTACATCGAAGGCGCTAAAGTAGGTTCATACCGCCATGGCGACCGTATCGGTGTTGTGGTTGCTGGTGAAGCGGATGAAGAGACCATCAAACACGTAGCAATGCACGTTGCTGCTGCAAAACCTGAGTACGTGAACCCTGAAGATGTACCAGCAGAAGTTGTGGCTAAAGAGCGTGAAATCCAAATCGAAATCGCAATGCAATCTGGCAAGCCAGCAGCAATTGCTGAGAAAATGGTTGAAGGCCGCATGACTAAGTTCACAGGTGAAGTATCACTTACTGGTCAAGCGTTCATCATGGACCCTTCTCAAACTGTTGGCGCAATGCTGAAAGCTAAAGGCGCAACCGTTACTAACTTCGTACGTCTAGAAGTTGGTGAAGGTATTGAGAAAGCTCAAGAACTTAGCTTCGCTGAAGAAGTTGCAATGGTTCAAAAAGGTTAATCCTAGCGATTTTGCCTAAAAAGAGACCGTAGCCAAGGCTGCGGTCTTTTTACGAATGGCATATTGAGACTAATTGTGATGATTTAGAATTCAGTATTCAGTTTTAAATCATGACTGTTAATTAACAACTCTCTATTTGGAAGGTAAGCTCCATGACTACGAACCCTAAACCAGCCTATCAACGTATCCTGTTAAAACTTAGCGGTGAAGCGCTACAAGGCGAAGAAGGTTTTGGTATTGATCCTGCGGTGTTAGATCGCATGGCACAGGAAGTAAAAGAACTGGTTGAACTGGGTGTTCAAGTGGGTGTTGTCATCGGCGGCGGTAACTTATTCCGTGGCGCAGGTCTTGCTGAAGCGGGCATGAACCGTGTTGTGGGCGACCACATGGGAATGCTGGCAACCGTAATGAATGGTTTGGCAATGCGTGATGCTTTGCACCGTGCTTATGTGAATGCGCGCGTGATGTCTGCCATTCCTCTTAAAGGTGTGTGTGACGATTACAATTGGGCCGATGCTATCAGCCAACTACGTCAAGGCCGTGTTGTGATCTTCTCTGCGGGTACTGGTAACCCATTCTTCACAACTGATTCTGCTGCCTGTTTGCGCGGTATTGAAATTGAAGCGGATGTGGTTCTAAAAGCGACAAAAGTAGATGGCGTATTTAGTGCAGACCCAGTGGCAAACCCAGACGCAGAACTGTATGATAAGCTGTCTTATACAACCGTGCTTGAAAAAGAGCTAAAAGTGATGGACTTGGCCGCGTTTACGCTAGCGCGTGACCATAAAATGCCAATCCGCGTATTTAATATGAACAAACCGGGCGCACTACGTCGCGTGGTAATGGGTGAAGCGGAAGGTACACTAATTAGCACCGCTGACTAATCACTCCAAAACAAAAAAACAAGTAGGTGATATTTGTGATTAACGAAATCAAGAAAGACGCTCAAGAGCGTATGGATAAGAGCGTAGATGCCCTGAAAAACAACCTTTCTAAGGTACGTACTGGTCGCGCTCACCCAAGTTTACTCTCCGGCATTTCTGTCGATTACTATGGTGCTTCGACACCGCTGAATCAAATCGCTAACGTTGTAGCTGAAGATGCACGTACTCTCGCGATCACTGTTTTTGATAAAGAGTTGACGCCAAAAGTTGAAAAAGCGATTTTGATGTCTGATTTGGGTCTAAACCCAATGTCTGCAGGTACGGTTATTCGTGTACCACTGCCACCACTGACCGAAGAACGTCGTCGTAATTTGGTGAAAATTGTTCGTGGTGAAGCCGAAGGTGGTCGCGTTGCGGTTCGCAACATTCGTCGTGATGCCAATGGCGACTTAAAAGCTCTACTGAAAGATAAAGAAATCTCTGAAGACGAAGATCATAAAGCGCAAGAAGAGATTCAAAAACTTACCGATGTAGCGATTAAGAGAATTGATGAAGTTCTTGCTGCAAAAGAAAAAGAGTTAATGGAAGTTTAATTCGCTCTTTTTAGCCTTTCTAAAACGCTGTGCTCACAGTGCAGCGTTTTTTTATGCTATTTTGCCCTATCAGTTTGGTAATCAATTAATTTCTTATGCAAAACTCATCCCTCTCATCTGATGTATTACCTCAGCACATCGCAATCATTATGGACGGAAATGGCCGTTGGGCTAAAGCGCAAGGTAAGCCTCGTGTATTTGGCCATAAGAATGGTGTAGCAGCGGTCCGAAGAACGATTTCCACTGCAGCGAAATTGGGTATTAAAGCCGTTACTCTGTTTGCCTTTAGTAGTGAAAATTGGCGGCGTCCGGAAGCTGAAGTAGGCGTGTTGATGGAGTTATTTATTACTGTGCTATCCACAGAAGTAAAAAAGCTGCATAAGAACAATCTGCGTCTTAGAGTCATTGGTGATAAAACACGTTTTAGCTCACGCTTACAAACAAAAATAGCTCAGGCAGAAGAGTTAACCTCATCAAACAGTGGCATGGTCGTTAATATCGCCGCAAACTATGGCGGAAAATGGGATATCACAGAAGCAATGCGCTCTATCGCGGTTAAAGTGGCGAGCGGTGAGCTTTCTCCTGATCAGATTGACGAGACGCTGATTACACAGTCGCTAACGATGTCTGATATTCCTGAAGTGGATTTGCTCATTCGTACCAGCGGTGAATGTCGTATTAGTAATTTTATGTTGTGGCAATTGGCCTATGCAGAGATGTACTTTACGCCGATTTACTGGCCTGAGTTTGGTGAAGAAAGTTTAATTGAAGCAGTGACTTGGTTTGTTAACCGTGAACGCCGTTTTGGCTGCACAGGGGAACAGGTTAAGGCATTGATGGAACAGAAATAAAGGATCCATTAGTTTGAAGCAACGAATTATCACGGCGCTCATATTAGCTCCACTGGTGATGCTGGGCATTTTTGAACTGCCACTCCCCCTATTTATGGCCGTTTTGGCCCTTGTGGCGCTCGTCGGTGTATGGGAATGGACGCAGTTTATCGATTCGACATCTAGGTATCTGGCGCTGTTACCCGCCATTATCATTGGTGGAGCAAGTTACCTACTGATTTCCCCTGATGCCGTTAGCCTAGCCAACATGAACTCGAATCACTATGTGATATTAAGTGTTGGGGTGGCTTGGTGGCTGTTTTCTAGCTTTTTAGCTATTACCTATCCTAAATCCCGTCCATGGTGGGAAAAATCCAATCTACTTAGGCACCTTTTTGGTGTGCTTACGCTACTTCCTTTTTTCTGGAGCGTCCTTTTTTTACGCGCAGAAGCCTTTTTGAGTGAGCCATACCACGGTGCTAAGTTGGTGCTATTTGTCTGCTTAATTGTTTGGGCTGCAGACAGTGGCGCTTATTTTGCGGGCAAAAGTTTTGGTAAGCACAAAATGGCACCAGCAGTCAGTCCAAATAAAACCATTGAAGGGTTGATTGGTGGCATTATTACGGCATTGATTGTGGCGTGGTTTACTGCTGATTGGTTTGATATCCGGTTTACAAACACGCTGTCGATGGTTGGTATTACATTAGCGACTGTGATTATCTCTGTGCTCGGTGATCTGGTCGAAAGTATGTTTAAGCGCGTTTCAGGAATTAAAGACAGCAGTAATATTATTCCTGGGCATGGTGGCGTTTTGGATCGTATCGATAGCCTGACGGCTGCATTTCCTGTTTTTGCTCTACTGTATTTCATTTTCTAATGCTTGGGTTAAGCTGTCTTACCCCAATCTTAATTCACGGTTGTTGCTATGCGTAAGTTAACGATTCTCGGGGCCACAGGTTCAATTGGGGCAAGCACATTAAAAGTCGTGGCTCAAAATCCCGAACACTTTTCCGTTGTGGCTTTAGCCGCGGGAAATAATGTCAATAAAATGCGTGAGCTATGCCAGCGTTGGCAGCCAGTTTATGCGGTAATGGCAAACCAAAAGGCGGCGGATGAGCTTTTAGCTCAATTGCAGTCATTGAACTTAAAAATAACCGTATTATTTGGTGAAGACGCCATGTGCCACGTCGCCGCATTAGATGAGGTGGATACGGTGATGGCGGCGATTGTTGGTGCGGCAGGTTTGTTACCAACCATGGCTGCGGTAAAGGCGGGCAAGCGTGTTTTGCTGGCAAACAAAGAAGCCTTGGTGATGTCTGGCCAATTGTTTATTGATGCGGTCGAAAAATACGGTGCTGAATTGCTCCCTGTCGATAGCGAACATAACGCGATTTTTCAATGCTTACCCCCTGAAATTCAAGGCTCTTTGGGTCGCTGTGATTTACAAGAACATGGTGTGCAACATATTCTGCTCACGGGTTCTGGTGGCCCTTTTCGCTACAGTGATTTATCCACGTTAGCTGATGTTTCACCACAGCAAGCGATTGCTCATCCTAACTGGTCGATGGGGCCGAAAATTTCGGTTGATTCCGCTACCATGATGAACAAAGGTTTGGAATATATTGAAGCTAAGTGGCTGTTTAATGCATCGAAACAGCAATTAAAAGTGTTAATCCACCCACAGTCGGTGATCCACTCTATGGTGCAGTACCGAGATGGTTCGGTGCTTGCGCAAATGGGGGAACCCGATATGTCCACGCCAATTGCTTTAACTCTCTCTTATCCAGAACGCATTACTGCGGGTGTTCCGGCACTGGATTTTACCAAATTAAGTAATTTGAGTTTTATGGATGTGGACTACGAGCGTTATCCTTGTTTGGGGTTGGCGATTGATGCTTGCTATCAAGGGCAACATGCCACCACCTCTTTAAATGCAGCCAACGAAATAGCCGTTGAAGCTTTTTTAAATAAGCAAATTCGTTTTACCGATATCGCACAAGTTAATGAACGTGTATTGTCAAAAGTGTGTGCAGCACATACTCAGTTACATTGCTATGACTTGGAAAGCTTGTTAGAGCTCGATAGAATGGCGCGCACTATTGCCCAGCAAATCATACAAGAGCATTTATTATGAGTGGTATTTTGTGGAATTTCGTCTCTTTCATCATTGCGTTAGGTATATTGGTTGCTGTGCATGAATTTGGTCATTTTTGGGTAGCACGTCGCTGCGGAATTAAAGTCGAAAAATTTTCCATTGGCTTTGGTAAATCACTTTGGAGCCGAGTAGCCAAAGATGGCACCGAGTACAACCTATCAATTATTCCTCTCGGCGGCTACGTTAAAATGCTCGATAGCCGTGTTGATGATGTTCCAGCTGAATTAAAACCCTTAGCTTTTGACCAAAAACCATTGTGGAAACGTGTCGCTGTCGTGAGTGCTGGGCCTGCTTTTAACTTTTTCTTCGCCATTTTTGCCTATTGGCTCGTGTTCTTAATTGGTGTTCCAGCGGTAAAACCTGTGATTGGCGAAATTGCCCCGCAATCGATCGCCGCTCAAGCGGGTTTAGAGTCAGGAATGCAGATCAAAGCAGTCTCAGGAGTGAATACCTTAGATTGGGAATCGGTCAATATGGGGCTGATTAGCCATATTGGTGATGAACAATTAACGCTCACCGTCGGAACCAATAATGAAATTGGTGTGGATGAAATCAAAACATTAGATATCCGTTCTTGGAACTTTAACCCAGAAACAGAGTCTGCTATGGGAGCGTTAGGTTTTAAACCATTTGTTCCTGAAATATCGCTGACGCTAACCAATGTTTCTCAAGGCAGCGCCGGAGAGAAGGCCGGGTTAGAAGTTGGCGACACCTTGATCGAAGCCAACGGTGCGAAGATAAACCATTGGCAGCAAGTTGTGGAGTTGATACAAAGCCATCCCAATCAGCCAGTTTCATTGGTTGTTGTGCGTGATGAACAACGCTTGACTATCGAGCTTACGCCTGACGTTCGTGAGTTACCGCAAGGCAAAACGATAGGTTTTGCGGGAATCGCTCCTAAAGTCGCAGAATGGCCGGAAAGTTATCGATTTGAGCTGCAATATGGTGTATTTGAATCAGTCGGAAAAGCGGTTGAAAAAACACAGCAAGTGATCAACCTAACCGTCAGTATGTTGAAAAAACTGGTGGTCGGTGATGTGGGGTTGAATAATCTGAGTGGGCCAATTTCGATTGCCAAAGGAGCTGGAACCACCGCTGACTATGGTTTGGTCTATTTCTTGGGTTTTCTGGCTCTGATTAGTGTCAACTTAGGCATTATCAATCTAGTACCACTGCCAATGTTAGATGGCGGACACTTACTGTTTTTTGCAATTGAAGCCGTTATTCGTCGTCCTGTCCCAGAGAAGATTCAAGAAATGGGATACCGAATTGGTGGGGCGATCATCTTTTCTTTGATGGCTGTGGCAATATTTAATGATTTTAGTCGCCTGTGATTTGTAACCATTAGGCAGAAGTTGTAGCAAGGAATAACAAGAATAAATATGGCAATGAAACAGATCCTTTTCGCGACACTATTGGCAACCAGCCTCTCAGCACATAGTGCCGAGAATTTCGTAGTGCAGGATATTCAAATTGAAGGGCTTCAACGCGTTGCGCTCGGCGCCGCATTGCTTAAAATGCCCGTTCGAATTGGCGATACCGTTGATGCACAAGATGTCGCGGATATTATCAAAGCACTTTACACTTCGGGCAACTTTGAAGACATCAAAGTATTACGAGACAACAACGTTCTGATCGTTCAGGTTAAAGAACGTCCAACCATTGCAAGTGTTTCCTTCTCTGGAAATAAAGCGATCAAAGAAGAGCAGTTGCAGCAGAATCTTGATGCATCCAATATCCGCATCGGTGAGGCGCTTGATCGTACGACCTTGAGCAACATTGAAAAGGGGTTGGAAGATTTTTACTACAGCGTGGGTAAGTACAACGCGACCGTAAAAGCGGTGGTGACACCTTTACCTCGCAACCGTGCTGACCTTAAATTTGTGTTCAGTGAAGGGGTTTCTGCGAAAATCCAGCAAATCAACTTTATTGGCAATGAAGTGTTTAGTGACCAAGATTTACTGTCACGCTTCAATTTGAATGTCGATGTGGCGTGGTGGAATTTCCTCTCTGATGATAAATACCAAAAGCAGGTCTTAGCCGCTGATATTGAAGCTTTGCGCTCTTTCTACCTCGACCGTGGCTACTTAAAGTTTCAAGTCGATTCCACGCAAGTTGCTATTTCTCCTGATAAAAAAGGCGTTTATATCACTTTAGGCATTAGCGAAGGTCAGCCTTATAAAATCAAAGACGTTAAATTCCGCGGAGAGCTGATTGGCAAAGAGGCTGAATTTACCGCTTTAATCCCGTTTGAAGCCGAGGAAACCTATAACGGCTCACTGGTGACCAAGCTTGAAGAAGATGTAAAACGAGTATTGGGTGAAGCTGGCTATGCTTATCCTCAAGTTCGAACCATCCCAGAATTTAATGATGAAACGCAAGAAGTTTCCTTGGTTGTTCATGTGGAAGCGGGTAAGCGTATCTATGTCCGTGATATTCGCTTTGTCGGTAATAACTCAACCAAAGATGAAGTTTTGCGCCGCGAAATGCGTCAAATGGAAGGCAGTTGGCTGAGCTCTAAAGCGATTGATACAGGTAAGAGCCGTTTGAACCGTCTTGGCTTCTTTGAAACAGTGGATGTGCAAACCGTACGTGTACCTGGTAGTGAAGACCAAGTCGATCTGGTGTACAACGTGAAAGAGGCCAACTCAGGTAGTGTTAACTTTGGTGTCGGTTATGGTACAGAATCAGGCGTGAGTTTTCAGGTTGGTTTACAACAAGACAACTTCATTGGTTCAGGTAATCGAGTTGGCATCAATGCCATGATGAACGACTATCAAAAGAACATCAGTTTAGATTACCGTGATCCCTACTGGAACCTTGATGGTGTCAGTTTGGGTGGTAAGATTTTCTATAACCAGTTTGAGGCTTCTGAAGCAGGTATTGTTGATTATACCAATGAAAGTTACGGCACAAGTTTAACGTGGGGTTTCCCATTTGACGAATTAAACCGTTTTGACCTCGGTATCGGTTACACGCACAACAAGATCGGTAATATCGATGAGTATGTGCAAGTTAGTCAGTTCTTACAGTCTCAAGCGAGTAATCGTAGCGATGATGGCAGTTTGATCACCAATGACTTTGACGTCAACATCTCATGGACGCGCAATAATTTAAACCGAA
Source organism: Vibrio sp. B7 (assembly GCF_963888765.1). Taxonomy (NCBI): domain Bacteria; kingdom Pseudomonadati; phylum Pseudomonadota; class Gammaproteobacteria; order Vibrionales; family Vibrionaceae; genus Vibrio; species Vibrio sp. B7. The sequence continues at coordinate 109,982 of NZ_CAWPKR010000040.1, forward strand.
CCATTTTCCCAACGGCGGGGAATCACCAACGCGCTTTCTACAAGATGACCGTGCCGGGCTCAGACGTAAAGTATTTCAAAGCGCAGTACGATGTCCGCCAGTATTTCCCATTAACCAAAAAACATGAGTTTTCACTCTTGCTAAGAGGACGCTTAGGGTATGGTAATGGTTACGGGAAAACGGATGGTAACGATAACTTGTTCCCATTCTATGAAAACTATTATGCAGGTGGCTTTACCACTTTGCGTGGTTTTGGATCTAACTCGGCTGGACCGAAAGCGATTTATAACGATGCGACAGGCTGTAATGGCAATAATGGTGGCAACAACCGCTGCTATAGCGCAACAGATGACTCTGTCGGTGGTAACGCGGTCGCGCTGGCCAGCGTAGAGCTGATTGTACCGACGCCATTTGCCTCTGATGAAACTCGTAGCCAAATTCGCACCAGCATCTTCTTCGATATGGCCAGCGTTTGGGATACAGAGTTCGATTACAAAGATGGGAAACTCGGTTATGGTGATCAGTATTATTACGATTACTCAGATCCAATGAATTACCGTTCCTCCTATGGTGCGGCACTACAGTGGATGTCACCTATGGGGCCATTGGTATTTTCAATTGCCAAACCTATTAAAATTTATGAAGGTGATAATGAAGAGTTCTTCACTTTCACGATCGGCAGAACATTCTAATTAGAGGAAAGTATTTTGAAAAAAGCGATTCAAGCGGCAGGATTGGGCCTAGTTGTACTGAGTTCATCATTTTTTGCGCAAGCCGCTGAGGCGGCGCAGAAAGTAGGTTACATTAATACCGCGCAAGTATTCCAAGCATTACCTCAACGAGAAGTTGTGCTGCAAAAATTACAAGAAGAGTTTAAAGATAAAGGGGCAGAGCTACAGTCAATTCAAGCTGAAGCAAAAACCAAAATTGAAAAACTTAAACGTGATGGCGAACTGCTAGGTCAAGATGAGATCGAGAAGCTGCGTATTGAAATTGGTCAATTAGACAGCAAGTACAAAATCAAAGCGCAAGCGTTAGAGCAAGCCTCAGCGCGTCGTGAGAGTGAAGAGAAGCAAAAACTCTTCATGGTGATTCAAGACGCTGTGAAGAAAGTTGCGGAAAAAGAAGGTTATGACATCGTTGTTGACGTGCAAGCTATGCAATATGGTAAGCCGGACTACAACCTATCAGAGAAAGTAATTAAACAACTAAAATAATATTATTATGGCAAAACTGACTTTAGCCGAATTGGCAACCATCACCGGGGGAGAGCTGTTTGGTGATGGCTCTGCGACAGTTTCCGCTGTCGCACCTATGGATAAGGCGCAGGAAGGTTACGTAACTTTCCTCTCTAATCCCAAATATAACAAACACCTTGGTCAATGCCGCGCAACGGTGATTATGGTCAAGGCTAGTGAACGTGAATTGTGTACAACCAATGTATTGGTCGTCGCTGATCCATACGTTGCTTTTGCAAAGGTGGCGCAAGCGCTGGACACTACACCGCGACCTGCGAGTGATATCAGCTCTTCTGCGGTTGTTGCACCGGATGCCCAGCTAGGGCAGAACGTTTCTATTGGTGCAAACGCGGTCATTGAGACGGGCGTGCAGCTGGGCGATAACGTCTCCATTGGTGCTGGCTGTTTCATCGGTAAAAACGCCAAAATTGGCGCTAACACCCAGTTGTGGGCAAATGTCAGCGTTTACCACGAAGTGGAAATTGGCTCGGCGTGCCTTATTCAGTCAGGTGCCGTGATTGGTTCTGATGGTTTTGGCTATGCCAATGAGAAAGGTGAGTGGATTAAAATTCCGCAAATTGGCACTGTCCGGATCGGTAATCGAGTTGAAATCGGTGCCTGCACGACAATTGATCGTGGCGCATTAGATGACACGATTATTGAAGATAACGTCATTCTCGATAACCAATTACAGATTGCACATAACGTCTGTATTGGCTACGGCACTGCAATTGCTGGCGGTACCATCATTGCTGGCAGCACCCACATAGGCAAATATTGCATTATTGGTGGTGGTACTGTCATCAATGGCCATATCGAGATTGTCGATGGGGTCACCATTACTGGCATGGGGATGGTGATGCGTAGCATCACCGAGAAAGGCATGTTCTCTTCTGGTATTCCGTTGCAACCGAACAAAGAATGGCGTAAAACTGCCGCTCGCGTTCACCGTATCGAAGATATGCACAAGCGACTTAAAGCACTTGAAAAGTACTTAGAGCAGGAAGCGGAATCCTAATTCTACTTTTTCCCGATTAGGCTCGCCAACTGCGAGTCTTTTTCGTCTATAATGCCAAATAATTTTTGAAAGTTTTACTGTATAGGAATATGACTTTGACGACTGAAACGAAAACGATGCACATCACTGAAATTCAGAGGCTGCTTCCTCACCGTTACCCATTTCTGTTGATTGACCGTGTAATTGACTTTGAAGAAGGCAAATACCTTGTTGGCTTGAAAAATGTGTCAGTTAATGAACCTCAGTTCACTGGTCATTTTCCGCAGTTACCTATTTTTCCAGGTGTACTGATTTTAGAAGCAATGGCACAAGCAACGGGCCTACTTGCATTCAAAACCTTTGGTGCACCGAAAGATAACGAATTGTATTACTTTGCTAGTATTGATAATGCGAAGTTTCGTAAGCCTGTAGGTCCTGGCGACCAACTGATCATCGAAGTGCAGTTCATTAAAGAGCGTCGTGGTATTGCGTTGTTTAATGGCGTAGCGAAAGTTGATGGTGAGGTTGTGTGTTCAGCTGAAATGAAATGTGCTCGTAGAGAGTTTTAATATGATTCATGAAACTGCACAAATCCACCCAAGTGCGGTGGTTGAAGATGGCGCTACCATCGGAGCTAACGTCACTGTTGGTCCATTTACTTACATCACCTCTGGGGTAAGCATTGGCCAAGGTACGGAAGTGATGTCGCATGTGGTCATCAAAGGAAACACCGTCATTGGTGAAGAGAACCGTATTTTCCCTCACGCCGTCATTGGCGAAGAGAACCAAGATAAGAAGTATGGTGGTGAAGATACACGAGTCGTCATTGGTGATCGCAATGTTATTCGTGAAGCGGTGCAAATTCACCGTGGTACGATGCAAGATAAAACACAAACAGTTGTTGGCAACGACAACCTATTGTGTGTGAATGCCCATATTGCGCACGATGTGATTGTTGGTAATCATACGCACATTGGTAACAACGCAATTCTTGGCGGCCATGTGACGGTCGGTGACTATGCCGGTGTTATGGCGTTGTCGGCGATTCATCCTTTCTGTAGCGTTGGTGCTTATGCCTATATCGGTGGTTGTTCTGCTGTTGTGCAAGATGTCCCTGCTTACGTGTTAGCACAAGGTAACCATGCTTCACCATTTGGCCTTAACCTTGTTGGTTTGAAGCGAAATGGTTTTGAAAAAGCCGAAATTCGCGCGCTACAAAAAGCGTATAAAGAGATTTACCGATCAGGTAAAACGCAAGCAGAGGTCTTACCTATATTGGTTGAGATGGCGAAAGAGTACCCATCGATTCAGCGTTTTACTGATTTACTAGAAAAAACTGAGCGTGGCATTATTCGTTAGTTCGCCACTGAGTTTTGATTAATATCCGAAGATCGCTACTTGTTTAGCGATCTTTTGTCTTTTTGATGCCGCATAACGGCTGAGCGGATTCTGTTAGGAAACGATATGCACTCACATGAAAATCCCCTAAGAATCGGTATTGTTGCCGGAGAGCTTTCTGGCGATACATTAGGAGAAGGCTTCATTCAAGCCATCAAGCAGCAATATCCCAATGCACAATTTGTCGGTATTGGTGGCCCTAAGATGATTGCTCAAGGTTGTGAATCTTTATTTGATATGGAAGAGCTAGCCGTGATGGGTCTGGTTGAGGTGCTTGGCCGCTTACCGCGTTTACTGAAAGTTAAAGCGCAGTTGGTGAAGTATTTTAAAGCCAATCCGCCGGATGTGTTTGTTGGTATTGATGCACCAGATTTTAATTTACGACTAGAGCTTGATCTCAAAAAAGCGGGCATCAAAACCGTCCACTACGTGAGCCCATCTGTATGGGCATGGCGTCCCAAACGTATTTTTAAAATCGATGCGGCGACCGATCTAGTGCTGGCATTTCTTCCGTTTGAAAAAGCGTTTTACGACAAGTATCAGGTTGCGTGCGAATTTGTCGGCCATACACTGGCCGATGCCATTCCACTGCAACCCGATAAAATTGCCGCTCGTGAACTGTTGAAATTAGAGACAGATAAACAGTGGCTGGCTGTGCTACCCGGTAGCCGAGGGGGAGAAGTCGGTTTAATTGCCAAGCCATTTATTGAAACATGTCGACAAATCAAACAGAAATACCCTGATATTGGTTTTGTTGTAGCTGCCGTCAATCCCAAACGTAAACAGCAGTTTGAAACCATTTGGCAGGAGATCGCCCCAGAGCTCGATTTTGTTATTATTGAAGACACCGCGCGTAATGTCATCACGGCTGCAGATGCTGTGCTGCTTGCCTCTGGCACAGTCGCACTGGAATGCATGTTGCTCAAACGGCCGATGGTGGTGGGATACAAAGTGAACTGGCTTACCGGATGGTTGGTTCAGAAGCTTGCGATAACCAAATTTGTTTCACTGCCCAATATTTTAGCCGGAGAAGAACTGGTTCCTGAGTTCATTCTTGATGAATGCGACCCGCAACATCTGTTTCCTGCGGTCGATAGCATGCTCAGTCGTGATAATTCCTCTTTAATTGAACGTTTTACTGAAATGCATCACTGGATCCGCAAAGGTGCGGATCAACAAGCCGCCAAGGCGGTTTTAAGCTTGATTAACCATTAACGATTAAGAAAGAGCGATTGAAAAATAACGAGAGGAAAATAGACAAGATGGCAGAACAAACACTGACTCCTTTTGAATACCCTAAGGGCTATGTTTTGATTGCAGGAGTGGATGAAGTTGGCCGAGGTCCATTAGTGGGCGACGTAGTGACTGCCGCAGTAATCTTGGATCCGAATAATCCGATTAAAGGTTTAGCCGACTCGAAAAAGTTATCAGAAAAAAAACGCCTAGCGCTTTTTCCTGAAATTCAACAAAAGGCGCTCGCTTGGTCTGTTGGCCGCTGTTCACCAGCTGAAATTGATGAGCTTAATATTCTTCAAGCGACTATGGTGGCGATGCAACGCGCGATTGCAGGTCTAGCGATTCAACCTGATTTGGCTTTAATTGATGGCAACCGTGTCCCACAATTACCGATGCATGGTATCGCAGTCGTCAAGGGTGATATGCGTGTGGCGCAAATCAGCGCCGCCTCAATCATTGCCAAAGTGGTACGCGATAAAGAGATGGAAGCGCTCGATAAATTGTACCCACAATTTGGCTTTGCTCAACATAAGGGCTATCCAACTAAAGCGCATTTTGCCGCGATCGAACAGCATGGCGTCATCGCAGAGCACCGTAAAAGCTTTAAGCCAGTGAAACGCGTGCTTGGAATTGACTAATTGCGGGTGTCAGCCACGAGCAGATTCGCGTAGAATAACCGCCAAATCTTGTACCAAACCTAGCATCTAGGATTTTATTGCATGCCAGAACCAAAGTTTGTCCACCTTCGTGTCCACAGCGACTTTTCTATGATCGATGGCTTGTCCAAAGTGCCACCGCTTGTGAAAAAAGTGGCCGAGATGGGGATGCCTGCCGTAGCGTTGACCGACTTCACGAACTTATGTGGTTTGGTCAAATTTTATGGTACCGCTCATAACTGTGGGGTAAAGCCGATTATCGGTGCAGATTTTGTCATGCAATCCGAGGAGTTTGGTGATGAGCTCACCAAGCTGACGGTTCTAGCGAGTGATAATGTTGGTTACAAAAATCTGACCTTACTGATCTCCGATGCTTATCTACGCGGTCATGTGCAACACCTACCTGTGATTGATAAAACGTGGCTAGTGAAATATGCCGAAGGCTTGATTGTGCTTTCGGGGGGAAAAAGTGGTGAAATAGGCAAAGCACTGCTTAAAGGTAATCAGGCGTTAGTCGATAAATGTGTCGAGTTTTATCAAACTCATTTTGTCGATCGTTTTTACCTTGAATTGACTCGCACAGGGCGAGCCGACGAAGAGAGCTATCTGCACTTTGCTCTAGAATTGGCTGAAAATAACGATCTGCCCGTCGTTGCAACCAATGAAGTGGTGTTTCTCAGCGAAGAGTTTTTTGAAGCGCATGAAATTCGAGTAGCGATTCATGATGGCTACACCATGGAAGATCCTCGTCGGCCAAAAAATTACAGCCCACAGCAATATTTGCGCACCGAAGCGGAAATGTGTGAGCTGTTTGCCGACATTCCTGAAGCGCTGCAAAACAGTGTTGAGATTGCCAAACGGTGTAATGTTACCGTCCGTTTGGGGGAATATTTCTTGCCCGCCTTTCCAACGGAAGGAATGAAAGAAACCGAATACTTGGTGATGAAATCACAAGAAGGCCTTGAAGAGCGTCTTGAATTTCTGTTCCCCGATCCTGAGGTTCGCGCACAACGTCGCCCTGAATATGATGAACGGCTGCAAATTGAGCTCGAAGTGATTAATAACATGGGATTCCCCGGTTATTTCTTGATTGTGATGGAGTTCATCCAGTGGTCAAAAGATAACGATATTCCGGTGGGACCGGGGCGCGGATCGGGTGCGGGTTCATTGGTGGCTTACGCGCTCAAAATCACCGATTTAGATCCACTACAATATGATTTACTTTTCGAACGTTTCTTGAACCCAGAACGGGTATCAATGCCCGATTTTGACGTCGATTTCTGTATGGATAAACGTGACCAAGTTATTGATCACGTTGCTGAAATGTATGGTCGTGATGCGGTATCACAGATCATCACCTTTGGTACTATGGCTGCCAAAGCGGTCATTCGTGACGTGGGACGCGTGCTTGGTCATCCGTTTGGATTTGTCGACCGCATTTCAAAGCTTATTCCACTAGATCCAGGAATGACACTCGAAAAGGCGTTTAAGGCTGAACCCGCGTTACCTGAGCTGTACAACAATGACGAAGACGTCAAAGAGCTGATTGATAAGTGCCGAATTCTAGAAGGTTGCACGCGTAACGCTGGTAAGCATGCGGGTGGGGTAGTGATCTCCCCAACCACAATTACCGACTTTTCGCCGATTTATGCGGATGCTGAAGGGCATTTCCCCGTTACTCAATTTGATAAGAACGATGTTGAAACCGCAGGCTTAGTCAAGTTTGACTTCTTAGGTCTACGTACCTTAACCATTATCGATTGGGCACTAGGGCTGATTAACCCGCGCTTACAACGAGAAGGCAAAGAGCCCGTTCGTATTGAAGCTATCCCGTTAGAAGACCCAGTTTCATTTCGTGTATTGCAAAATTCTGAAACCACGGCGGTATTCCAGTTAGAATCGCGCGGCATGAAAGATCTGATCAAACGTCTCCAGCCAGACTGCTTCGAAGATATCATTGCACTAGTGGCCCTGTTTCGCCCAGGGCCTTTGCAATCGGGGATGGTGGATAACTTTATCGACCGTAAACATGGCCGAGAGGCGATCTCCTACCCAGATGAAAAATGGCAACATGAGTCATTAAAAGAAATTCTAGACCCAACCTACGGCATCATCTTGTACCAAGAGCAAGTGATGCAGATCGCCCAAGTCCTAGCCGGATACACACTAGGCGGCGCGGATATGCTGCGCCGTGCGATGGGTAAGAAAAAGCCAGAAGAGATGGCCAAGCAGCGGGCGATTTTTGAAGAAGGTTCGATAAAAAACGGCGTGGATGGCGAATTGTCGATGAAAATCTTCGACTTAGTAGAAAAATTCGCCGGTTACGGGTTTAACAAATCGCACTCTGCGGCTTATGCTCTGGTTTCTTATCAAACCTTATGGTTAAAAACCCACTACCCAGCCGAATTTATGGCGGCAGTAATGACGGCCGACATGGACAACACCGAAAAGGTGGTTGGCTTAGTGGATGAATGTTTACGCATGAATCTTAAAGTGTTACCACCGGATATTAACGCCGGCTTGTACCGCTTTAACGTCGATGAAAATGGCGCGATTGTCTATGGTATTGGCGCGATCAAAGGTGTGGGTGAAGGGCCGATTGAAGCGATTTTAGAAGCGCGCACAGCCGGCGGCTATTTTAAAGATTTGTTTGATTTTTGCGCCAGAATTGATTTGAAAAAAGTCAATAAGCGTGTGATTGAAAAGCTTATTTATGCGGGTGCTTTGGACCGTTTAGGCCCACACCGTGCTGCCATGATGGCCTCATTAAATGATGCTGTGAAAGCGGCCAGCCAATTCCACCAAGCTGAAGCTTTTGGTCAGGTTGATATGTTTGGTGTATTGACTGATGCGCCAGAAGAAGTAGAACATAAATATACGCAAGTCCCCGAGTGGCCTGAGAAAGTTTGGCTTGAAGGTGAGCGCGATACATTAGGCCTTTATTTGACCGGGCATCCAATAAACGCACATATTAAGGAACTTGCTAAGTACACCAGTTGTCGACTAAAAGATGCCACACCAACGCGACGCGATCAATCCGTCACTTTAGCGGGGTTAGTGATTGCTGCTAAAGTCATGACCACCAAGCGTGGTACGCGGATTGGCATCATGACGTTAGATGATCGTTCAGGACGTATGGAAGTGATGTTATTCTCTGATGCGTTAGAGCGGTATGCAGAGCTGCTAGAAAAAGATAGAATTTTAGTGATTTCTGGACAGGTCAGCTTTGATGACTTCAATGGTGGCCTTAAAATGTCGGCGCGCGAAGTCATGGACTTGGGCAGTGCGCGTGAAAAATATGCCCGTGGCTTGTCGATATCGATTGAACAATCACAGATAGACAGCCAGTTTTTTGAGCGCTTTAGTCAGATCTTAGAGCCTCACCGAGCAGGGACTATACCTGTCAATGTATACTACCAACGCGCAGAGGCGAGAGTGCGACTCACTCTTGGTACGCAGTGGCGTGTAACCCCAAGTGATACATTGTTAGACGAATTGAAACAGCTACTTGGCAAAGATCAGGTAGAACTCGAATTTAACTAAAATTTGGCGTCAAATATGTTGAACGCTGAGTATAAAAGGATCGGTAGATGAGCCTAAATTTTCTAGAATTTGAAAAACCAATTGCTGAACTTGAGGCTAAAATTCAGGCGCTACGCGACGTGTCTCGCCATGGTGGTGATAAGTCCGTTGATCTCGACAAAGAGATCGAACAGCTAGAAAAGAAAAGCTTAGAGCTTAAGAAGAAAATCTTTGGTGATTTAGGGGCATGGCAAGTAGCTCAATTGGCACGTCATCCACAACGCCCTTACACGCTTGATTACATCAACCATGTCTTCACTGAGTTTGACGAGTTGGCTGGTGATCGCGCTTTTGCTGATGACAAAGCGATTGTCGGCGGCATTGCTCGTTTAGAGGGACGTCCGGTGATGGTGATTGGTCACCAAAAAGGACGTGAAACGAGAGAGAAAGTAAGACGTAACTTCGGAATGCCAAAACCAGAAGGCTATCGCAAAGCGCTACGTTTGATGAAAATGGCTGAACGTTTTGACATGCCTATTATTACCTTCATTGATACCGCAGGTGCTTATCCTGGTGTTGGCGCTGAAGAACGTGGCCAATCTGAAGCGATTGCTACAAACCTAAAAGTGATGTCAGGCTTGAAAGTGCCAGTTATTTGTAATGTTGTCGGTGAAGGTGGCTCTGGTGGTGCTTTGGCGATTGGCGTGGGTGACTACGTGAACATGCTGCAATATTCCACTTATGCGGTAATTTCGCCAGAAGGATGCGCTTCAATCTTGTGGCGAGATTCAGATAAAGCACCGCAAGCGGCTGAAGCGATGGGCTTAGTCGCTCCTCGCTTAAAAGAGCTTGAGCTGATTGATGAAATTATCGAAGAACCATTAGGTGGCGCGCATCGCGATCCAATACAAATGGCCGCCAATATGAAAGCAACACTGCTAAAACAGCTTGCTGATTTAGCGCCGCTGAATGAAGAAGCATTATTGGCTCGTCGTTATCAACGTTTGATGAACTACGGCTACTGCTAAACAGCAGAGCGAACAATAAATAAAAAGGGTTGGATTCTGTCCAGCCCTTTTTTATCGGCCCGATTTCAGGACTGGTTTGCTTGGCGCGTTTCAAGGTAAACTGGCATCAATTCCTCTTAGCACTGAAAACCCATGTCTGAACTTTATTCGCTATTTTCACACGTTATCAATCGTCATCGCTTAGCAAGCAGCCAATTAGTCTTGGGTTTTAGTGGTGGCATGGACTCGCGGGTGATGCTTGAACTATTGGCGCAATATCGTGACGAAACCTCCTGTGAGTGCTGCGCTGTTTATGTTCATCATGGATTAAGTCAACATGCCGATGAGTGGGCCAAACAGTGCCAGCGCTGGGCCCAACACGCCACGATCCCTTTTTTTATTGAACGGGTGCAACTCGATACCGCTAGCGGTGAAAGTGTGGAGTCATTGGCGCGTACGGCGCGTTACCAAGTTTTAGCGAAATACATTAACACTGACGATTTGTTGCTAACTGGACAGCATAGCGATGATCAGATCGAGACATTTTTGCTCGCGTTAAAGCGTGGTAGTGGACCCAAAGGACTCTCTTCGATGGCACAAGCGATGCCATTTGGCGCGGGGAAAATCGTCCGTCCTTTGCTTGCGGCGACTCGCGTACAGATCGAAAGCTTTGCCGTAACCCAGAATTTGGATTGGGTCGAGGACGAAAGTAACCAAGATACCCGTTTTGATCGTAATTTTATCCGCCATCACATCACGCCAGTTCTTACGCAGCGCTGGCCGCATATTCACCAAGCGGTTGCTCGTAGTGCGACATTGTGTGCTCAGCAGCAGGTGTTGCTTGAAGAGCTGCTACAAGAGGCAATGCAAGAGGCAAAAATGCCTGATGGCAGTTTATCAATTACCGCGCTTTCTCATCGCAGCGAATTAGCACGCTATCAATTGCTAAGAATGTGGCTTGCTCAATTGGGGGAGCCAATGCCGACTCAAGAACATTTGGCGATGATTTGGCAACAAGTGGCGTCTGCGCGTATTGATGCGAATCCTCGGCTTAAACTAGGGCAAAGTGAGATCCGCCGCTTTGACCAAAAGCTATATTGCATCCAAACTTATCAAGACATTTCAGATTGGCAGGCGATGATTGTGCCCGATCAATCATTAACCTTGCCTGATGGACTAGGTAATCTGACGTTATCGTCTCATGGTGCTAGCAAGGGAATAGCCTTGCCTGATGATTGCCATCAATTAAGCGTTACGTTTAATCCTGAAGGGCTGGCAGCATGCCCTGTCGGACGAGTGGGAAGTCGAAAGCTAAAAAAATTGTTTCAAGAGTATGGCGTGCCGAGTTGGCTACGACGAAGAACGCCAATATTGATGCATCGGAATCAAGTGGTTGCGATTGCAAATTTATTTGTTGATCGTGACTTCAGTGGGCAAGATTGTGAACTCATCTGGGACAAATGAACGCTTTTCATGCAAAATTCGTATAAAACATACAATGAATATGGACATAAAGGTGGAGCAATGAAAAAAGTCGCGATTGGAATAGTTATGGGTTTAACGTTGTTAGCGGGAAGTGCGTTTGCTGGAGACCCAGCCGCAGGGCAAGCCAAAGCAGCTATCTGCGCGGCGTGTCACGGCGCAGACGGGATTGCCCTTATTCCGGGATACCCAAATCTAAAAGGGCAAAATGAGCAATACCTTATCTCATCAGTTAAAGCCTACAAGAATAAAGAGCGTAATGGTGGTTTAGCCGTCGTAATGCAAGCGCAAGCGGCAATGCTCAGTGATGCCGATATTGAAAACTTAGCGGCCTATTTCGCAAGTCTTAAGTAAATGACAGTGAACGGGTTTCAATCAGCCCAAGCGTTGCTTGGGCTTTTTATTGATTGTTTTTTTTTGCTAGCAGATAATGCCACCAATTAACGAAAGTGTAAGGGATGAACATGAAAAAAATCGAAGCCATTATTAAGCCATTTAAACTTGATGACGTCCGCGAAGCGTTAGCTGAAGTCGGGATCACGGGTATGACTGTTTCTGAAGTAAAAGGATTTGGTCGTCAGAAAGGGCATACTGAATTGTACCGTGGCGCTGAGTACATGGTGGATTTCTTACCTAAAGTGAAGCTTGAAATTGTGGTGACTGACGATGTCGCTGATCGCTGCGTTGACACCATTATTGAGACGGCGCAAACGGGAAAAATTGGTGATGGTAAAATTTTCATTACCAATATTGAACGAGTGGTACGAATTCGTACCGGTGAAGAAGACGAAGACGCTATTTAGCCGTACACCGAGAAGAAGGGAGCCAATGGCTCCTTTTTTGTCTCTTTATTAATACATCCCTACCAATTTTGTTGAACGTTATGAAAAGAAAATATCTGCTTGTTTTGCCGCTGTTGCTGATTACCGCGGCTGTGGTTAGTTTTTTCTCTATTTTTACTATTCCTTCAACGCCGCAATTGTTGACTATTGATGGGAAAAACGCTTCATCTCCACTGATTTGTTACGATAATCCAAACGCTCGCGCAATTGATGTGCGTGGTCAGCTTAATGTACTGGTTTGGAATATCTATAAACAAAATAGAGCAACATGGCAAAGTGAGCTGGATAAATTCAGCCAAGATGCCCAATTGGTGTTGCTACAAGAAGCGAGCATGACCTTGTCATTGAAAGAGTGGATCAGTCAAAAGCAGTGGGGGGGGACGCAAGCGGATGCTTTTCGTATTTTTGGTGAATCAGCCGGAGTGTTAAATCTTGGCAAGCAGATGCCAGTATTAGCGTGTGCTTACACCGAATTAGAGCCTTGGTTGCGCTTACCCAAATCGGCGATTTACGCCCTATATCGTTTAAGTGATGGTCAGACTCTGGCGGTTGTAAACCTGCATGCAGTGAACTTTACCTATGGAACGCAAGAGTATACCAATCAGCTGGAAGCGTTACTCGTTCAATTAAAAACACATCAAGGGCCGGTGATTGTCGGTGGCGATTTTAATAGCTGGAGTCAAGCAAGAATGGACACATTAACCACTGCATTAAATCGTGTGGGTTTGAAGGACGTGTCGTTCGAACCCGATCACCGTGTTCAGTTTGTGACGGGCTTGGTGCTTGATCATCTTTTTTATCGTGGTTTAACACTGCTCAATGCAAAAGCGCCCGTAACGGACGCTTCTGATCATAACCCACTATTGGCGAGTTTTAGTTTATAACCACTTTCTAACTGATGGCGATGTACAGCGCCCAAATCAGGTAATAGCCAATCCAAGGCAGCGCCGAAATCACCAGAGCTTGGCCGCGTTCCAGCTCTGTCCATGCGCCCACCGCCGCGTAGCCAAGTACGATGTACCAAGGCAAAAGCAGTGGGAAGGAGCTGGCAAATTGAGACCAATCATTAGTCAGTGGCAACTTAATTAGGCCATTTAAACTATTAAGGTCAGCAGCGTAAGTCATCACGTGGCCATGTTTGAGTAATAAGCTCGCGTAACTGGCGAGATCGCCCAACACGGCTGGGAAAGTGATGACAGCACTTGCGGCAAACCAACGCCAGAAACCGTGCTGATGTTGGCTCTGCTTGGTCGCCAAATTGAACCACAATGCCAACATGAAAATCGTTAGCGTGCGGCCTACCACATCACTGATAATTTCGCTTGCCATCAAGGTGTTGGCATCTAACATTTCAAGCTGAGCGGGGTTGATCATAGCCAACTGCGCCGAGAGCCCAGCTTTTAACCATTCAAGGTTAACCACGTCAAAATAAGCCCCCCAAAATAGAAAGGGACTCAGGATTAAAAAGAGATAAGGTTGCCAACCCCACATGCCGCGTTGATAAAGGGCTAAAAAACAAGACGTGGGGGAACGGAAAATATCCACCAACATGATTAACGGGTTACTGGAAGGATTCATACACTGACCTTAGTGACATCGACGTAGAGCTTGAGTTTTTGACCCGGCTTTAAGTACTTTTGGTTTGCAAGCTCGTTCCATTTTACAATGTCGAGGCTTTTGACTTTAAACTTATTAGCGATGGCGCTGAGTGTATCGCCGCTACGCACTTGATAAAAGACAGTGCGAATGATGGCGCCCTCACTGCTATTTTTCCAAATGACCAGTTTTTGGCCAATCTTCAACGTGTCTCTTGGCCCCATACCGTTCCATTTTGCTAAGGACTGATGGGAAACATTGTGCTGTTTGGCAATGCTCCATAAGCTATCACCTTTGGCTACCGTATGAGACAGCTTATACTGACCACGGGCCATCGCTTGCGTTTTTGCCAAGCGGTTACTGGCACTGAGTGCGTATGCTTTTTCGTCTTTTACGGATGTTGGGATCATTAAATACTGCCCAACGCGAATGACGTTGCCATTGAGATTGTTGGCCGTCTGAATCACTTTGCTGGTGGTATTGTGCTGTTGAGCAATCACACTCAAGCTATCGCCGGATTTTACCTTGTAGCGTACTAACTTCATCCCTTTACCGCGATTCTCTTCAACTTTCTGAGCAAAGCGTTCCACTTTATCGACTGGGATAAGCAGTTGATGAGGTCCCGTCGGCGAGGTCGCCCATTGATTGTAAGCTGGGTTGTAACTTTGCAACTCTTTCACGCTCATTCCTGCGTAATTGGCGGCAATGGCAAGATCAAGCTGTTCTTGAGGGTCGACTAACGTTAACACTGGTTTGTTAGCAATCGCTGGGATTTCAATGCCATATTTTTCTTGATTGGCAACAATATCGGCCAGTGCGAGTAATTTAGGGACGTAGCCTGTGGTTTCATCGGGTAAGTCGAGTGAGAAAAAGTCGGTTGGTTTACCAGCCTTGTGATTCTTACGAATCGCGCTAGAGATCCGCCCACCACCGCTATTATAGGCGGCAATCGCATGGCTCCAATCACCATCAAAACGCTTATTTAATGCAGTGAGATAATCCAAAGCCGCATCGGTGGCGGCGTCTACATCTCGTCTTCCGTCATACCAAAAATTTTGCTCTAGGCCATACATCTCTCCCGTGCTCGGCACAAATTGCCACAGCCCCGCAGCGCTACCGTGTGAGTAGGCAAAGGCATCAAACGAGCTTTCAACAATGGGTAAGAGTGCTAACTCAAGTGGTAAGCCGCGCTGCTCAATTTTCTCAGTGATAAGGTAAAGAAATGGCTTTGCTCGCTCGGCAACAGTTTGTAGGTGATTAGGGTGTTTAAGATACCAAGTTCGATAATAATTCACTGATTTATGATCTGGGATATCCATCGACAACTGCATTGCGATGCGCTGCCATACGTCCGCTTGCTCTTGTGGCGTGATCACTTTCGGCGTTGTGTTTTTTGCAGATGACGACTTTTGTTTAGCCATCTCTTTTTGTGTCTGAATCTGAGGGCTATTTGCCTCTTTGGCATTTGGCGCTGTTGTTTGGTCTGTTGGCTGAGTGATTTGGCACCCCGCTAACAAGAGCACCATCACCCAGCTAAATTGAAATCGCATCTATCTCAGCCCTTTGACTTAATGGCTGCTGATAATACTTGGCACTTTATTGCTATGACAAGCAGCAAATCGTCAAAATTCGTTCTTCCACTCACGTAACGCGGTAAAAATTGATAGAGGATCGGTTTGTTGAGTACGATTCGCGACGGATTTCATCACACTCTCTTGCTGGGTCCGCAAAAATGGATTGATCCATTTTTCTTGGCGGATCGTGGTCGGTAATGTCGATTTCTGCTGAGCTCGGAGCCGGTTGACGGTATCTCGATACTGTTGAAGTTGGTCATTATCGGGCTCAACGGCTAAAGCAAATGCGACGTTACTTGCGGTATATTCGTGCGCGCAATAGACCTCAGTCTCTTCTGGCAATGCGGCAAGTTTACACAGTGACGTAAACATTTGCTCCATTGTGCCCTCAAAAACACGGCCACACCCTGCGGAGAACAGTACATCGCCACAAAACAGTTTATTGTCACCGACATAGCCTATGTGGCCTTTTGTGTGTCCTGCGAGATCAAGCACCATAAAGATTTCATTGAACAGTTCTAGCTGATCGCCAGCTTCAACCGCGTGCGTTAAGGTAGGAATAGGTTCATGAGCGGGACCAACAACGTTAATGCTGGGAAACTGGCGAACCAGTTCTGCAACACCACCAATGTGATCATGGTGATGGTGGGTAATTAATATTGCTTCGAGCGTTAATTGATGCTTCGAGAGGTACTCAAGCACTGGTGCTGCATCACCGGGATCGACCACAGCACAACGCTGATCGCTATTTTGGATCAGCCAGATGTAATTATCATTAAATGCGGGTATGCTTTTGATCTGTAACATGAGTATCTCCAATCACCGAGGTGAAATAGGTTATCGATGAAGCCAGCGCGTAGCGAAAAAAAATTAGATAAGCCTCATTCTTGGTCCCAACTTAAAAATGGCCAGTGGGTTAGTGATTCTATTCAGACTCGGCTTGATGAATGGTGCTCTAAATTATTTGGCTATCATATGCTTAAGCTCGGTGGTTTGAGTTGTGAGCTTGCCAGTTGCAACTGCAATATTCAACACCAAGTTCATCTTGATATTGAAAACCCACTCCATACGGTGATTGCCGATAGCTACGAACTGCCTTTTCTCGAAAAGAGTTTTGATGTGGCTATTTTAGCGCACCAACTGGATTATTGTGGCGATCCGCACCGTATCTTACGCGAAGTTGATCGCGTGATGATGGATGATGGCTACATCATTATTACGGGGTTTAATCCAATCAGTTTTACGGGGATCGCAAGTTTGATGCCTTGGCGAAAACATAACTTACCTTGGAGCGGTCGTATGTTTACCGCTAACCGAATTAAGGACTGGCTGAGTGTCTTGAACTATCAAGTGATTGACTGTGACCAATATGCCCTTTTTCCGATGCAAAAATATCAACCCATGTGGGCGTGGTTGGAAAATGGTATTGGCGACTGGGCCGCTCCATTTGGTAGCCTGTATTTCATTGTAGCGCGCAAACGTACTTATCCCTTGAAACCGATTAAACCTCATTGGCGTTTTAAACGGCGTCTTTCGCCAGTTAGCTTGAACTACCGTTTATCAACTCAGAACCAAGATAACGCCTGTGACCCTTATTCGGATGCTTGATACCCAATATCGTCTTCGGTTGGGTTTTCTGCTGCATTGCGTGCTAATTCATCGCACATTTCATTTTCACGATGACCCGCATGGCCTTTCACCCAGCGCCAGTCAATGGTGTGGCGGGCGCTTTCTTTATCAAGTGCTTGCCATAAATCGGCATTCTTCACTGGTTTTTTATCCGATGTTTTCCAACCGCGTTTTTTCCAGTTGTGGATCCACTGAGTAATACCTTGACGAACGTATTGGCTGTCTGTTGTGAGAATAACATTACATGGCTCTTTCAGTGTTTGCAGTGCAACCACTGCCGCTAACATTTCCATTCGGTTGTTAGTGGTGAGTCGGTAGCCTTTGGCTAACGTTTTTTCGGTTTCTTTGTAACGAAGGACAACCCCATAACCACCCGGGCCAGGATTACCTAAGCAAGATCCATCAGTGAAAATTTCCACCTGTTTTGTCATGATTTGATACTATTAGGTTACGCACATTATTGGCATAGTCTGACATACATATCCTTATGAATACTAGCAGCAATTCCCAATCCCAACGTATCGTCGTTCTCGATACGGAAACCACGGGTATGAACCGTGAAGGCGGCCCTCACTATGAAGGACACCGCATTGTTGAAATCGGTGCCGTTGAAATTATCAACCGCAAGCTGACAGGCCGCCACTTCCATGTCTACCTGAAACCCGATCGTGAGATTCAGTTAGAAGCGATCGAGATCCACGGTATTACCGATGAGTTTTTGATGGACAAACCGCAATATCGCGATGTGCATCAAGAGTTTTTAGATTTCATCAAGGGAGCTGAGCTGGTGGCGCACAACGCTCCCTTCGACGTCGGTTTTATGGATTACGAGTTTCGCAAGCTCGACGCTAAAATCGGTAAGACGGAGCAGTATTGCAAAGTGACCGATACGCTTGCTATGGCAAAGCGTATTTTCCCCGGCAAACGCAACAATTTGGATATACTTTGTGATCGTTATGGTATCGATAACTCACATCGTACCTTGCACGGTGCATTGCTTGATGCGGAGATATTAGCAGACGTTTATCTGCTGATGACAGGTGGGCAAACCTCTTTACAATTTAATGCTGGAACGCGCAGTGATGGCAGTGTGGGAGGAGAGGCAATAAAACGAGCTGTCGCAGGTCGGAAAAAGCTAAAGGTTTTGCATGCTTGTGCCGATGAACTACAAGCACACCAAGAAAGATTGGATCTAGTCGAAAAGAGTGGAAGTTGCCTTTGGCGTCAGTAGGAGAAAATATGTTGAGGATAATGGTGGCTATTGCTGCGCTGATGTGGAGTATTGGCGTTTTTGCGGCAAATCCCTCCTCGATGTCGCTACTCGATAATCGTTTTCGAGTGGATCCAACCATTTCACAAATTACTTTTGTCGTGTATCGCGAAAAGTCATCTCAGCCAGTGGTGCTTGTGCGGCCAGATGGTAAGAAATATTACGCGTGGCGGTACGATGAGAATATGCGTTGGTATCAAGAACCCACAATGGATATCATTTCAATTGATAAGCCAATGCCTGGCCCTTGGCAGGCTATAGGAAAGGTTTCGCCACAAAATAGCATTAAGCTAATCTCACACTTGCAATTGGATACAGATGTATTTCCTAGCCGTTTGTATCATGGTGAAGAATTAAAATTTACAGCTCGCTTAACCTCCGACGGTAAGCCTTTATTGTTGAGAGACTTTCTCGATAGAGTCAACTTAAAAGTGACTTTTACTAAGTTCGTTGAAAATGAAGAAGAACTGATCAAAGAAGCGCGTCCATTACCGGAAGTGATTGGTGAATTTGCCGATGATGGACGTGGTTTGGACGAACGCCCTGGTGATGGTGTATTTACGGTTGCGTTGTCTATCACTCCAGTTCCGGGTAAGTATCGCGTTAGGATCACTTCTGGTAACGGTGTATTTTTACGCGCTCAAGAGCAAGAAGTGTTAGTTTACCCTACGCCAGTGTCGACTACCTTTATCCAGTCCCGAGTAGATGGCGCGCCGCACCAAATTGTGTTTGCAGGTGAGTTAGGCATGGTTGAACCCGGATCGATAGCGGCGCATGTTGAGCATGCCAATATTTATGATGATATTTTTGCTACTGAAGGACTATCCGGAAAAGAGTCACTCAAGCTTAATTTGGAAATTCCATATAAAGGGGATAACGGTAACTATCGTTGGTCTGGAAGGTTGTATGCGACAGAGCTCGCTAGCCAGCGCCCACTTTATTTCCCACTTTCAGAGCGTACTTACAGCGTGGTGGATGATGTTAACATTGAGGAGACTCGCCGTTTGCAGATGGAAGAAGAGATTAAGCAGCGTAGGCTTGAACAGGAGCAACTTATTATTCAGATGAGAGAAGAGGCAACGAGTCGCAGTATTATGTTCATTGTTATTGGTAATATTGGTGCGATATTGATTGGGCTTTTGGCGTGGTTTGTGATGCGTAAGATTAAAGCGAAAAAGACGTTGCAACCCGAATTACAGTTGAATATGCCGAAGAAATAACAAGGGATGTTGCCGAGTTGGCAACCTCTTGATTCTGTATTCTAGTCATAGAAAAGGGCGCTTAAAGCGCCCTTTGACATTCAATAGATTGACTTACGCAACATCATTTATTGCCGGATATTGAGGCTTTGCGGCCAGTTCCTGTGGCGCAAAATCATCGACATTAATGGTATACAAACGATGAGCCTCAGCTTCCGTTAATAGCTGTGCTTCTTGTTCGGTTAGAATTTTTTGTTGTAAGCCAATGGCGGCCACTTCATCTAAACGCAAAAATGGACGGCGTTGATTGGTGACGCTGCACACTTTATCGAACAAAGGCTCTGCACGTAAAATGATGTCCAGTGCTTGTTCAATCTTACCCGCCGCATTATGCGCCGTTGGGGCGAGATATTGGTTGCGACCGATGCGTGAACGAGTTTCACTCGGTGTTTGCAGGATCTGCGCAACTTGGCTATCTAATTTATCACTAGGTACTTTGCGTACTCGACCAATCGGCATCAACAATATACGAAGTACCTTACCAATCGCTTTATTCGGGAAGTTGGCTAAGAATTCATCAATGGCGACTTCCGTCTGCTTCAAACTGTCTTGTAGACCCCAATGAACCAAAGGAAGATCCTCCACGGGACGACCATCATTTTCAAAACGCTTAAGTGTGGCAGAACTGAGGTAGAGTTGGCTCAAAATATCGCCAAGGCGTGCTGACAAGCGCTCTTTACGTTTGAGAGAGCCTCCCAATACAGCCATCGAAATATCAGAAAGCAGTGCTAAGTTAGCGCTGTAACGGTTTAGTTGTTGATAGTAGCGTTTGGTTGCATCATTAGTCGGTGCAGATGAACCCAAACCATCGGTGACACCAAACCAAATACTGCGCACAAGATTACTCATGGTGAAGCTGACGTGACCTGCAAGAGCGGCGTCAAATTTCTCAACGGCATCAGAATCTTGTGAATAAGCGGCGTTCATTTCTTCTAAAACATAAGGATGACAACGGATAGCGCCTTGACCAAAGATGATCATTGAGCGAGTCAGAATATTGGCCCCTTCGACGGTTACGGCAATCGGTGCACCTTGGTAGCTGCGAGCTAAAAAGTTAGCAGGACCAATACAAATGCCTTTCCCGCCCACGATGTCCATCGCATCAATAATGCTGCGTTGACCACGGTGGGTACAGTGGTATTTGACTATAGCGGAAATGACCGAGGGTTTTTCGCCCAGATCAATACCAGCTACGGTTAAATTGCTCGCCGCATCCATCACATAAGCGTTACCACCTAAACGTGCTAATGGCTCTTCGACACCTTCCATATGGCCAATTGGTTGCTTAAATTGACGACGAATCCGAGCGTAAGCTCCTGTTGCTAGCGCCGCAGTTTTAATTCCGCCCGTCGAGTTAGAAGGTAACGTAATGCCACGTCCAACCGATAAACACTCTACAAGCATACGCCAGCCTTGTCCTGCCATGCTTGGTCCGCCAATAATGAAATCAAGCGGCACAAATAAGTCGTTAGCACGTGTCGGACCATTTTGGAATGGAACGTTCAATGGCATGTGGCGATTGCCAATTTCAACTCCTTTTAAGTGGGTTGGGATGAGCGCACAAGTGATGCCAAGCTCTGTTTTATCCCCAAGTAAGCCGTCAGGATCGCGCAGTTTGAATGCTAGGCCTAATACGGTTGCAACCGGGGCGAGCGTGATGTAGCGCTTGTTCCACGTTAGGCGCATCCCTAACACTTCTTTTCCTTCCCATTTCCCTTTACATACCACGCCAAAATCAGGAATTGAACCTGCATCGGAACCCGCTTCTGGGCTGGTTAATGCAAAGCAGGGAATCTCTTTACCTTCCGCTAAACGTGGCAGGTAATGGTTTTTCTGATCTTCAGTACCATAATGTTGTAAAAGTTCGCCCGGGCCTAAAGAGTTCGGTACACCAACGGTGGATGAAAGCACTCCAGATACACCCGTTAGCTTTTGTAGCACAATGGATTGTGCATAAGCTGAAAACTCCAAGCCGCCGTATTGTTTTTTAATGATCATGGCGAAGAATTTATGATCTTTTAAATATTGCCAAACCTCAGGAGGTAAGTCGGCTAATTCATGCGTAACTTGATAATCGCTAACCATGGCACACACTTCGTTGACTGGTCCATCAATAAAAGCTTGCTCTTGTGCACTTAATGTCGGCGCTGCAATTTTGTGTAGTTTGTTCCAGTTCGGTTTGCCTTTAAACAGTTCAGCTTCCCACCAAACGGTTCCTGCATCTAATGCCTCTTTTTCGGTTTGTGACATTGCAGGCAGCACTTTTTTGAACAGTGTTAATGCTTTTTCGCTAATCACGCTTTGACGGATAGAGGGAACGGCTAATAAAGCGATAGCCGCTAAATATAGCAACCATCCAATCACCCCGGTGTAATCCAGCAGGGTAAGAACCACCATGGTTACCGTTAGCGCAACTAATGCGCTAAAAAGTGACATTCGGTGGTAGAGGCACACACCGAACACGGTGAGAAAACCAAGTATAGAGAGCAAGATGTCCATAATTTCATTCCTTTGAGACTGTATTCACGCCATTGCGGCTGATTTTTCTCAGTGCATTGGAAAGTGTTGTTAGTCGTCTCGTTTGTGTAAGTGGTCTAACCAGTGCTAAGTGTAATCAAATTATTAACGAAATGTAAAACCTTGTATTGTTCAAAAAGTGATCCATGTAGGGCAAAACCTCAAAATAAATAACCCATAGAGGGCTTTCTGGAGTGGGAAGCGGGAGAAAACAACAATTCTTGAAGTCGAACTATCGACAGAAAGGATGGTTTGGGTAAACTCAAGCCTGTTACTGGCTCTTGATTGATGGAGCCTATCGGTAAACAGATTAAAAAGAGAATATATCTATGTACCAGGATTTAATTAAAAGTGAATTGACCGAAGCGGCTGACGTGCTAAACAAATTTCTTAATGATGAGCATAACATCGCTCAAATTGAGGCCGCCGCAAAACTGATTGCCGACTCATTTAAGCAAGGCGGGAAAGTGCTCTCTTGCGGTAATGGCGGTTCCCACTGTGATGCAATGCACTTTGCTGAAGAGCTAACGGGGCGCTATCGCGAGAATCGTCCGGGTTATCCTGGTATTGCTATTTCAGATCCAAGCCATTTGTCTTGCGTTAGCAATGATTTTGGTTACGATTTTGTATTCTCTCGCTATGTGGAAGCGGTGGGTTCAAAAGGCGATGTCCTGTTTGGCCTATCGACTTCTGGTAATTCGGGGAACATTTTGAAAGCGATTGAAGCGGCCCAAGCCAAAGGGATGAAGACCATTGCACTGACCGGTAAAGATGGTGGGAAAATGGCAGGTTTAGCGGATATCGAGATTCGTGTCCCGCACTTCGGCTACGCGGATCGTATCCAAGAAATCCATATCAAGATCATCCACATCGTTATCCAACTGATTGAAAAAGAGATGGCGTAAGAAGTTCAACATCGTTCTTTTCTTTTAATGTGTTTGTGGTTGTAAAAGGGAGTGCATTAAACCATGTGTGAATTGCTCGGTATGAGTGCCAATGTGCCGACTGATATTTGCTTTAGTTTTACTGGGTTGATTCAGCGTGGCGGCAACACGGGGCCGCATCGTGATGGTTGGGGAATCACTTTCTATGAAGGGAAGGGGTTTCGCACCTTTAAAGACCCTAACCCTAGCTTTCAGTCAAAAATTGCAGAGCTTGTGCAGAGTTACCCTATAAAAAGTCGGGCAGTGGTTAGCCATATTCGTCAAGCAAATCGGGGGGGGGTGAATTTGGAAAATACTCACCCATTCACTCGAGAATTGTGGGGGAGATATTGGACGTTCGCTCACAATGGACAATTGGCTGATCACCAGCAGCTAGAAACTGGGCGCTATCGCCCTGTTGGTGAAACGGATAGCGAGCAAGCTTTCTGTTGGTTGTTAAAGCAGTTAGAAGCGCGTTATCCTGAACCGCCTCAAGATATGCTCAGCATGTTTCAATTCGTTGCGAAGTGTTGCGATCAACTTAAGATGCAAGGTGTGTTTAATATGCTACTTTCTGATGGTGAGTTTGTGGTGACCTATTGCACGAATCATCTGTACTGGATTACTCGACGCGCCCCCTTTGGGAAAGCAAGTTTACTTGATGAAGATGTCGAGATTAACTTCCAAGAAGAAACAACGCCTGATGATGTTGTGTCAGTGATTGCGACTCAGCCACTGACGGGAAATGAAACTTGGCAACGAATGAAGCCAGGCGAATATGCGATTTTCCATTATGGCGAATACGTTGATGGCAATGCGCAGTCCTTAGCTGACATTCCGTTTGCCGCGGCAAAGCCAGGCTGCCAAGCACCTATTTAAGTTTTTTATTCTTAAGCTTGTTCTATTTACTGCTGTTTGAATCGTATTTGAGATGACAATAAAAAAGGTTGCTGTTGAGGCAACCTTTTTCGCACTATTCAGAGATACGATTTATTCATCGAAAGCATAACCATGCATGCCAAGTAATTGGCCATCTAAATAGGCTTTACCTTCACGCATTTCCAAGCGTCCTTCAACGAACCATTGTGCCACTAGTGGGTAAATTCGATACTCTTGAGCTTGGACACGTTGAGTCAGAATCTCAACGGTATCTTCATCAAAAATAGGCACTTTTGCTTGTAGAATGACTGGGCCACCATCAAGTTGTTCAGTCACAAAATGCACACTGGTGCCATGTTCTTCATCACCCGCGTGAATCGCGCGTTGGTAGGTATTCAACCCAGGATATTTAGGAAGTAAAGAAGGATGAATATTGAGCATCCGTCCTAAATAGTGACGCACAAACTCACCACTCAGAATACGCATGTAGCCAGCAAGAATGATTAAGTCAGGCGCGTATTGGTCAATTTTCTCCATCAATACCGCATCAAACGCATCTCGCGTGTCAAAGGCATTTGGGTCAATATGCACCGCCGCCGCACCTGCTTTTTTAGCTCGTTCTAAGCCATAAGCAGTTGCTTTGTTTGAAAAAACAGCCGTTACTTTGCCATCTTTAATTTTCGTTTCACACGCATCAAGGATAGCCTGTAAGTTGGTGCCATTTCCTGAAACTAAAACAACAATACTTTTCATCAGTTATTTGATCTCTACTTGCTCTTCATCGAGTTGAGCTTCAGCAATATGACCGATAACCCACGCATTTTCGCCTTCCGCTTGCAGTAATTGAACCGCCGCTTGTGCTTGATCCATTGGAAGCGCAACAATCAGTCCTACACCACAGTTAAATGTGCGGTACATTTCGTGAGTGGTTACATTCCCTTTTTCTTGCAGCCATTGGAAAATAATTGGCCATTCCCAGCTATTGCCGTCAATCACCGCTTTCGTCCCTTGCGGAAGAACGCGAGGAATGTTTTCCCAGAAACCACCGCCAGTAATGTGTGAAATGGCGTGAATATCGTGCTCGGCGATCATTTTAAGCGCTGATTTGATGTAAATCTTGGTTGGTGTCAGTAAGTGCTCACCAATTGTTTTGCCAGCTAAGTCTTCATTTTTGTCGGCACCTGATACTTCGAGGATCTTGCGAACTAATGAATAGCCGTTTGAGTGAGGGCCGCTAGAGCCAACCGCAATCAGAGCATCACCTGCTGCTACTTTTGAGCCATCGATGATCTCTTCTTTTTCAACCACACCGACACAAAAGCCAGCGACATCGTAATCTTCACCTTCGTACATACCCGGCATTTCAGCGGTTTCACCACCGATCAAAGCGCAACCTGCTTGCACACAACCATCGGCAATACCCGACACCACATCAGCAGCTGTATCTACATCCAATTTGCCCGTGGCGTAGTAGTCCAAAAAGAAAAGCGGTTCAGCACCTTGAACAATCAAATCGTTAACACACATTGCAACCAAGTCAATGCCAATGGTGTCGTGCTTATTCATATCCAATGCGAGGCGAAGTTTTGTGCCAACTCCATCGGTGCCAGAGACTAAAACAGGATGTTTATATTTGGTTGGTAGCTCGCAAAGCGCGCCAAAACCACCAATGCCACCCATAACTTCAGGGCGACGAGTGCGTTTGACGGCGCCTTTAATTCGTTCAACAAGTGCATTGCCTGCATCAATATCTACGCCAGCATCTTTGTAACTAAGAGAAGTGTTATTACCGCTCACGGGGAAGTCCTCGGTCATAAGTTGGATATGAAAACGGCGCTATTCTAACAGGGCTTAAAACAAAAAGGAAAACGTTTGCATCAGTTTTTTTGTTTATAATTGGCACTGAAATTAGCATAAAAAGTGTGTACAATTCG
Organism: Vibrio sp. B7; assembly: GCF_963888765.1. Classification (NCBI taxonomy): domain Bacteria; kingdom Pseudomonadati; phylum Pseudomonadota; class Gammaproteobacteria; order Vibrionales; family Vibrionaceae; genus Vibrio; species Vibrio sp. B7. The sequence continues at coordinate 135,941 of NZ_CAWPKR010000040.1, forward strand.
AAGGTTTGTTTAAATGTCGTCGGAGATGAAAATGAAAGTTGTTGAAGTTAAACACCCTCTAGTTAAGCACAAACTTGGGTTAATGAGGGAAGGGGATATCAGCACTAAGCGTTTTCGTGAGTTAGCTACAGAAGTGGGTAGCCTACTAACTTATGAAGCAACCTCAGACTTTGAAACAGAAAAAGTGACGATTGAAGGCTGGAATGGCCCAGTTGAAATTGATCAAGTCAAAGGTAAAAAAGTAACGGTAGTACCTATTTTGCGTGCTGGTCTTGGCATGATGGACGGCGTTTTAGAGCACATTCCAAGTGCGCGGATTAGTGTTGTTGGCATCTATCGTGATGAAGAAACACTTGAGCCTGTCCCTTATTTCAACAAACTCGCTTCTAATATTGAGGAGCGAATTGCGCTTGTGGTTGACCCAATGCTGGCAACTGGCGGTTCCATGATTGCGACAATCGATTTGCTCAAGGAGCGCGGCTGTAACCAATTTAAAATTCTCGTTTTAGTTGCAGCGCCTGAAGGCATCGCGGCGTTAGAAAAAGCGCACCCTGATGTTGAGCTCTATACGGCGGCAATTGATGAGAAATTGAATGATAAAGGTTATATCGTTCCTGGTCTTGGCGATGCTGGTGATAAGATTTTTGGTACGAAATAAGCGTTAATTTTATACTGTCTTAAAGGAGAAACGAAAGTTTCTCCTTTTTTATAGTTGTTTCAGTGATGCGTCATTACGGTCATTTTATTGCTCAACAGAATTAACGCATTGTTCGATGATTATTTTTTAAGACTTAACGTACGGCTTTTTCTGTGGCTATTAGCTGGAGTACCTTGTGATGAATTTGTGGGTCGGCGCGGTGCTCTTTTTGTATTTGGAGCATGGCGAAACTCATCGGCATTGCGTCCTTGGAACGTTTTTGGCTTTTGATTTCTGCGTGCCGTTGAGGTTTGATTTTGCTCACGACTATCAAACAGTTTTGCATCGGTAGCTTTGCGAATACGCTTACCCGTCACATCAAGCTTGGACGCGCCTTCCGTACCGCAAGAACTCTCACACATTGCTAATATTTCAGCGACTTCCTCGTCGCTTAAATAACGCCATTCACCATTCGGGATACCGTCTAGGCTGATGTTCATAATACGAACTCGGCGTAGTTTAAACACTTCGTAACCTAAGGCCTCACACATACGACGAATTTGACGGTTTAACCCTTGTGTTAACACAATTCTAAAGGAGAACTTCGTTTCTTGGGTTACTTTGCAAGGCAGTGTCACCGTATCAAGAATTTCCACGCCAGAGGCCATCTTATGTAAAAATTCGTCGGTGATGGGTCTATCTACTCGGACGACGTACTCTTTTTCATGGTTATTACCAGCACGTAATATCTTATTGACTATGTCACCATCGTTAGTCAGAAAGATCAGCCCATCAGATGGTTTATCTAATCGACCTATCGGGAAAATACGTTTGTGGTGGCCAATAAAATCAACAATGTTACCTGGAATATCGCGCTCTGTTGTGCAGGTGATTCCAGTCGGTTTGTTAAGGGCAATGTATATCAGTTTTTCTTTTGATTTTAATGGATTACCATCAATGCACACCTCATCGTTCGGCGTGACTTTAGTGCCCATTTCCGGCAATAGTCCATTGATGGTTACTCGGCCTTGTTCAATTAACTTATCGGCCTCTCGACGAGAACAGAAACCAGTTTCACTGATGTATTTGTTTAAACGGATGGTAGCTTGTTGTGACATAGGTTGCTCTTACGTTTCCCAACGGCGGTGAATAAAAATAAAGCAACACTCTGAGTGTTGCCTAGTAACGTTGCGATATTTTAGCAGTTAATATTAATTAACCAAGGCGTTTTTAATGACACTCATGGTTTCCAGCCTTTCCCCATCACTTTTCCTCAACAAGATATAGACGGCATTGACGTCTTTATTTATGCGAAGAGGGAATGCTTTTATTTGTATGAGAAAATGGAAACTATTTTGAGACAGGTGTTCTTATCGAACCGTTCTTGAGTAGCCGAATGATGCCATTCATCAAGAAGATAGAGTTATTAACGCGATAAAAAACCGGAGCAGACAGATAATCGACCCCGGTGCATAGCGTCACACTATTTTTCAATAGGTGCTAAGCGATCTAGTGAGGAGATTTGTCATTCATCACTTTATAAATGAAGAAACCGCCATAAAACAGCATAAGACCAAAAGCACCAAAGATTACTATCATTGAAGATAGTCCCACAGCATTACCAAATAGGAGATCAAGCCAAAAGTCCATGTTTCCTCCAAAGTTTCGAAGACACAGCCAAGTTAAAGTTTGCTCTGTTTGTTGACACTGATCTGGATCAATTGTGTTGCATAGGTTAACTTGATGTTTCTGTTGGTGTGTAATTAGTCACGTTTTTATGTGTATTTGATGGTGATTTAGCCAATGAGTTTGTTATTTGATGGAAATAAGATTAAAGGCTTGCGTCTTAATTTTAGATGAGTAATATACGCATCCGTTCTAGACAAAAAGCTCGGAACTGCTCGTTAAGTGCAGAGCAAAAATTTCGGTGAATAGCGCAGCTTGGTAGCGCATCTGGTTTGGGACCAGAGGGTCGGGGGTTCGAATCCCTCTTCACCGACCATCTTTAAAAGCCTCGCAGTAATGCGGGGCTTTGTTACATTTGGAAACGGTAAGTTTTCGTTACCAAAGAGAAAAGGGTTCGCCTCTTTCACTATCTGGCTCTTCACCGACCACATTAAAGGCCTCGCAGTAATGCGGGGCTTTGTTGCATTTGGAAGTGGTAAGTTTTCGTTACCAAAGAGAAAGAGGTTCGCCTCTTTCACTGTTCACCCTTCTCCGAGCAAATTCAACTATTGAAAATAGCAGTCAATATTCCACGATAATAAATAGCATTAGGATGTGTAAAAAACGTCACTTTAGCGCATTTTGACGTTTGATGAGTCATTACAATTTATGACCTATATCACAATTTAACCTGCAAAATCCCTTTAATGAACTTCTCGCCTTGTAGTGAGTAGTGATCTCTATTCATAAATTCATTTTTGTTATGCATTTTTATGTGATCTTTCTCAAGTTAAACTCGTCAAATAATAAATTACGGTTTTGACGTCAAGTTTAATCTATTGATTTTAAATGGTTTTGTTTTGATTGTATTTTAGAGAATTTGAACTGGATCACTTCGTGTAGCTAATTATTTTACGCTTAGAAATAACTCCTTGTATGGTGAATGCCTTAGGTCACAAGCCTTTATGCTTGTTGCTGTTTTGAGTCCTTTTAACAGGATATTGGGTTTTTATTTTAAAGGTAGGGTGAGTCAAATGTTGAAACCTAGTTTGATTGCTGTTTCGGTTATCGCCACATTATCAGGTTGCTCTTTGTTGCAATCACCAGAGCAGAAAGTAGTCGATGCGCTGGCGGAAAATTTGGATATTCATTACACCGTATTAACCAATCACGGGGCAGATGAAGGATTGGCATGTCAGGCTCTCGAAGCAGAATGGGCATCGTGTAATAAAGTGAACATGACCTTGGTTAACCAAGGTGAAGCTGTGAATTCAAAGCAGTGGGCTATCTATTTCCACAGCATTCGACTTATTCTGGATGTTGAAAATGATCAATTCAAAATTACCCGTTTAACGGGTGATTTACATAAGCTTGAACCTACTGATAAATTTGATGGTTTTTCTGCTGGCGAAGAGGTTGTTTTGCCTCTGGTCGCTGAATATTGGCAGTTGTTTGAAACGGACTTTATGCCGCGTGCATTCGTTACGGCGCCCAATACAGAGCCTAAACTTATTGTATCTCTCAACACAGAGGACACGTCGTCATTTGTGCGTGGGCTTGAGGGTGACAATATAAAACGCACCACCAGCGATAATAATGTGTTTGCCACGGCCATCAGCCGATTTGAGAGAAATAGCGATGTATCACTGCAAGATGTATCAACGGCTCTGTTACCAACGCCTCTAAAAACAACGCTCGGTCAAGGTGTTGTTGACATTAATCGCGGCCTTAAGCTTGATGTGAAGGACTTTGCGACGGATCAGTTTTCAGCATTGCAGGCGCGTGCTAAAACGATTGGGCTGAAGCTTGATGGAGAGTTGGCGGTTGGTGTTGCGATTACACCGAGCGAATTTTCTGACCAGATGGCGACATCAGGTGCTTATGAGTTGGAGATTGCACCGAATGCTATCTCTATTCGTGCATTTGATGAGGCGGGAGCTTTCTACGCCGTTCAATCTATTTTGGGTTTAGTGGATAGCCAGAATGTCACAGCGCTGCCAGTGATCCACATCGAAGATGCTCCACGTTTTGATTACCGTGGTGTGATGGTGGATGTCGCACGTAACTTCCATTCTAAGCAAGCGATTTTGGCCACGTTAGATCAAATGGCGGCTTATAAGATGAATAAATTACATCTTCATTTGACCGATGATGAAGGTTGGCGTTTAGAAATTCCGGGCTTACCTGAATTGACCGACATTGGTGGGCAGCGCTGCTTTGATTTAGATGAGAAAAACTGCTTGCTGCCACAGCTTGGCTCCGGTCCAAATTCTGATAACTTTGGCTCAGGTTATTTTAGTCGAGCCGATTACATTGAAATCCTCAAGCACGCTAAAGCGCGCAATATTGAAGTGATTCCTGAAATTGATATGCCAGCCCATGCTCGCTCTGCGGTTGTTTCAATGGAGGCTCGTTTTGATCGTTTGAGCCAAGAGGGGAAAACCGAACAGGCTAGCCAGTATCGCTTGATGGATCCTCAAGACAGCTCCAATGTTACGACGGTTCAGTTTTATGATAAGCAGAGTTTTATTAACCCTTGTTTAGACTCGTCTAAACGTTTTGTGGACAAGGTGATCACTGAAGTGGCCTTGATGCACAGTGAGGCGGGCATGCCTTTATTGACTTGGCATTTTGGTGGCGATGAGGCGAAAAACATCAAATTGGGCGCGGGTTTCCAAGATATTAATGCGACGGAAAAAGTCAGTTGGAAAGGTAACTTAGATCTTTCACAACAAGATAAACCATTTGCGAAATCGCCACAGTGCCAAGCATTAGTCAGCCAAGGAGTAGTAAGTGACTTTGCTCATTTACCGAGTTATTTTGCTGAGCAAGTGTCGGAAATTGTCGCCGATAAAGGGATTGAGAATTTCCAAGCATGGCAAGATGGCTTGAAATACAGCGAGGGAGAATCCTCTTTTGCCACGCGCAATACACGTGTGAACTTTTGGGATGTCCTCTATTGGGGCGGTACAAGCTCTGTTTATGAATGGGCAAAACAAGGTTACGACGTAATTGTTTCTAACCCTGATTATGTCTACATGGATATGCCTTATGAGGCGGATCCTAAAGAGCGCGGTTATTACTGGGCCACCCGTGCGACCGATACGCGCAAAATGTTTGGTTTTGCACCGGAAAATATGCCGCAAAACGCTGAAACTTCATTAGATCGTGATGGTAATGGTTTTGTCGGTAAAGGAGAGGTGACGTCGAAACCATTCTACGGCTTGTCAGCTCAATTGTGGTCAGAAACGGTTCGTAATGATGAGCAGTATGAATATATGGTTTTCCCTCGAGTGTTGGCTGCCGCTGAACGTGCTTGGCATAAAGCGGAGTGGGAAAACAACTATAAAGTAGGGGTTGAATATTCTCAGCAAACGAACTTAGTCAATAAGTCTGCACTGAATCAAGATTGGACTCGTTTTGCTAATATTGTTGGGCAACGTGAGCTGGCGAAACTGGAAAAAGCTGGCATTGATTATCGCCTGCCAATTCCCGGAGCTAAGATTGAAGCGGGTAAATTGTCGATGAATTCGTCATTCCCAGGTGTTGAGCTGCAATACTCATTAGATGGTCAACAATGGCTTACTTACTTGAGCATTGAACAACCGAAGGTGTCCGGTGAGGTCTGGATCCGTTCTATCTCTGCTTCAGGCGAGCGAGTCAGCCGAGTAACTAGCGTTAAATAACTGTAGCCATATCAAGGCACTCAAATGAAAGCCTCCGCATCTGTCGGAGGCTTTATTACATAAAATCAATTACCTTCGTGGTGAGCAAACTCAAACACCTGACCTTGCTCGTTAAAAGCAAAAACCGAATAGGCTTCTTTCTTATCACCAGATTCCATACCTGGAGAACCGATTGGCATGCCGGGCGCGGCTAACCCTTTGGCATTTTTCGGTGGATTAGCGAGAAAGGCTTGAATGTCTGTGGCTGGAATGTGACCTTCGAAAACATAGCCGTCGATAACGGCTGTATGGCAAGAGGCGAGCTTGGGTGTAATGCCCAATTGTTGTTTTATCGCCGTCATATCTTCTTGCAATTGCTCGTTAACCTTAAATCCTGCTTGTTGCATGTGAGTGGACCACTCAGTACAGCAGCCACAATAAGGGGATTTGTAATTGGTCACCTCGGTCACCGTGGCGAATGCGGAGTAGCTCATAAGAGACAAGGTGCTAAGCATAGCGGCTGTGATCATTTTCATTTTTATCTAACCTCTAAGAGTGAAAAGGGGATTTAAATAGACGTAAGCGGTTAGCGTTGCTCACGACTGTGATTGAGGACAAAGCCATTGCCGCTCCTGCAACTACAGGGCTGAGTAAAAAGCCAAAAGCGGGATAAAGCACGCCAGCGGCAATGGGAATGCCGAAGGTGTTATAAATAAACGCGCCCAATAGGTTCTGCTTCATGTTTTTTACCGTTGCTTTAGAAAGAGCGATAGCATTGACTACGGCAAGCGGTGAGGAGTTGAGCAATGTCATTTGCGCACTCTCTATTGCGACATCACTGCCACTGCCCATTGCGATACCAATATCGGCTTGCGCAAGGGCTGGCGCATCATTAATACCATCACCGACCATGGCGACGATTTGGCCTTTCTCTTGTAACTGAACGATTTTTTGTGCTTTTTGATCTGGAAGTACTTGAGCGATCACTTGCTGTATGCCTATTTGTTTGGCGATTGCAGTGGCCACGCTTTGGTTATCTCCGGTTAGCATCACGGTACGAATGTTCATTTTGTTCAGTGTGCTGATAGCTTGTGCAGCGTTAGGTTTGATTGGATCAGCAATTGCGATGAGACCTTTGAGTTCACCGTTAATGGCAACCGCGACCGGAGTCCAAGCTTGCTCTGCGTAGTGTTCAATGGTTGTTTGTGCTTGAGTAAGAGGAACGTCCAGTGACTCAAGGTGCGATAAAGAGGCAACGACGACGGAATCACCGCCAATATTTGCCATTAGCCCTTTGCCTCTTAGGTTGGTAAATTGCTCGACTTCGGCGCTGGTTGATACCAGCGGTTGCGCATAATGGCAGATAGCCTTGCCAAGAGGATGTTCAGAGCGCAGTTCCAAAGCGTAAACAAGGGTTAACAATTTGTTATCTTCAATTCCCCACGTGACTAAGTTCTGAACGGTTGGCTTGCCTTGAGTGAGCGTACCTGTCTTATCAAATACTACAGTGGTGATTTTGCTTGCCGATTGCAATACATTGGCATCTCTGATCAAGATACCCATTTCAGCGGCTTTGCCAACTCCTACTGTAACCGAGAGTGGAGTAGCTAGACCCAAGGCACAAGGGCAGGCAATGATCAATACTGTTGTCGCAACAACTAGCATATAACTGGCCTTAGGTTCGGGGCCTACAAAGTACCAAATCAGAGCAGAAAATAGGGCAATCATAATCACTGTCGGTACAAAAATAGCGGATATCTGATCTGCCAGTTTGGCGATGGCTGGTTTACTGCTTTGCGCCTGACGCACCATTTGGATGATGCGCGAGAGCATGGTTTGCGCCCCTACGCCGGTGGCTTCGATGACTAAGCTGCCATCATGATTGATGGTACCTGCCGCAATGGCATCGCCTGCCACTTTTAGGACGGGGATCGGCTCGCCAGTGAGCATGGACTCATCAACATAAGATTCACCGCTGAGGACTTTGCCGTCTATCGGCACTTTTTCTCCCGGTTTTATGCGCAGTTGCATACCAAGTTGTACTAATTCAACCGCAATCTGTTGATCGCCTTGCGCCGTGATGCGTGTTGCTTGTTGTGGCTGCAAGTTAATTAAGGCTTGTAAGGATTGGGTTGTCTTCGCTTTGGCTTTCGCCTCAATATAGTGGCCCAGTGAAATCAAACCGATAATCATCGCGCTGGCTTCAAAGTAAACATGACGCGAGGCTATGGGAAACCAAGTTGGGTAAATCACTACCAACATTGAATAGGCCCAAGCCGCTCCAGTTCCTAGGGCGACTAAGCTATCCATGGTGGCGCGCTTATGGATTAACGCAAGCCAAGCATGGCTAAAAAAGTGGCGGCCAGCGGTGGCTAATAGGGCTAAGCACACAATGCCGATAACGCCCCAGTATATTTGCTGCTGAGTGGTCACAATCATCATGCTGCCACCAAGAAGGCCCCAAAGCATTAACGGAATACCCATTATTAAACCTAGTAATGCATTGGTTTTATGTTGCTTTTGTAAATCAAGTGATTGCTGTTTTTGTTTTTCTTGCTGTTGGGCTGGATCATCGACTCGCTCTGCACGGTAGCCTGCATGAGTAATGGCATTGAGCAATTGCCGTTCAAGGTCAGCGATATCTGCTTGCGAGAGCACTAAGGCGCTTTGTTCCGCTAAATTGATTTGCGCTTTTTGTACGCCGTTAACACTTAGAAGTGCTTTTTCCACCGAAGAAACACAGCTTGCGCAAGTCATTCCTTGGATCAGTAAGTGGGTACTAACCAAACCCGTTGTTGAGACTTCTGTCTCTTGTGCGAGTGGCTGTGTATCGCTAACCAAGGTTGTGGGTTGCGATGAGGGCAGAGGATCGCTGTTCGTGCTGAGCAAGGCTTGATAGCCTAAGGATTCGATAGCGGCGATGAGTTCACTTAAAGAGGCCGAAGTGCTCAGCTCGATGAATGTGGGTGACAGCTGGTGGATTTGTACCTCAAATTCTTGTTTGAAATGCTGCTCAAGTTTCTTCGCGCAACCCATGCATTTCAGCCCTGATAAAGGCAATTGAAAGCGTTTCATTGAAAAATTCCTCATAAAGCAACTCAATAGCTAGAAGCATAAACCTTACCTTTAGGGCAAGGTCAAGTTCCACTAAAGGAAAGTTAAGCGAATTTTAAGCGTTATTCTTGAGCGCAGAAAAACGAAAGGCAATCGAGGATTGTAGATTTAGCCGTCAGTGGTAAAATGTCGCCACTTTTTATCCTGGTACTTGCAGTGGACATGTTCTCCGCTGTCTTTTTATCCCTAAGGAAATCAAATGACGGTTAAAACTCGTTTTGCTCCTAGCCCGACAGGCTATCTTCACGTTGGTGGTGCGCGTACTGCACTTTACTCTTGGCTTTATGCAAAAAGCCAAGGTGGTGAGTTTGTTTTGCGTATTGAAGACACCGACCTAGAGCGCTCGACGCAAGAAGCCGTAGACGCGATTCTTGAAGGTATGACTTGGCTAGGTTTGAATTGGGATGAAGGCCCATATTTCCAAACTAAACATTTTGATCGTTATAATGAAGTTGTCGATAAGCTGCTTGCTGAAGATAAAGCCTACAAATGTTACGCCTCTAAAGAGCTGTTAGATGAAGTTCGTGCCGAGCAAGAAGCGAACAAAGAGATGCCGCGCTACGATGCTGATCACCCAAAAATCAAAGCGGTTAACGACGCCGCAAAAGAAGGGGATCCGTGTGTTATCCGTTTCCGTAATCCTAAAGAAGGCAGCGTAATTTTTGACGACCAGATCCGCGGTCGTATCGAAATCTCCAACAGCCAGATGGATGATCTGATCATTCGCCGTACCGATGGCTCACCCACCTATAACTTCTGTGTGGTGGTGGATGACTGGGATATGGGGATTACTCATGTCGTTCGTGGCGAAGATCACATCAACAACACACCTCGTCAAATCAACATTTACGAAGCGTTAGGTGCTCCTGTACCTGTGTTTGCGCACTGCGCAATGATCTTAGGTGACGACGGCGCGAAGCTATCTAAACGTCATGGCGCTGTTTCTGTGATGCAGTATCGCGATGAAGGTTATCTGCCTGAAGCACTGAATAACTATTTAGTTCGTCTAGGTTGGTCTCATGGCGACCAAGAAATTTTCTCGCGTGAAGAGATGATTCAGTTCTTCAGTTTAAATGCTATTAGCAAATCGGCATCTGCATTTAATACTGATAAGTTGTTGTGGCTGAACAATCACTACATTAAAACATCAGAGCCTGAATATGTTGCAAAACACCTTGAATGGCACTTTGAGCAACAAGGCATAAGTAAAGACAACGGCCCAGCATTAGCTGAGATCGTTAAACTGGTTGGTGAACGCTGCAATACCTTGGTTGAACTTGCTGCTCAATCTCGTTACTTCTTTGAAGATTTTGCTGAGTTTGATGCTGATGCGGCGAAAAAACACTTGCGCGGTGTGGCGAAAGAGCCGCTAGCACTTGCTTTAAGCAAATTAGAAGCATTGAGTGACTGGACAACGGAAAACCTGCACGCTGTCATCGCTCAAGTGTGTGAAGAGCTTGAAATCGGTATGGGTAAAATAGGCATGCCGCTGCGCGTTGCTGTCACTGGCGGTGGTCAATCGCCATCGGTTGATGCTGTTATGCAACTGATCGGCAAAGAGCGTGTCATTGCTCGTATCAATATGGCATTGGCCTTTATTGTTGAGCGTGAAGCGAACGCTCAATAAGTCAATCATACGAACAACGCTTTGAACCGCAGCTTATGCTGCGGTTTTTTTTTATATCGGCTTTGTTAAATCCTTTGGTGTAGAGCACTGACAATATTTCACAAAACGATGACAGAGAATAAACTAATGCGCTATTTAAGCTTTCTTTAGATACAGTATAGTGGTTCCGAGTTATGCAGGTATGTGTGTAGGCGAAAAGTAAACCGTTTTTGGGTACCGCAACCGCATTATGATAACGATAAATAGGAAAGGAAAAAGTATGAAAAAGTTAGCAGCAGCAGTTTCAATGGCGCTTGTTTTTGCATCTTCTGCCGCAATGGCTGAAGTATACGTAGGTGCTAAAGTTGGTAAATCTTGGCTTGATGACGCTTGTCGTGCTGGAGATGTGTGTGAAGATGAATCTTCTACCGTCGGTGCTTACCTTGGTTACCAAGCGTTTAATTGGCTTTCATTAGAGGCAGGTTACGATTACTTGGGCAAATTTAGTGGTGCGGGGCTGAATGATGAAAAAGTAACGGCCATTACACTCGCACCGAAAGTCAGCCTTCCTTTGACTGATGCCATTGCCTTATATGCTAAAGTCGGCGGTGCTTATGTTGATTATGGCAATAAAGATGATTACTCATATTTAGGTGCCGCTGGTATTGAGTTCAACACCGATAATAACGTCACTTTACGCTTGGAATATCAAAGCCTCACCGATATTAATAACGATCTTGTCCGAGCGGCAGGTAACTCGGCTACCTTAGGTGTTTCGTATAAATTTGGTGGAAGTAAAGCAGAACCTGCGCCAGTCATCGTGCAAGAGGTGTTTGTTGAAGAAGTTGTACAGCCAGTGGTTGAGCCAGTCGTTATTCCCCAAGAACCTGAAACGGTTATTAAGCATGTGCCATTTCAACGTTTGGACAGCAGTAGTTTTGCCCATAACAGTACTAAGCTAACAGCAGAGAGTACTAACCAGCTCGATAAACTAGTGAAATATTTGCAAGCTTACCCACAAGCCGATGCTGAAATTATTGGTCATACTGACTCAACTGGCGCTGCGGCTTACAACCAGAAACTATCAGAAAAACGCGCACAAGTTGTTGCTGATGTTGTGATTGCTAAAGGTGTGGATGCGAACCGTCTTACCGTAAAAGGTGAAGGGGAAAATAGCCCAATCGCATCGAATGATACAGTCGAAGGTCGAAAGCAAAACCGTCGTGTTGATATCGTTATTCCAAGCTTTGATTATGAAGTGAAATAATAACGCTTAAGTATTAGAAAATAGAGAAAGCCCGTAAAAAACGCGGGCTTTCTTCTTGTAAAACAATGGATTTGAGCCTCTAACCGCTCCGGTATCACGCCACGTTATTTCAAATCAATACTATTCAATCGGCCCATGTAGACAAGAATATCCAAGTCTTCTTTATAAGCCTCTAATAGCGCCTTTTTCGTCTTGGTATAAGCGGCAAGCTTGCCATGTTTGTTGATCGAACAAACGACGCTTTGAAATATACAGTTACCTTTTTCATCATAGTGTCTCCAAGCCGCGATATAACAAGGATCCCGAGCTTCCGGGTTATCGAGCGTTGGTCTGGGTTTGTATATGATTTTAGGTTCTAAACTGTGTGGTAGGCGAGTCATCAAGTAGGGATCTTTGAGCAGACGACGCCAATGTTTGCCCCACATCTCTGAACCTAATTCATTACGCAGCTTTATCGCCTTTTTAAGCCCTTTTTTCTCACCAATACGGATATAGCCGACAGAACGGTGCAGCACCGTATCATCCGGTGTATGGATATGAATTTTATAGGCGGTCTTTGCTTTAGAGATAAAGCGGTGACCAGTATTCGTGATTAGATTGCTCTTTTTCATCATTTTTCTATCGATAAATCTGTTAATACTAATTCTAGATTATTTGACATAGAACTTACAGTAAGCACTGTATATGAATCATAGTGGCTCAAATCAATATTAGGTCAGTTTTTCGTCATAAGAAAAAAGCCTCAACACCGGTTGGGTGTTGAGGCTTTATCAAAATGGCGCTCCCGACAGGAGTCGAACCTGTGGCCTGCCCCTTAGGAGGGGGCCGCTCTATCCTACTGAGCTACGGGAGCAAGGTGGGATAGTTTACTCAATAATTTTGTGAAGTTAACTAGTTAAAACGAAAATTAAAGCTGTTTGTGCATAACATCGCCAATTTGTATGCTAGAGGCGAGATTTTCTTGATCAACACTCAGCTCCGCTTCGTTTTCATAGACGCGAGTAACCGTAAGGGTAATATCACTTTGAGTCACTTTATTTCGTGGTAGTCCTTTCTGATCAATGAATGAACCTGTATGCCACAACTGCAATTGGTCACCGGTTTTAACGCCATGCACACGTCCTAGATCCATCGTGATGGTGTTACCATATTTAGCAACCACTTCGGGGAGTGTTATTTTACATGAAAGTTCGGATTCAAGATCAAGCATGATATTTCGGCTGACGCGCAGCATCATGCTGCCAAAGGTTGAAGCCCAAAAACGAGCACTGCGCGTATCTATCTGACTGGTTTTGGCGAAGGGCCATTTAGCGACTTCTCTATAATGTCTAGTCATGACTTCTTGGCCTGTTTTGCCATCAAACACTTGGATTTGCATAGCAAATTGACGGTTAATCACATCATCGGCGAGTAATTTTTGCTCTATCGTGGCAGTTAAATCGGTGATGGTTCCCCCCAAAATGTACTGTGCCCCCGTGTCCTCTGCAATCATGGTTAAGCGTTCTGGGTGCTGTTTTTCAATTGCATAATCTGTGGTGCCAACCGACACAAAACTGCGAGATTCTTGATCGAGTTGGCGGTTGAGTACCTGTGCAAAATCATCTCCCACACTGTAAATTTGCCCCATAACCGCCTGTTGTGGCGATGCAAGATCAATGTTGCCCACTAAAAACGTTTTCTTATATTGGCTAACGTGGCAACCTGTTGCCGAAGGATAAATATCAATTCGAGCTTTAACATACATCACTCCCCGACGTGTTTTATTCTCTTCAACTAACACATAGCGTACTTCATGGTTAGTAAACTGGTACTCTTTACGGTCTGATTCCAGCAGTGGTCGCAAGTTACTGATACTACCGATGTCTGCCCCGGCAAAGTTTACCGCCTTATAGATGGCATCTTCCAATGCATTGAGGCGAGCGACTTCCTCTGAGGAAACAATGGCTGACGATCCGGTCACTTCATACCAAGCAGCATTAACGGCTTGAGAAAAGGTAATGGTGCAACATATTGAAAATAAAACAGAAATAATTTTTTTCATTGTTATTTACCAGTTGGGTATAAATTTTGCTTTTAAAATCTTAGCTGATGTAGGCAGTGCGTTTTGAAAGTGTAACAAGTTTTGAAAAGCAAAGAGTGTTCCAAGTTTTTTAATCTGAAGTTTGGAATCAAGATTGCCTCAGTATATCTGGAGATAAGAGAATGAAAAAATGGCTTTCGATAGTGCCAGCAGTTTTGTTAACTGCTTGTGCCTACGCCCCGATTTATAACGGTAAAGAGCCATACAATGGTTCACAGTTTATGCTAATGGAGAGCCCACGTCACACGTTGGACTTCTTTGTTGAAAGCATGACAGAAGATTTGATGGTGTCCAATACTAGTGTTTCTGCTCGCACTCCTATTGCTGTAACATCGTTTGTGGACCTGCAAAGTATGGATGCGACTAATTGGTTGGGTAACTCGGTTTCTGAAGGATTTATCCATCAGTTTCAGCGTCGAGGATTTAAAGTGGTTGATTTCAAAACCACAGGCTCGATTCAGGTAACGCAGCAAGGTGATTTTGCTTTCAGTCGTGACTGGAAAGACCTCGCTCAAGAGCAAGAAATCCAATACATACTGACAGGGACAATGCTTCGTCAAGAAGGCGGTGTATTAGTCAATGCTCGTGTTGTGGGAATGCAGTCTCGTGTTGTGGTTGCTACCGCACAAGGCTTTTTACCTGCTGATCGTATTGGTCGTGATCTTGATACGCTCAACAGTATCCGTACACAAGATGGTGTGTTAATTCGCTCTGACCCTACGATTAAGCAGCCGTATACTGTTATCTTGCGTCCATAGGAGAAACCAATGAAAAAATGGCTATTACTTCTAGTGACTATCATGATGGTGGGTTGCCAGCCATTGCAAACCATGCGCGCTGATGAATGGTTGACGGCGGTAGGTTATGCCAATATCAGTGAGCAAACTGGGCGTAGTGTGGATGAAAAGCAAGTCCGTGCAATGCGTGCCTCTAAAATCGATGCTTATCGCGAACTGGCAGAGCAAGTCTATGGAATGCGAGTGAGTGGTCGTGCTGAACTACAAGATCAGCGATTGGGCACAGAGCTGACGTCGGGAGCGGTTGATGGTGTTATCCGCGGAGCAGAAGTGGTCCGCAGTTATAAGGTGGGTGACAGTTATGTCACTGAGTTACGTCTCGATATCCGTAAGATGGATAAACTGCGTGACTACGGAGAAGTTCAGCAAGTACCAGAAAAACGTCAACAAACACTCTTCTAAATCTTCCTTCTCTCCAGATCGAAAAAGCGGCAAAGTTTGCCGCTTTTCTGTTTAATTCGTTTCAGCTTAAAAAATTTAGTCACTCAGCTGCATGTTGGTTACGCTTTAATATTGGTCCCTAAAGTGGACACAGTGTGGGTTTGCCCACCAGCGTTATACGTCATGCCAATTTTTCCGTGGCTTTGCTGCATCAAATTATTGAGTTTATTAAAACTGAGTTGTGCACGTTGTAGCGCCTCACCATTAACAAGGTTTGCTTGCTGACAATCGTGAACAATGGAACGAATTTGATCAACGATTTGCGACAGGAGTACATCTTCAGTCAGGCTCACGACATGAGGATGTTTCGCAATTCGGAGGTCAGTTTGTTGAAGTTGTCCAACTAAGGTCATCTTTTGTTTGGCAATAGCTTCGATTTCACTTGATGAACGGCTCGTAATTGCTAACTTTTCTTGTTCAAGTAGCGAAGAGAGTTCTAGTGCATTTTTCAATTGGAAATCGACTAAGTCTTTTAATACAGCCATTGTATGTTGCCTTAATTAGTCAAAAGTAGGGTTAGTTAAAACCACCCAACTCTTTTTCAAATTTAATCATATTATCAGCCAACTTTTCTGGGTCGACTCTATATGAGCCATTGGCTATCGCATCTTTAATTGCAGCGACTTTGGCACTATCAAAACTTGGCTGAGATACCATTTGGTTGTGCATTTCACCAATGGCCTTACCTTGGGTACTAAGTGATACCGCATCTTGATTTTGAGGTGAACGAGTGACCGAGCCGGATGTCGATGGAGATGCATTCGATTCAGTACGAGCATTACTACGATTTGTCGTCGTTACTGTTTGCCCCGAACGTATGTTATCAATACCTGCCATATGTGAGCCTTATTAATAATAATGGAAACCTGTACAGTCAATATCGACGGTGCTTGTGATTACTTTAGTTTTTTTTTCTGTTTCACTTTCTTAACAACGTAAACACATTTAGAAGTGTAATGAAAGCGTTAAAATTGAACCGTGACTTCACCAATACCGGTTACTTGTGCATCTATTATACGGTTTGATTTATCATTTTTCACTTTTATCTGCTCACCAAAAATACCATCACTTAAAGCGGTTCCTTTGGTTGTGATGATCATTCCCTGCTTGACTGCTTGAATCATAACGTTTTCATTACGACATACGACGCATATATCATCTTGCTCAACGACATCGCCAATACGCATGTTTTTTTTCACTTTAGCTCCGACGATACGATTTATATCGGAAAAACCTTGTCGTCTAAAGCGGTGTAAGTCTACCATTGTAATCAAGACATCTTGCTGCGTAATTTGCTGCCCACGAGAAATGGGTACGGCAACGGTGACAAGTGGCAGTGAAATGGTCAGTCTTACAGGAACATAAATTTTCCAGTTATCTTCAATGCATTCAACCAGAACTGTGATATTACTTGCAGAACCATTACTGGATGAGGAAGAGGTCGATAACGGTGTGGGGCAGTCGGTGGCATAAATTCGGTCATCAACATTTGCCGCTTTTACGTTTAACTCCCCGCTGGGAGGCCACTCAATTGTTTCTAAAACATGTTGTTCCGCAGCTTGTTGAATGGCTTCAACTTGCGGCAAAGTGGCAGAATGAAGAGAAAAATTAAAGAAAAACAATAAAAAGCCGATAGAGAGATAAAAATTTCTATAGAAAGCTCTACACTTAGTTATGGAAAGTAGATGTAAACATATTTTTGTATGCATCATTCTGTTTCTCTGGTTTCTTCATAGCCTGTAGTAGACTACCACTTTTTTGCATAAAAGTTTGAGATGGAGATGAGCTTATGACGGGTATTCTTGATTCTGTGAATCAGCGTACGCAACTCGTTGGTCAAAACCGATTAGAACTCTTAACGTTTCGTCTAATGGGACGGCAACGTTATGGTATCAACGTATTTAAAGTTAAAGAGGTGCTCCAGTGCCCGAAGTTAACTTTGATGCCCAATTTACATCGCCTAGTCAAAGGTGTTGCTCATATTCGTGGTCAAACCGTTTCTGTCATTGATTTGAGTTTGGCCGTGGGCGGACGTCCCACCGCGGACCTTGATAAGTGTTTTGTGGTCATTGCTGAATTCAACCGATCTATCCAAGCTTTCTTGGTCAGCTCGGTGGATCGAATTGTCAACATGCACTGGGAAGCCATTCTTCCTCCACCAGATGGCTCAGGCAAAGATAACTACTTAACCGCAGTCACCAATATTGATAACGAATTGGTAGAAATTCTCGATGTAGAGAAAATTTTGGCAGAGATTTCTCCGGTTAATGAGACAATGGATTCATCTATTGGTGAATCGATCGCCCAAGTAGAAACAGAAAAAGAGATCATCCGTCGAATTTTAATTGCCGATGACTCAACCGTTGCGCGTAAACAGGTTCAAAGAGCAGTAGAATCGATAGGTTTTGAAGTCGTTGCTGTTAAAGATGGTAAAGAGGCGTATGAAAAATTGATCGAGATGGCAGCAGAAGGGCCAATTTACAATCAAATATCTTTAGTGATCTCTGATATTGAAATGCCTGAAATGGACGGCTATACATTAACAGCAGAGATACGTAGAAATTCAGATTTGAAAGATCTATACGTTATTCTTCACTCTTCACTGAGCGGCGTTTTTAACCAAGCCATGGTTGAGCGAGTGGGTGCAAACTCATTCATTGCTAAATTCAACCCTGATGAGCTTGGGAATGCGGTGAAAGCTGCACTAGTTAACTAAAGAGAAATTAATGACTGCTATAACTATAAGCGATCAAGAATATCGCGATTTCAGCCGTTTTTTGGAATCTCAGTGCGGGATTGTACTTGGAGATAGCAAACAGTACTTAGTGAGAAGTCGCTTAAGTCCACTGGTTGCTAAATTCAAGTTAACCTCTCTTTCTGACTTGTTACGTGATGTGGTTACGGGGCGAAACCGTGAGCTACGAGTTGCAGCGGTCGATGCCATGACCACCAACGAAACACTGTGGTTCCGTGATGCTTACCCATTCACCGTTTTAGCGGAACGTCTATTACCCGAGGTCGCTGCAAATAAACGCCCTATAAAAATTTGGTCAGCGGCAAGCTCTTCAGGTCAAGAGCCTTACTCAATGGCGATGACGGTGCTGGAAACTCAACAGCGCAAGCCGGGTATGTTGCCGAGCGTAGCCATCACCGCGACGGATATTTCTGCCAG
The DNA here is from genome assembly GCF_963888765.1 of Vibrio sp. B7. Lineage (NCBI taxonomy): Bacteria > Pseudomonadati > Pseudomonadota > Gammaproteobacteria > Vibrionales > Vibrionaceae > Vibrio > Vibrio sp. B7. Next base: position 154,385 of record NZ_CAWPKR010000040.1, read on the forward strand.
CATGCTGGATATGTGTAAAGCGGGGATTTATGACAATTTAGCACTTGGCAGAGGGTTATCACCGGAGCGTCGTAAAATCTTTTTTGAGGATGCTGGTGATGGCCGAATGAAAATCAAAGATAACGTTAAGCGTTTAGTTAACTTCCGTCCTCAGAACTTAATGGAGAGCTATGCCTTATTGGGTAAATTCGATATTATTTTCTGTCGTAACGTTTTGATTTATTTCTCACCTGATATGAAGTCGAAAGTATTAAATCAAATGGCTAGTAGCTTAAACCCCGGTGGCTACTTATTGCTCGGCGCATCGGAGTCACTGACAGGATTGACCGATAAGTTTGAAATGGTTCGTTGTAACCCTGGCATCATTTATAAACTCAAATAGCCACATTCTTACGTTGAGTTACTTGCTTACGTTTAGTTACTTGCCCAGCTTTTGCTGGGCTTTTTCTTTCCCCTAATTTCGTTTTGATTGGTGAGATTTACTGAAGTTGTGGGCGACAAGTGGATAAAGCGGCGTATATTTTGCTTACATTTCGACGGATTCTTATTTAGATAAAATTGTTGTAAACACGGTTCGTTTTTTTAAGTTGGTACGTTAATTGCTTTTAATATGAGTAGTAACAGTCAGTTTTTAGTGTAGAGGCAAACATGGCTATTTCTTTTGATAACGCATTAGGTATTCACCAACACACGGTTGGTGTACGTGAGCGCAATGCTGAGGTGATTTCCACCAATATTGCACAGGCGAACACACCGGGCTTTAAAGCAAAAGGAATGGACTTTCAAAAAGCATTGCAGGCGGCAAGTTCAGGGGCAAGCATTGGTCTTAGCCGTACGGATGGTCGGCATATATCTGCCTCCACGAAAGTAACTGGCGAGAGTCTCTATCGAATTCCGACTCAACCTGATACGGGTGATGGCAACACGGTGGACGTAGATTTAGAGCGTAACTTGTTTATGCAAAACCAGATCAGACACCAAGCCTCACTGGACTTCTTAGGAAGTAAATTCAAGAACTTAACGAAAGCAATCAAAGGGGAATAAGTAGATGAGCTTATTTAATGTGTTCAATGTGACTGGTTCTGCAATGAGTGCTGAATCTGTTCGTCTAAATACGACCTCAAGTAACTTAGCCAATGCGGATAGTGTGAGTAGTTCGGCGAAAGATACTTACAAAGCGCGTCACGCGGTGTTTGGTGCAGAGTTAAGTAAAGCGCGTTATAACCGTGATCATAATGTACCTGTAAAAGTATTAGGTATTGTTGAAAGCGATAAACCGCTTAACGCAGAATATAACCCAGATCACCCACTTGCCAACGATGAAGGCTATATTTACAAGCCTAATGTCAATGTGATGGAAGAGATGGCTAACATGATTTCGGCTTCTCGTTCTTATCAAACGAACGTGCAGGTGGCTGATGCAAGTAAACAAATGCTGCTGCGCACGCTGCAGATGGGTCAATAAGATAAGGAGGTAGCGTATGGCCGGAATAAATAACATTGGTCAAAGCGGCTTGTCTTATGTTGACCAGCTGAAAAGTCTTCAAGACCAAAAGAAAACAGAAGAGACAACGGGGAAGCAAGATCTTAAACAAGAAGACTTCCTATCGTTACTCACCAAACAACTGGCTCAGCAAGATCCTTTTAAACCGGTCAGTAATGACCAGATGATCGCCCAAATGGCGTCATTTGCCACAGTTGATGGTATCGGCAAAATGAACACTCAGTTTGAGAGTCTCAACTCGTCGATGACATCCAACCAAGCTCTACAGGCTTCATCACTGGTTGGCCGTGATGTCTTAGTCCCGGGAGCGGCAGGGATCAAAAAAGAGGGTGCTGGGATGGCTGCGATGGTCAAACTTCCTCAAAGTTTAGAGAACTTGTTTGTCCGAATAGAGAATGAAGCTGGACAATTGGTTCGTACCTTTGATGTCGGGGCTAAATCAGCCGGTGATAATCGCGTTGAATGGGACGGTAACGATCAAAACGGTAATCCATTGCCGGGCGGCAAATACCAAGTGAAAGCTTCGGGTTTGCTCGATGGAGAAAGCAAGGAGTTTGCGGTATCGACTTACGCAAACGTCAATAGCGTTCTGCTGGGTAAAGGTGATGGTAACGTACTGCTCAATCTGGCTGGATTTACATCGCCAGTTAAACTTGCTGAAGTACTAGAAGTTGGCAAAGCGTAACTCTTTATAGAGTAGATATGCTAGCTAGATAGGAGATTTTGGAATGTCGTATATATCATTAAGCGGTTTATCCGCAGCTCAGTTAGATCTGAACACCACCAGTAACAACATTGCTAACGCGAATACCTTTGGTTTTAAAGAGTCGCGTGCTGAGTTTGGTGATGTTTACTCAACCTCATTGTTTACCAACTCCAAAACCACTCCTGGTCAAGGTGTTCAGGCGAACAAAGTGGCACAACAATTCCACGAAGGTTCCAGTATTTATACTAATAACCCGATGGACTTGCGCGTTGCGGGAACGGGGTTCTTTGCGGTTGCGAAAGATAAGCTGACGCCTCAACAAAATGAGTTGACCAGAAATGGTGCTTTCCACCTCGATAAAAATGATTACATGGTAACGTCAAATGACGAGTTTTTGCTTGGCTATGATGTTAACCCTGATACTGGTGATGTTCTTTCGTATGAGCCAAAACCTATCAATATTCCTGCTCAGTTTGGTAAACCTAAACAGACAGCCAATGTTGAACTTGGCGCGAACTTGCCAGCTAATGGTAAGTTAAAAGACCCAACCTTATTTGATATTACTGATCCTGAGACGTACAACCGTACCACCTCATCTACGATCTACGATTCGATGGGTCAGCCTTATAAGTTGACATCCTATTACCTCAAAGATCAGACGCAAGCTAACACATGGCAAACCTATTACACCGTGACGGATAAAACTGGTGAGAAACCAATCAATGTAGTTGGTGGTGATGCTACTACGCCGACGGGTCATATTGGGCATACCATGAAGTTTAATAATGATGGTACGCTAGCCAGCATGAATAATGGTCAGCAAATTGTAACCGAGCCTTTAGGTTTGGGGGCAAACCCAGTTGAACTCAACGGTGCGGATGCTAACCAAACATTGTCGTTCAGTCTCGATTCGGCTACGCAATTTGCCGCTCCATTTGAGTTGACTAAATTTGTACAAGATGGTGCAACCACGGGCTTTTTGACGAAGATCGATTTCGATGAAAATGGCAGTGTGCTAGCCACTTACTCAAATGGTCAAAATACCATTCTAGGACGTGTGGGGCTTGTCCGCGTAGCCAATGAACAAGGCTTAGATAAAAAAGGTGGTACGCAGTGGGATTCGACTCAATTCTCCGGTGATAAAATTTGGGGTGAATCAAACAAAGGCTCATTTGGTACCATCAGCAATGGTGTTATTGAACAATCCAACATTGATATGACTCAAGAGCTGGTGGATCTTATCTCTGCTCAGCGTAACTTCCAAGCGAACTCGCGTGCGCTTGAAGTTCACAACCAGCTACAACAAAACATACTACAGATCCGTTAATTCCTTTAACGTCATCAATGGCAATACCAAGTTAGCGGCAATGTTAGCTTGGTATTGTTGCCATCTGTTTGCGGCAATCTTCGTTATATCCTCCCTATTTTTTGTGCAATTGCATTTAACATATTGATTTTTAGTTTAAATATAAGTTGGCACGTCAATTGCTTTTAATGATCGAACGATGATTATTGGAGCAGATTATGGATCGCGCACTGTTTCTCGCCATGAGTGGCGCAAAGCAAAACATGCAAGCCATGCAATTAAGAGCGAACAATTTAGCAAACGTCAGTACCACGGGGTTCCGTGCTGATTTGGCGCAAGCTCGCTCAATGCAAGCTTATGGCGAAGGGTTACCGAGCCGCGTGTTTAGCATGACAGAACGTCCGGGACATAATTTTGCGCAAGGCAGTGTCATTACCACAGGGCGCGATCTCGATATCACCATTCAAGGTGACGGTTGGATTTCCATGATGGATAAAACCGGCAAAGAGGGGTTAACCCGCAGTGGCAACCTAAGCATTGACCAAAATGGCATGCTCATAAATGGTAGCGGCCATCTAGTGCTAGATGGAACGGGCGCGCCAATCACTCTACCTATTCCATTGAGTAAAGTAGAAATCGGTAATGACGGTACTATTTCCGTTCGTCCGCAAGGCGCTCCAGCCGATGCGATGGAAGTGGTAGGCCGAATTAAACTGGTTCGCCCCAATAATCAATCCCTATACAAAGATACGAATGGTTTATTCCGTGCTAAAGATCCTAATGCAGCATTCGAAGCAGATGCTAGCGTAAAGCTATTAAAAGGTGCGCTGGAAGGCAGTAATGTCAATGCGGTGGGTGAGATGACTAGCTTGATTGAGCTACAACGTCAGTTTGAAATGCAAGTCAAAATGATGAGCACCGCAGAAGAGATGGACAAATCGTCCGATTCATTACTTCGTATGAGCTGATAAGCGTTAAAGGAGATTACTATGCAACCTGCATTATGGGTAAGTAAAACCGGGCTTGATGCCCAACAAACCAATATTGCCACTATCTCAAACAACCTAGCGAACGCCTCGACTATTGGTTTTAAAAAGGGGCGTGCGGTATTTGAAGATCTGTTTTATCAAAATATTAATCAACCGGGCGGTCAATCTTCGCAAAATACCAAACTGCCAAGCGGTTTGATGCTTGGTGCGGGTTCTAAAGTCGTGGCAACACAAAAAGTGCATACCCACGGCAACGTACAAACCACGACCAATAGCCTCGATATGATGATTGAAGGTGACGGCTTTTTCCAAATCCTGATGCCAGATGGCAATATCGCTTATAGCCGAAATGGTCAATTTACCCTCAACGACGAAGGGGCAATTGTGACTTCCGGTGCTGGATATAATTTAGAGCCGGAAATTGTTATTCCACCTGATGCAATCTCTATTACTGTCGGTAATGATGGTGAAGTGTCAGTTAGGCTTCGTGGCCAGCAAAATAACCAAGTGGTTGGACAAATTACCACGGTTGATTTTATCAACCCAGGCGGTCTAGAGCCGATTGGTCAAAACTTGTATCTACCGACCGGTGCTAGTGGTGATCCACAAGAAGGGGTGCCAGGGCTTGACGGCCTCGGTGATGTTCGTCAATCCATGCTTGAAACCTCTAACGTGAACGTCACAGAAGAGTTGGTCAACATGATTGAAGCGCAACGCGTTTACGAAATGAACTCAAAAGTCATCTCAGCAGTCGATAAGATGATGAGTTTTGTGAACCAACAACTCTAATCATTAACTAAGAGAATGCTGCGATGAAACGTCTATTGAGTCTTGTATTGGTTACTGCTTTGTCTGGTTGCTCGTTAATGCCGCCACCGGTCGATACTCCTGAAGTGGTTCAAGGTACAACCGTGGTGGACGCGGTTGAAGGGGATAAGTCTGCAGAAGAAGGTTCTGGTTTACTGGACTCAATGCGTAAGCGTTCCGATCCCGTAGCCGGTGATCCTGCTTGGGCCCCTATCCACCCAAAACAGAAACCGGAACATTATGCCGCGGAAACTGGTTCACTGTTTAATTTGGCACAAATGAACAGTCTTTATGATGATTCAAAACCGCGTGGCATTGGCGATATTATTACCGTCAATCTTGATGAAAGTACTAAAGCGGCCAAGAGTGCTGATGCGGATCTATCCAAATCCAATGATGCGTCTATGGATCCACTCGCTGTCGGCGGTAAAGATCTCACTGTGGGTGATTACAATTTCTCTTATGCGTTGAAAAATGACAACAAGTTCAATGGCAGTTCTGCAGCCAACCAAAGTAACAGTATTTCTGGTTCGATCACGGTTGAAGTGATTGAAGTACTCGCCAACGGCAACTTAGTCATCCGTGGTGAAAAATGGCTCACACTGAACACTGGCGATGAATACATTCGCTTAAGCGGTACCATTCGTCCCGATGATATCGACTTTGACAACACCATTGCTTCTACTCGTATTTCTAATGCACGCATCCAATATTCAGGCACAGGCACCAATCAAGATATGCAAGAACCTGGATTCTTGGCACGATTCTTTAATGTCTCTCTGTAACGCCGGAGTTCTGGCGTAAAGAAACGTAGAAATTAAGGTACTAGACCATGAAAAAATTCACCCTGCTTGTTTTAAGTCTGTTGCTCATCGCAACCCATGCACAAGCGGCCCGTATCAAAGATGTCTCTCAAGTTGCGGGCGTGCGGAGTAACCAATTAGTGGGTTATGGTCTAGTCACTGGGCTACCGGGAACGGGTGAATCGACACCGTTCACCGACCAAAGTTTTAACGCCATGTTGCAAAATTTCGGCATTCAATTGCCGCCGGGCACTAAACCGAAAACAAAGAACGTTGCCGCCGTGATTGTCACGGCCGAATTACCGGCGTTTTCCAAGCAAGGTCAAAGTGTCGATGTCACCGTTTCTTCTATCGGCTCTGCTAAAAGTTTACGTGGCGGCACTCTAATGCAAACCTTCCTTAAGGGGTTGGATGGTCAAATTTACGCCGTGGCCCAAGGTAATTTAGTGGTCAGTGGTTTTAGTGCCACCGGTGCTGATGGTTCTAAAATTGTCGGCAATAACCCAACGGTTGGCCTGATTTCAGGCGGCGCTATGGTGGAACGTGAAGTACCAACACCTTTTAGCCGTGGCGATTTTATTACCTTCAATTTGCTTGAATCTGACTTCACCACAGCGCAACGTATGGCAGATGCAGTGAATAACTTCTTAGGCCCAGAGATGGCGACCGCGGTTGATGCAACGTCAGTACGTATCCGTGCACCGCGAGATGTAGGGCAGCGCGTCGCGTTTCTTTCTGCAATCGAAAATGTTGAGTTTGATCCAGCGGATGGCTCAGCCAAAATTATCGTTAATTCACGAACGGGAACTATTGTTGTCGGCCAGCATGTGCGCTTAAAACCTGCTGCGGTGACGCACGGTGGTATGACTGTTGCCATTAAAGAGAATTTGAATGTCAGTCAGCCCAATGCGTTAGCGGGTGGTCAGACAGCTGTGGTGCCTAATAGCCAAATAGAAGTGTCTGAAGCACAAGGTAAAATGTTTAAATTTGAACCGGGTTTGACCTTGGATGATTTAGTGCGCGCGGTCAACGAAGTGGGAGCAGCTCCTTCAGATTTGATGGCGATTTTGCAAGCATTGAAACAAGCTGGCGCGATTGAAGGCCAACTGATCATTATCTAGGAGAGGAAGATGATTAATAATCCCAATGATATTGGCTTTATTCATGATATTGCTAGCTTAGATAAGCTACGTCAGCAAGCAAAAACCGGTGATAAAGAAGGCGAGTCAGCGGCGCTCAAGGCCGCAGCCAAACAGTTTGAAGCGATTTTTACCTCAATGTTGTTCAAATCGATGCGAGACGCCAATGTCGATTTTAAATCTGAGATGTTCAACAGCCAAAACGAAGATTTCTATCGACAAATGCTTGATGAACAAATGTCGAGCGAGCTCAGTGCCTCCGGTTCTTTAGGGCTTGCCGATATGATTGTGGCGCAGCTCAGTCAGGCTAACGGCACCTCGAAAAACGATCCATCAATAACCGACCCGACGCAAGATGGTTTCCAAGAAGCCATGCGCCGTATCGAACGCAGTAACAACCGCCGCCTCTCAACGCAAGAAACGATCGAACCTAGCAAGGTCGAATCGAGTCGATTTGATTCGCCGCAAGCGTTTGTAGCTTCAATGAAACCTTATGCTGAAAAAGCAGCGCGGGCATTAGGTGTTGACTCTTCACTGCTACTTGCTCAAGCGGCATTAGAAACCGGATGGGGACAAAAAGTTGTTCAAAATGCTCGTGGTAGCAGTAATAACTTATTCAACATCAAAGCGGATAAAAGTTGGTTAGGTGAGAAAGTGGCGACGCAAACTCTTGAATATCATGATAATACACCCGTGATGGAAAAAGCTGCGTTCCGTTCTTATGGAAATTATCAAGACAGTTTTAATGACTATGTTCGTTTTCTCAATGACAATCCGCGCTACACCGTGGCGCTGAACCATAATGGCAGCGATGAGTCTTTCATTCGTGGCCTGCACGCTGCTGGTTACGCGACGGACCCATACTATGCTGAAAAAGTGCTGAGAGTAAAATCTCAAATTGAAGCAATGGAATAACCCCTCTAAAGCCAGCCTTGCTGGCTTTTATCTTTCCTTTATTTTGTCTAATCTCCTCTTTGAAACTCCTTTGGCATACATATTGCTATTACTAACTTAGATATTCAGTAACCACTGATTTGATTAGGTTTTCGGGGGCAGTATGGCGTCGGATCTTCTGAATTTAGGTGCACAAAGTGTACTTACCGCTCAGAGACAACTCAGCACCACAGGTCATAACATTTCTAATGTTAATACAGAAGGTTACAGCCGTCAGTCTGTGATCCAAGGGACCAATACGCCTCGCCAATACGGTGGTGAAACCTACGGTATGGGCGTACATGTGGAAAAAGTTCGCCGCTCATGGGATCAATTTGCCGTTAATGAATTAAATCTATCTACCACCAGCTTTTCCTTTAAGCGTGACGACGAAGAAAATTTAGACATGCTCTCAAAGTTATTGTCGTCAGTGGCCTCGAAAAAAATCCCTGAAAACTTAAATGAATGGTTTGATGCGATTAAAACCCTCGCCGACAGCCCGAATGATGTAGGTGCGCGTAAAGTTGTACTTGAGAAAGCGGATCTGATCACTCAAAACATGAATGATTTTCACGAGAACATTCGCCGCCAATCTGATGCGACCAACAAAGGGCTAGATGTTGCCGTTGAGCGTATTAACCAATTGGCGCTTGAGCTGCGAGATTTACAGCGCTTAATGATGCGCACTCCTGGTCCTCACAATGACTTAATGGACCAGCATGAAAAATTGGTGGCTGAGTTGTCTGAATACACCAAGGTCACCGTGACGCCACGTAAAAATGCTGAAGGGTTTAACATCCATATCGGGAGCGGGCACACGCTCGTCTCAGGTACAGAAGCCAGCCAAATGAAGATGGTTGATGGTTATCCTGATGTGAGTCAGCGCCGCTTGGCCATGATTGAAGGCAAAGGGATCAAGACCATTACCACTGAGGATATTGGCGGTAAGTTAAGTGCGCTGTTTACGATGCGAGATAAGCACATTCCTTACCTAATGGATGAACTTGGCCGCATGGCAACATCTTTCTCTTATGAAGTTAACAAGTTGCAATCACAAGGCTTGGACTTACGTGGCAATGTGGGAAGAGCGTTGTTTACGGATGTGAACTCTGAAGTCAATGCCCGCTCGCGAGCGATCATCGCTGGCAATTCAAAAGCCGATATGGCGGTCTATATCGAAGATACTTCAGCGTTGAAAAGTGGTGAATACTCCCTACAGTACAACGGCAGCAATTATACCGTATTAAAGCCAACGGGCGAGCGGGTTAACGTTCCGGTCGTTGGCAGCAGTTTATTTTTAGATGGAATGCGAGTTGAGATTCGCAACGCCCCTCAAGCCGGGGAGCGCATATTGCTGCGTCCAACGCGTAATGGTGCCGCTATTATGAAAATGGCGACCAACGATCCGACAGCCATTGCCGCACAAAGTTATGAAGCCTCCACCACTTTTGCCCAAGGGCAGGCAAAATTTAATATTTTATCGGCTGGTGGGCTGCGTGAATTTGAAGTGGTGATCTCACCAACGGGCGATCAATTTGCGGTCACGGATACTAAAGGCAACGTGCTGTTAGAACCACAGGCCTACCCACCATCGAATTCGATTACTGTGCTTGGTACAACGTTTGAATTGACGGCCGGCGCGCTACCCAATGATAAATTTACGGCAAACCTTGTCCCCTCAGAAGGTGATAACGGCAATTTACGTAAGATGCAGCAAATTCAAACGGAGAAAAAACTCAACGACGGTGAAACGACCGTGCTCGGGGTTTATCACGATCTCAATACTGATTTTGGTTTGCAGCTGGCCACCGCGTCACGCTTAAGTGACGTGGCCAGGCTTGAAAAAGAGTCAGCGCAGGAGCGCATTGCGTCCATTTCCGGAGTCAACCTTGATGAGGAAGCCGCGAACATGATGAAGTTCCAACAAGCTTATATGGCTTCCTCACGCATCATGCAGGTGGCTAATGATACTTTCAACACGATTTTGCAGCTGAGATAGGAGGCGATAAATGTTAACCAGAATATCAAGCTTCCATAACTATCAATCGGTGCAAAACGATATGCGCCGTCAAGAATCAAAGATCCATCATAACCAAGCGCAGCTAGCGTCAGGTAAGAAGTTGCTTTCAGCCAGTGATAGTCCATTAGCCACTCATTACATCCAAAAAGTAGGGCAGCAAGAAGAGCAATTACGCCAATATCTTGATGCAATAGTGCTGGTTCGAAACCGCTTAGAACATCAAGAAGTAATCATTGCCAATGCGGAAAGCTCGACCGATGAGGCAAAGCGTACTGTCATGGAAATGATTAACGGCTCATTCTCTCCAGAAGATAGAGAAGCGAAAGCGCGTGAGCTGCAAGAGATGTTCAACAACTTAATTGAACTAGCAAATACGCAAGATGAGTCCGGTAATTACATGTTTGCTGGAACCAAGCCGAAGAATCAGCCTTTCTTTAGAGATAATGCCAGTAACGTGACTTATTCCGGCGATGATTATCAGCGCAAAATGCGTATATCCAACAGCTTAGAGATCCCGTTCAATAATCCGGGTAATAAAGTGTTTATGGAGATTGATAACCCGTTTGGTAACTACGAACCAAACTATCAATTAAACGAAGGTTCAGAGTTACTGCTCGAGCGCGCAACCAATTTAGACTCGAATGATACATCACGCTATACCGTGACGTTTATTGATATGGCTAACGGCAAATATGGTTACCAATTAGAGAAAGATGGCAGCGTGGTACAGGCCGATGAGTTTGATCCACAAAAAGGCATTCGATATCAAGATCTGACGGTGCACGTAAAAGGACAAATTTCGAAAGGTGATGTGTTAAGCCTAGAGCCGCGTTCAACCTTTACCTTATTTGATAGCTATAAAGACGCGATTGAGCTCTCGCAAGGCTCCGTATCGGATGCGTCGACGACAGCGAAACTGCACCAAATTACGGAAGAGTTTCATGCCGCCTTTATTCATCTCAATAAAGTGCGTACTGATGTCGGTGCACGCTTGAGCACTTTAGATATTCAACAAGAACAGCATGAAGATTTCAAAATCAGTTTAGCGAAATCAAAAAGTAACTTTGAAGATCTCGATTACGCAGAAGCGGTGATTGAATTTAATGAGAATTCACGTGCGTTGCAGGCTTCACAACTGGCTTTTGGTAAAACGAAAGATTTGACCCTTTTCAACTATATCTAATCTTCAATGCCTTATGTGCTAAGCCATATGCGCGAAGAGTGGAATGTGTTGAAAAATTGGCCTGGAAATTGCTCATCTATTATCGAGAGATAAAGAGGCAATAGAGCGGCAAACGAAAGTGGCAACTCTGTTGCTAACGAGAAAGAACTGGATGCTCACTCACAAAGATAGAATGATTAAATTTATTCTAAGTGATTAAAAAACAAAGAATATTAATTTTAATATCAGATGTTTTAAAAGTTGGCATACTAATTGAATTGTCTATATCAGAGTTGATACAACAAGTTTTTAAATCGGCAAATAGCGGATTTAGCAAGTTCACGGTCAGTGCTTCCAAATGAGAGTAAAGCTGGCCGCTTCGCAAAAAGCTTGCGAACTCACTAGGAGAGCAAACTATGACCATTACAGTAAATACTAACGTCTCAGCAATGACTGCTCAGCGTTACCTTAATAAAGCGACGGGTGAATTAAATACCTCGATGGAACGTTTATCATCAGGTAATAAAATCAACAGCGCTAAAGATGATGCGGCAGGCTTACAAATTTCAAACCGCTTAACCGCTCAGTCTCGTGGCCTAGATGTGGCAATGCGTAATGCCAACGACGGTATTTCGATTGCTCAGACTGCGGAAGGGGCAATGAATGAGTCGACCAGTATCTTGCAACGTATGCGTGATCTTGCTCTTCAATCAGCAAACGGCACCAACTCGGCGTCAGAGCGACAAGCTTTGAATGAAGAGTCGACCGCCTTGCAAGATGAGTTAAACCGTATTGCAGAAACGACCTCATTCGGTGGACGTAAACTGCTCAACGGTTCGTTCGGTGAAGCATCGTTCCAGATTGGTGCGAGCTCAGGTGAGGCGATCATTATGGGGCTTACCAGCATACGTGCTGATGACTTCCGTATGGGTGGCCAATCGTTCCTTGCAGAGCAAGGAAAGGACAAGGATTGGGGAGTGCCAGCGGGCGCGCGTGATTTGAAATTTGAATTCACCACCCAGGCAGGTGAGCTTGTTACTCTCGATGTGTTAGCCAAAGATGGCGATGATATTGAAGAGCTAGCGACTTACATTAATGGTCAAACCGATAAGCTTAAAGCATCGGTTGATCAAGACGGTAAACTGCAAATTTTTGCCGCAGAACCGAATTTACAAGGTGACCTTGCCATCTCTGGTGGTTTGGCAACCGAACTTGGCCTAAACGGCGGACCGGGCGTTAAGACGACGGTTCAAGATATTGATATCACCTCAGTTGGTGGCTCTCAAAATGCAGTGGGCGTTCTGGATGCTGCGTTGAGATATGTGGATTCACAACGAGCAGAGCTCGGTGCGAAGCAAAACCGTTTAAGCCATAGCATCAACAACTTGGCCAATATCCAAGAGAATGTTGAAGCATCCAACAGTCGAATTAAAGATACAGATTTTGCGAAAGAAACCACGCAAATGACGAAAGCACAGATTCTGCAACAAGCGGGTACCTCGATTCTCGCTCAAGCAAAACAGTTGCCAAATTCTGCAATGTCACTATTGCAGTAATGTTAGGACCCTTCATCCAACAGCTCAGACGTGGGTTAGGTGAAGGAATCCTTGGCAAAGTATGATTATGGCCGAATATAAAGCTCTCTCAAGATGTACCCTGCTTTATAGTCATAGATAATCATACGCCCCGGTCAGTCGGTAATGTGTTCATTTCTCTGATCTCCACATTGGCTCTGGCTACCAACTAGCCCCGGTTCTCTCAAAGGAAAAGGGGCTTTTCTTTATCTATAACTTCTTGCTCTTATCAATGCTCTTCAATCGCCCGTTAAGCCGACCAATCGCGTCAAATCTTTAATGCTATTTTTGTATTTCAGCCAGTTTTGCAGCGTTTATCCCACTTTTAATCGATATTGGCTATTTTTTACGAAATCGTCGTTTTCCCGTTAAAGGATTCCTAACCGCAGTCGCTAATAATAGTACTTTGAGAGAACTACTTGGTTTTCCGAGACGTCGGAAACCGTTTGTCTATGACGCTAAGTCGGAAAATCAATAGGAGAACCACTATGGCGGTTAATGTAAACACTAACGTTTCAGCTATGACAGCACAACGCTACCTAAACAGTGCTAGCAATGCGCAACAGTTATCAATGGAACGTTTATCATCAGGCTTCAAAATTAATAACGCAAAAGATGACGCAGCAGGTTTGCAAATCTCTAACCGTTTGAACGTTCAAAGCAGAGGCTTAGATGTTGCCGTGCGCAACGCAAATGATGGCATTTCAATTGCGCAGACAGCTGAAGGTGCAATGAACGAAACCACCAACATTTTGCAACGTATGCGTGACTTATCTCTACAATCGTCAAATGGTTCGAACTCTAAGTCCGAGCGTGTAGCGATTCAAGAAGAGATCACTGCGCTGAATGATGAACTCAATCGTATTGCTGAAACTACATCATTTGGTGGTAATAAGCTGCTCAACGGTACTTTTGATACCAAATCGTTCCAAATCGGTGCGGATAACGGTGAAGCAGTAATGCTTAGCCTGAATAATATGCGCAGCGATAATGCATTGATGGGTGGTAAAAGCTATAAGGCAGCAAATGGTCAAGATAAAGATTGGACAGTTCAAGCCGGAGCGAATGATCTGACCATTACGTTGACCGACAAACGTACCGGTGAGCAAACCATCAACCTAAGCGCAAAAGAGGGTGATGACATTGAAGAGTTGGCCACTTACATCAATGGTCAAACCGACATGTTAAAAGCTTCTGTTGACGATGAAGGCAAACTGCAAATCTTTACTGATAGCAACCGCATTGATGGCGTAGCAACCTTTGGTGGCAGCTTAGCGGGTGAACTGAGTTTCCAAGCAGCAAAAGATGTGACAGTCGATACCATTGATGTCACTTCTGTAGGTGGTTCGCAAGAATCAGTGGCCATTGTTGATGCGGCACTGCAATTTGTAGACAGCCATCGTGCTCAACTGGGTGCATTCCAAAACCGTTTCAACCATGCGATTAACAACTTAGATAACATCAACGAAAACGTAAATGCTTCTAAGAGCCGAATTAAAGACACTGATTTTGCGAAAGAAACCACTGCCTTGACTAAATCGCAGATCCTTTCTCAAGCATCAAGCTCAGTGTTGGCACAAGCTAAACAAGCGCCTAATGCTGCTCTTGGTTTGCTTGGTTAAGTCGTTAACTTTTAAATTAAAAATCCAGCTTCGGCTGGATTTTTTTATGCCTCACTTTTCACGTGATCAAAGAATGGATCTGAAAAATGAACCAACGGTTAAAACGGGAGGAAAGGATATATTGTTATGAGGCTAATAAAACAAAACCCAGCCTAAGCTGGGTTTGAATTGATGGTGCGGAAGGAGAGACTTGAACTCTCACACCTTGCGGCGCCAGAACCTAAATCTGGTGCGTCTACCAATTTCGCCACTTCCGCAACTTGTACTGTAGATAGATTGAACATTGGTTATTCAAACTATCGTTATAAATGGTGGCTACGACGGGATTCGAACCTGTGACCCCATCATTATGAGTGATGTGCTCTAACCAACTGAGCTACGTAGCCATGTGACAATCTTAAATCATGGTGCGGAAAGAGAGACTTGAACTCTCACACCTTGCGGCGCCAGAACCTAAATCTGGTGCGTCTACCAATTTCGCCATTTCCGCAGCGTATTCTTTAAATAAACCGAATGTTATTAATTCAGCTTATCTTTTTACGGTCAGCTTATCGCTAACCCTACAAATAATGGCAGGGCTACCTGGATTCGAACCAGGGGATGGCGGCATCAAAAGCCGCTGCCTTACCGCTTGGCGATAGCCCTACAAGATGATTGCTCATCTAAATAATGGTGCGGAAGGAGAGACTTGAACTCTCACACCTTACGGCGCCAGAACCTAAATCTGGTGCGTCTACCAATTTCGCCACTTCCGCAACTTATGCTGTAGATAAACTGAGGATTGGTTACTCAATTTATCGTTGTTATGGGTAGCTTATCGCTAGCCATATGAAATATGGCAGGGCTACCTGGATTCGAACCAGGGAATGGCGGCATCAAAAGCCGCTGCCTTACCGCTTGGCGATAGCCCTACAAGATGATTGCCCATCTAAATAATGGTGCGGAAGGAGAGACTTGAACTCTCACACCTTACGGCGCCAGAACCTAAATCTGGTGCGTCTACCAATTTCGCCACTTCCGCAACTTATGCTGTAGATAAACTGAGGATTGGTTACTCAATTTATCGTTGTTATGGGTAGCTTATCGCTAGCCATATGAAATATGGCAGGGCTACCTGGATTCGAACCAGGGAATGGCGGCATCAAAAGCCGCTGCCTTACCGCTTGGCGATAGCCCTACATGATGATTGCTCATCTAAATATGGTGCGGAAAGAGAGACTTGAACTCTCACACCTTGCGGCGCCAGAACCTAAATCTGGTGCGTCTACCAATTTCGCCATTTCCGCAAATTTTTAGTTATCGAGATGGTGCGGAAGGAGAGACTTGAACTCTCACACCTTACGGCGCCAGAACCTAAATCTGGTGCGTCTACCAATTTCGCCACTTCCGCAGCTCGATATCTATGTGTTGCCAACTTTCGCTAACAACTAAATTATGGTGGCTACGACGGGATTTGAACCTGTGACCCCATCATTATGAGTGATGTGCTCTAACCAGCTGAGCTACGTAGCCATCTTTTTGAGCGAGACAATATAATACAATCCACACTCATGTGCCAATGGTTTTTTAAACACTGACCCATTTGAATAATGGCAGGGCTACCTGGATTCGAACCAGGGGATGGCGGCATCAAAAGCCGCTGCCTTACCGCTTGGCGATAGCCCTACAAGATGATTGCTCATCTAAATAATGGTGCGGAAGGAGAGACTTGAACTCTCACACCTTGCGGCGCCAGAACCTAAATCTGGTGCGTCTACCAATTTCGCCACTTCCGCAACTTAACCTGTAGATTCAGTGAATATTGGTATTCATTGAATCGTTGTTATGACCAGTTTATTCGCTAGTCATCTCAATATTGGCAGGGCTACCTGGATTCGAACCAGGGGATGGCGGCATCAAAAGCCGCTGCCTTACCGCTTGGCGATAGCCCTACAAGATGATTGCTCATCTAAATAATGGTGCGGAAAGAGAGACTTGAACTCTCACACCTTGCGGCGCCAGAACCTAAATCTGGTGCGTCTACCAATTTCGCCATTTCCGCAACTTTCCTAAATATTTTTATAAGAAAAATACTTAGGAAATGGTGGCTACGACGGGATTCGAACCTGTGACCCCATCATTATGAGTGATGTGCTCTAACCAACTGAGCTACGTAGCCATTTTTATTCTCTCTTTAAGTTTGCCTTAATGTCGAGAACGGAGCGCATTATGCGGATATGGCTCTAGAGCGTCAATAGTTTTTTTGAATAAATTCTTTGAAACCAACCGTTCGAACTTTTTTTGAACAAAGAGACGTGTTTGTGATCAAAAACGGTTAATAAATCATTAAGCTTATTGATTTTTCCTTGCTTGTCGCTAAGGTTGATTTTGAGGAAAAAACAAAAAAGCCAACAGAATCTGTCGGCTTTAATGGTGTATTAATGGCTGATTAACGAGTTATTTACACGTTGAAGCGGAAGTGGATAACATCGCCATCTTTTACGATG
The DNA here is from genome assembly GCF_963888765.1 of Vibrio sp. B7. Taxonomy (NCBI): domain Bacteria; kingdom Pseudomonadati; phylum Pseudomonadota; class Gammaproteobacteria; order Vibrionales; family Vibrionaceae; genus Vibrio; species Vibrio sp. B7. The sequence continues at coordinate 171,436 of NZ_CAWPKR010000040.1, forward strand.
TATTCTTTACCTTCCAAGCGCCATTTGCCCGCTTCTTTGGCTCCATTTTCGCCGCGATATTGAATGAAATCATCATAACCCACAACTTCAGCGCGAATGAAACCACGTTCAAAGTCGGTATGGATTTTACCCGCCGCTTGCGGAGCCGTCGCACCGACCGGAATCGTCCATGCACGCACTTCTTTTACGCCTGCGGTGAAGTAGGTTTGTAGCGTTAGCAGTTCGTAACCGGTACGAATCACGCGGTTTAGACCGGGTTCTTCAATGCCTAAATCGGCTAAAAACTCGGCGCGATCTTCTTCTTCAAGTTCAGATAGTTCAGCTTCAATGGCTGCGCAAACAGCAACCACAGAATTGTTCTCTTTTTCTGCAAACTCTCTGACAGCATCAAGGTACGGGTTATTTTCAAAGCCATCTTCGCTCACGTTGGCGATGTACATGGTCGGTTTCAACGTTAAGAAGTTGAGATAATCTACGGCGGCTAGCTCTTCTTTTGAGAGTTCAACCGTGCGAGCCATACCACCTTCCGTTAATACAGGGAGTAGCTTCTCTAATACGGTGATTTCAAATTTAGCGTCTTTATCGCCACCTTTGGCACGTTTTGCTTGACGTTGAATGGCGCGTTCACAGCTATCAAGGTCGGCAAGGGCAAGCTCTAGATTGATTACTTCAATATCTTCAATTGGCGATACTTTGCCTGCTACGTGAACGATATTTTCGTTCTCGAAGCAGCGAACAACGTGACCAATCGCATCTGTTTCACGGATATTGGCAAGGAATTTGTTGCCTAAACCTTCACCTTTTGACGCGCCAGCCACTAGGCCTGCGATATCGACAAATTCCATTGTCGTCGGAAGGATACGTTGAGGGTTTACAATTTCTGCTAACGCATCGAGACGAAGGTCTGGAACAGGAACCACACCCGTGTTTGGTTCGATAGTGCAAAACGGGAAGTTTGCTGCTTCGATGCCCGCTTTAGTTAGTGCATTAAATAATGTCGATTTACCCACATTTGGTAAACCCACGATGCCACATTTAAAACCCATGACTGTAACCTTATTCAGCTTTGAACGTATGTAAGCGATTTTGTGCTTTAGTTAGACCATCTTTTAGTAAAATGTCGAAGCAACGAACCGATTCGTCAACTGCGGCATCTAGGCACTCTTGCTCTTTGGCGGGTGCTTTACCTAAAACATAGCCTGCTACTTTATCTTTGTGCCCCGGATGGCCGATACCAATCCGCAGGCGGTAGAATTCTTTGTTATTGCCGAGTTTGCTGATGGTGTCTTTAAGGCCATTATGCCCGCCATGACCGCCGCCCATTTTGAACTTAGCTACCCCGGGAGGTAAGTCTAGTTCATCATGTGCCACCATGATCTCTTCTGGTTTTATCTGGTAAAACTTGGCGATGGCCGCCACGGCTTTACCGGATAAATTCATAAAAGTTGTTGGGATCAATAAACGCAGATCTTCACCATTAACCACGATACGTCCGGTGAAACCGAAGAATTTGGCTTCGTTTTTCAAGGTGACGTTATGAACTCGGGCTAATTCTTCTACTACCCAAGCGCCAGCATTGTGCCTCGTTTTGGCGTATTCAGGGCCAGGATTCGCTAGCCCGACAAGAAGTTTGATTGGTTGGCTCAAGGTTAGGATCTCTTTGCAATATCAAAAGCGCGGTATGATAGCACACAAAAGGGAAAGGGTGCGAGGCGCTAAAATAACAAAGGAAAAAGCACCTCATTTTTCAATGAAGTGCTTTAAAAGCATTTAAAAATCAGTAAATAAACTGAGTTTTAATTAAACATGGCAGAAATAGACTCTTCGTTGCTAATGCGACGAATCGCTTCAGCAAGCATGCTAGACAAGGTTAATTGTGTCACTTTGCCGGTTGCCGCCATCTCTTTAGATAGGGTGATCGAGTCTGTGACGATAACTTGGTCTAGTACTGAGTTTTTGATATTTTTCGCTGCGTTACCTGAGAATACCGCGTGCGTTGCGTAAGCAAACACACGTTTTGCACCACGTTCTTTCAACGCTTCAGCGGCTTTACACAAAGTGCCGCCAGTGTCGATCATGTCATCCACGATCACACAATCGCGACCATCAACATCGCCAATCAGGTTCATAACTTCAGACACGTTGGCGCGTGGACGACGTTTATCAACGATTGCGATGTCGATATCACCTAATGCTTTTGCAGTCGCACGAGCACGAACCACGCCACCAAGGTCAGGTGAAACCACAACAGGATCTTCTAACCCACGCGCTTTCATATCTTCAAGCAACACTGGCGTACCAAAGATGTTATCTACTGGGACGTCAAAGAAGCCTTGGATTTGTTCTGCGTGAAGGTCGATGGTCAAAACGCGGTCAACACCAACGTTTGAAAGGAAATCTGCAACAACTTTTGCAGTAATCGGTACACGAGCAGAGCGCACTCGGCGGTCTTGACGGGCATAACCAAAATATGGGATGACAGCAGTAATACGGCCTGCTGAAGCACGGCGCATTGCATCAATCATCACTACTAATTCCATTAAGTTGTCATTAGTAGGAGCACAAGTAGATTGAATAATAAATACATCGCTACCACGAACATTTTCGTTGATTTGCACTGCAACTTCACCGTCGGAGAAACGAGAAACAGTAGCATCACCAAGAGAGATGTATAGACGTTCAGCAATACGTTGGGCTAGTTCAGGTGTGGCGTTACCAGCAAATAGCTTCATATCAGGCACGGTGGAAACCTCAGGGTTGCGTCCAGTTTTTAAATAGGTCGGGTGTTGGCGAATTGGTATTCAGCCAGAGTCTTTTTCAGTGGCGAAATGTTACACCCTAAGGCGACAAACGCGAAGACTGTGTCAGGGAGCTTGGCAAGGACAGCTTCCGCTTCTACTTTGCTAGAAAATTCGGCAAAAACGCAAGATCCCGTCCCAGTCAATCTTGACGGCGCGTATTGTAGCAGCCATGAAAGTTGCTTATCAACCTCTGGGTACAGCATTCGGACAATTTTTTCGCAATCGTTTTCGTAAGGGTGTTCGAGAAGCGTTGCTAGCGCTCGTTTTGGCGTGTTCCTTATCAATTGGGGATGAGTGAAAATATCTTTCGTTGCAATGCTCACATTAGGCCGAACCACCAAATACCATTTTTGCTTTGGTTCGGTTTGGGTCAGTTTTTCACCTACGCCTTCAGCAAATGCGGCAAAGCCATGGACAAAAACGGGAACATCCGCCCCGAGTGTTAAACCGAGCGTAGCGAGTTCTTGCTGTGATAAATTGGTTTGCCATAAGTAGTTCAGTGCAACAAGCACGGTTGCAGCATTGGAAGAGCCGCCACCGATGCCACCTCCCATTGGCAAAACTTTATTTAATTCAATGCTCGCGCCATAGCGGCATCCACTTGCCTTTTGTAAGGCGATGGCCGCTTTCCAAATCAAGTTGTCTTGTAGCGCAACGCCAGCAATGGCTGGTGTGAGAGTTATTTCGCCAGACTGATTGGCGGTAATGGTTAACTCATCACCAAAATCGAGAAATTGAAACAGTGTCTGTAATTCATGATATCCGTCGGCTCTTTGCCCGGTGATGTACAGAAACAGGTTGAGCTTAGCGGGTGATGGCCAGTGGGTTGGGGTGCAAATCATGGCGTTAGGGTCCACTTTGAAATGACGAGGTTTAATGAAACTTGATCTTGAGTCAGCTTCAGTTTGGCCGGAAGTGGCACTGAAGTGGAAGAGGCGGATGTTGAGACGAAGGGATAAGCTTGGTAGTTCAAATATTCCAAGTGCCAGCGGCTAAGCCCTAGCTGTTTATCTAACGATGCCAACAAATTATTTTGATTCAATTGAAAACCATCCGCCTCGGTTGGTAGCCCAAGCAGCCAATTTTGTAGCTGCTCAATGGGGATCGATAACCCAGTTAACTCGTAAACTAAAGCATCCGCATTCTGCGCATCGATAATTTGATCATCATACGTTTTGACCTGGGCGCCCTGAGGCGAGATGGAGAGATTTAAAACGGTCTGCCCTAAAAATGTTGAGAGACGAAGCTGGCTATGGTCGGCGTTTTTTTGCCAATGAAAATTGAGGGATTGGCGCTGTTGTGGTGATATATAGCCGAGTTTTCCGCTGGCTTGGTACTCGCGGATCGTTTGCAATTGCTGTTGGTGTTGCTGCCAGCCGAGGCTCTCGACCCTTGTTGAGGGTAAGTTTGTGCAACCAAAGAGTGTTAGCAGAGTGAGGAGAGTTAAAATCAGTCTATTTGCGCGTGTCATATCTGCCCATTATTTACACAGTGAAGGCCGTAAAAACGCCTCACTATATCATTGATATCACGAAGTCGGGAAAACAAATCCCTGTTGCCCTTTCATTAAAACAGGGCATCAAGTAAAATTCTGCTCCTATTTACATTTCCTGAACCGAGAAACCTCTATAGATGTCCTTGCTTGCTATTGGAATAAATCACAATACAGCGTCGGTAGAACTGCGAGAGAAAGTGGCGTTTGGTCCTGATAAATTATCAGAAGCCTTGCGACAACTTGCGTCCAGTTCCAGCGTTCAAGGTAGCGTTATTGTCTCTACCTGTAATCGCACGGAAATTTATTGTGATGTAAAATCATCGAGCAAAAGTAAGTTAATCGATTGGTTGTCTCAGTTCCATCATGTGAATCCAGAAGATCTTAAACCAAGTTTGTATGTACACGAAGAACAAGCCGCTATTCGTCATTTGATGCGAGTGGCTTGTGGGCTGGATTCACTGGTATTGGGTGAGCCGCAGATTTTAGGGCAGGTGAAACAAGCCTATGCGGATGCTCGCGAGCATAACGCGGCTGATTCAGCGATTGAAAAACTGTTTCAAAAAGCATTCTCGGTAGCTAAACGTGTGCGCACCGAAACCGAAATAGGCGGCAGTGCGGTATCTGTGGCTTATGCTGCTTGTACGTTGGCAAAGCAGATCTTTGAATCACTCTCTGATTCAACGGTAATGTTGGTTGGGGCGGGTGAAACCATCGAACTGGTTGCGAAGCATTTAGCTAGCCATCGATGTAAACGCATGATAGTTGCCAACCGAACCCGCGAGCGAGCGATGGGGCTTGCACAGCAGTTTGACGCTGAAGTGATTGCACTCAATGAGATACCTGACTACCTCGCCCACGCGGATATCGTCATCAGTTCCACCGCCAGCCCACTGCCGATTATTGGCAAAGGGATGGTAGAAAGTGCGATTAAAGTGCGTCGCCATCAACCCATGTTATTGATTGATATTGCCGTGCCTCGTGATATTGAATCGCAGGTCGGTGATTTAAACGATGCCTATCTGTATACGGTTGATGATCTTCAGTCGATTGTAGACAGCAATATGGAACAGCGTAAAGTTGAAGCCATTCAAGCTGAAGCGATTGTCAGTGAAGAGAGCGCAGCCTTTATGAGCTGGATGCGCTCCTTGCAAGCGGTAGACAGCATCCGAGAATACCGTCAATCGGCCAACGAAATTCGTCAAGAATTGCTCAGCAAAAGCTTGCAGGCACTGGCTGCAGGGGGCGATCCTGAAAAAGTGTTACTTGAGTTAAGTAACAAACTCACCAATCGATTGATCCACACACCAACCCGAGCATTGCAAAGCGCTGCCGAGTTAGGTGAACCGGCTAAATTGGCCGTGATTAGACAAAGTTTGGGTCTTGACGACCCTCGATAATATCCGTCACTCCGAATTAAAGAAGAAACTATGAAAGCGTCGATTTTAGTTAAGCTTGAATCCCTTGTTGAGCGTTACGAAGAGGTTCAGCGCCTGCTTGGCGAGCCTACCGTAATTAGTGATCAAAACAAATTCCGTACTTTGTCAAAAGAGTACTCTCAGCTTGAGGAAGTCACTAAATGCTTCCAAGCTTACCAACAAGCGCAAGAGGATTTGGTTGCCGCAGAAGAGATGACCAAAGAAGAAGACGCCGAGATGCGTGAGATGGCTCAAGAGGAAATCAAAATAGCCAAAGCGACGATTGAACGTCTCACTGATGAATTGCAAATTCTGCTGCTACCAAAAGATCCGAACGATGATCGCAACTGCTTCTTAGAAATTCGTGCAGGGGCGGGCGGTGATGAGGCGGGTATTTTTGCTGGCGATCTGTTCCGTATGTACAGCCGTTATGCTGAGAAAATGAGCTGGCGTATCGAAATTATGTCCGCTAGTTATGCTGAGCATGGCGGCTATAAAGAAGTGATTGCTAAAGTGAGTGGTGATGGCGCTTACGGTGTGCTTAAGTTTGAATCAGGCGGTCACCGCGTACAGCGTGTTCCGGCCACGGAATCTCAAGGTCGTGTGCATACTTCCGCTTGTACCGTCGCGATCATGCCCGAAATTCCTGAAGCCGAAATTCCAGAAATTAAAGCTAGCGATCTGAAAATTGACACTTTCCGCTCATCGGGCGCGGGTGGTCAGCACGTAAACACCACCGACTCTGCGATCCGTATTACCCACTTACCAACAGGCACGGTAGTAGAGTGTCAGGACGAGCGTTCACAGCACAAAAACAAAGCCAAAGCGATGGCCGTATTGGCCGCTCGTATTGCACAAGCGGAAGAAGCGAAGCGCGCAGCCGAAGTGTCCGATACTCGTCGTAACCTACTGGGTTCTGGTGATCGTAGCGACCGTATTCGTACTTACAACTACCCGCAAGGTCGCGTTTCCGATCATCGTATTAACTTAACCATCTATCGTCTTAATGAAGTGATGGAAGGGGATCTGCAAAGCTTGATTGATCCAATCATTCAAGAATATCAAGCAGACCAACTTGCCGCTCTTGCCGATCAACACTGATCCCATGACGTTATCTCGTATTGATGATGCGTTGAAAGCCGCGATTGCTCAACTCCAAGAAGGCGGCAGTGATTCGCCTTCTGTGGATGCAGCGGTGCTGCTTTGCCATGTACTGGATAAACCACGTTCTTATCTGCTGACTTGGCCTGAAAAGACCTTAAGCGAAACGCAGTCGCGGCAATTTTGCTCGCTGATTACGCGTCGAGTGACGGGGGAGCCTGTGGCCTATTTGGTTGGGGAACGTGAGTTTTGGTCGCTGCCACTGAAAGTTTCGCCTTCGACATTAATTCCTCGGCCGGATACTGAACGCTTGGTTGAAATTGCGTTAGAAAAAAGCCAGCAGACGCCAGGGGATATTTTGGACTTAGGCACAGGAACTGGCGCAATCGCATTAGCGCTAGCGTCCGAGTTACCTGAACGTCATGTGGTTGGTATCGACTTACGCCCAGAAGCGCAAGCCTTAGCGTTGGAAAACGCGCAGCGTTTAACTATTACCAATGTCACATTTTTACAAGGCAGTTGGTTTGAACCTTTAAAGCTCGGTACAAAGTTTGCTTTAATTGTCTCCAATCCACCATATATTGAAGAAAATGATCCCCATCTCACGCAAGGGGATGTACGTTTTGAGCCTTTAAGTGCGCTGGTGGCCAAAGACAAAGGCTTGGCTGACATTAAACACATTGCAGAGAATGCGCGTCACTATTTGCAGCAACAAGGCTGGCTGCTGTTTGAACATGGTTATGATCAAGGGGCGGTAGTCAGAGCGTTATTTGAGTCACTCGGCTATCACCATGTAGTGACAGAAAAGGATTATGCGGGTAATGACCGAGTCACACTGGGTCAATATTCGCACTCAGAAGAGAGAGCATCATGTACGAAGGATTAAAACATTTTCATCTACTGACCATTGCGATCAGTGCACTATTGTTGTCGGTACGTTATGCCTTGATGATGATGGATTCCAAATGGCTGCAACACCCTTTTTTGAAACGTTTTCCTCATATTAACGATTCGTTGTTGTTGTTATCGGGTATCGCGTTGATTGTGATGTCTGGTTTTATCCCATTTAGCCCAGCCGCACCTTGGTTAACTGAGAAGCTGACTTGTGTGATGGCGTACATTGCGCTGGGCTTCTTTGCGCTCAAACTGGGTCGGAATAAGCTGTTGCGTACCTTTGCTTTTTTGGGCGCATTAGGTTGGCTTGCTATGGCGGGAAAAATCGCCATCGTAAAAACGGCTATGTTTTTAGGCTAACAGCATCCGAGCGGCATTATGTTTGAATGGTTCGATGAAGATTTTGATGCAATGGAATTGGTGGAAGGGGCGCTGATCTTAAACAAGGCCGTCAATCCTGAAACTGAGGATGAATGGGCACGCCAAGAGTTGGCCCGTTTGCTTACACAAGCAAAACACGAGTTAGCTAATGAGCAGGATGAAAAACAGCGTTTCGAAGCGTTGTTGCATCTGTTTTACCAACAATGGGGTTTTCGCGGTGACAGAGAGGCTTATTTTGATTCACGTAATGCCTTCATCGATAAAGTATTGCAGCACCGCAAAGGTATTCCCGTCAGTTTAGGTGCGCTGTTGCTCTATTTTGCGCGCAAGCTAGGCTTTCCTTTACAAGGTATTACCTTTCCCACACAGTTTTTATTGCAGTTGCATTGGTGCGATGAATCACCGATTTATATTAACCCTTTTACTGGTGAAACCGTCTCATTACATATACTACAAGCGTGGTTAGTTGGGCATAAAGGGGTTTTGTCTAAGCTGAAATCGAGTCATTTGGAAGTGACAGATAATCCGACGGTGATCGGTCGTTGGCTGGCACTACTAAAGAGCGCACTATTAAGAGAAGAGCGTTATACCTTAGCGCTGCGTTGTACTGATTTAGCGCTGACTTTTGTTCCTGATGATCCGTATGAGATCCGCGATCGCGGATTTATCTATCAGCAACTGGATTGTCACCAAATTGCCTTATCCGATTATCAATACTTTATTGATCATTGTCCGAATGATCCGGCGGCTGAGTTATTAAAAAATCAAGTTAATGCATTAAGCTTTGAAGCTATTACGCTGCATTAACCGCTAAATGAGAGAGAATAAAATGGAACAAAAAATCGTCCACGTGGGTGATATTCCCGTTGCTAACGACAAACCGTTTACTCTGTTTGCTGGAATGAACGTCCTTGAATCCCGTGATTTAGCGATGCAAATCTGTGAGCATTACGTGAAAGTGACCGATAAACTCGGTATCCCTTATGTGTTTAAAGCTTCTTTTGATAAAGCCAACCGCAGCTCTGTTCACTCTTATCGTGGCCCCGGCTTGGAAGAGGGAATGAAAATTTTCCAAGAGCTAAAAGAGACCTTTGGCGTCAAAATCATCACTGACGTGCACACAGAAGCTCAAGCTCAGCCTGTGTCTGAGGTGGTTGATGTGATTCAACTGCCAGCGTTTCTTGCTCGTCAAACTGACCTTGTCGAAGCGATGGCGAAAACAGGTGCAGTGATCAACGTGAAAAAACCACAATTTATGAGCCCTGGCCAAGTGGGCAATATCGTGGAAAAATTTGCAGAGTGCGGCAACGACAAAGTGATTTTGTGTGAACGTGGTGCTTGCCATGGCTATGATAATCTAGTCGTTGATATGTTGGGTTTTGGTGTGATGAAAAAAGTATCAAACGGCAGCCCAATTATTTTTGATGTGACCCATTCACTGCAAATGCGCGACCCTTCTGGCGCAGCTTCTGGTGGGCGTCGTGAACAGACAGTTGAGTTAGCAAAATCAGGTCTTGCTGCCGGGATTGCGGGCCTTTTTATTGAAGCGCATCCAAACCCAGATAAAGCGCGTTGCGATGGTCCATCGGCACTGCCTTTGGATAAACTTGAACCTTTCCTTGCACAAATGAAAGCGTTAGATGATTTGATCAAGAGCTTTGCTCATATCGATATCCGCTGATTTTTTGTTGGATCTACCACTCATAATTTGGCCACCGCAAGGTGGTCAAATTTTATCGAATGTTTCCCAAACTTGTTTATCTTGTCTAAGTGCTCACTTTTCCTTATTTTTTCGTGTTTAGGAAAGAAAACGATTGCCTGTGATCCATTAAAATTTCACGTGTAACCTGTGGCAACCGTTACATTTTTGAATTGATTTTATAGTGATCAATTCTACATAAATATGAAATCAATCTGTCACCTTTGAGATGTTAATTTAAACTGGGTCAAGTTTATTGGTATGGCTTGATTTTGTGTTTGCAACGTTGACCATGACCTCCCCCTCACAAGCAGTGGATTTTTCAAGTTCAAAGGTATGATAATGAAACAACGTCTTATTCTAAAAACAGCGCTCAGCGCGGCCATTCTTACAGCCCTTGTGGGTTGCGCAACTCAACCCACTCATGAGTGGAAAGAAGATACGACTTATAAACTCACCGTGTTACACACTAATGACCACCACGGTCGTTTCTGGCAAAACAAATATGGCGAGTATGGTATGGCGGCACGTAAAACGCTGATCGACGATCTTCGCTCTGATATTGAAGCTGAAGGCGGCAGCGTACTGCTTCTTTCTGGTGGCGATATTAATACCGGAGTTCCTGAATCTGATCTGCAAGATGCAGAGCCTGATTTTAAAGGCATGAGCAAGATTGGTTATGATGCAATGGCGTTAGGTAACCATGAATTCGATAACCCGCTCGAGGTGCTGTTTAAGCAAAAAGAGTGGGCGAATTTCCCAATGCTGTCGGCCAACATTTACGATAAAGCGACCGGAAAACGTCTATTCCAAGCCTACCAAATGTTTGATAAACAGGGCGTGAAAATAGCGGTTATCGGTTTAACGACTGAAGATACCGCTAAAATCGGCAACCCTGAATATATTGGTGGTATTGAGTTTAGAGATCCAAAAGAAGAAGCGAAAAAACTGATCGCAGAAATTGAGAAAACGGAAAAGCCGGACCTTATTTTTGCCGTTACCCACATGGGCCATTATGAAAATGGTCAACGTGGTGTGAATGCTCCGGGTGATGTTGCGCTTGCACGATACTTGGATGAAGGTTCTCTCGATATGATCGTCGGCGGCCACTCTCAAGAGCCTGTCTGCATGGAAGGCCCTAACGTGGTGAAGAAAAACTTCCATCCGGGAGATGAATGTAAGCCTGATATGCAAAACGGTACTTACATAGTGCAAGCGCATGAATGGGGTAAGTATGTTGGCCGTGCGGATTATGAATTCCGTAATGGTGAACTGAACATGGTGAGCTACAACCTGATCCCTGTAAACCTGAAGAAAAAAGTGAACGTGAATGGCGAGAGTAAGCGCGTACTGATTCAAGATCAAATCGCTGAAGATTCAGAAATGCTTAGCTTCTTGCGTCCATATCAAGAACAAGGCCAAGCGAAACTGAATGTAGTCATTGCACAAAGTAATGGCAAGTTAGAAGGGGATCGCAACGTTGTGCGTTTCCAACAAACCAATTTAGGTCGTTTGATTGCACTTTCTCATATGGAACGCGCAAAAGCCGACTTTGCGGTGATGAATTCTGGCGGCGTGCGTGATTCGATTGATGCAGGAAAAATCACTTATAAAGATGTGCTCAAAGTACAACCTTTTGCCAATATTCTCACTTATACCGATATGACCGGGGCTGAAGTGTTGGATTACCTCAATGAAGTGGCGACCAAACCTGTTGATTCTGGCGCTTATGTACAATTCGCGGGGATTTCGATGACAGTGGCCAATGGTAAGGTATCGAACGTCTTTATTGGTGATAAGCAGCTCCGTTTGGACGAAACGTATCGCTTCACCGTGCCTAGTTACAATGCAGCAGGTGGTGATGGTTATCCAAAAATCTCCGATCATCCAGGTTATGTGAATACGGGGTTTGTGGACGCGGAAGTATTGAAAGATTACCTCGAAGCACATAGTCCAATTGATGTGAACCAATATGCGCCAGCGGGCGAAATTGTCTATAAGTGATAGCGCGATAAAGAGTTTGACTCATTGTGAGCAATCATTTTAACTAAAGGCGGTGCTTAGGCATCGCTTTTTTATTGGCACTAACGGTTACTTTGAGATAAGCACGATGACACCTGCGATTGATTTGGCGAAAAAGAAAAAAATTCCTCATACTCTCCATCAATATCAACATGATCCTAATCACAGCAGTTATGGTTTAGAAGCGGCTGAGGTTTTGGGACAAGATCCGAAAAAAGTGTTTAAAACACTGCTGTTTTGCTTAAATGGCGAGCCGAAAAATCTCGCTGTCGCGATTATTCCTGTTGATCAAAAATTAAACTTAAAGCGTGCGGCCAAAGCGGCTAAGTCGAAAAAAGCGGAAATGGCTAATCCAGACATAGCGCAAAAAACCACGGGTTATGTGGTCGGCGGCATTAGCCCACTTGGGCAGAAAAAAGCACTACCGACCTTCATTCATCTCAGCGCAGAAGATCAATCGACCATCTGTGTCAGTGCAGGTAAGCGCGGTTTAGAGATTGAATTGGCACCGAGCGATCTTGCGTTATTAACGCGAGGTGAGTTTGTTGAATTGTGTCAAGAATAGAGAATGAAAATCCGGCCTCGATTGAGGCCGGATTGACTGGCAAAATTAGTTCTTCAGTTTGATCTCTTCTTCCATCTGGGCGTTATCCACCACATGGTTTTCTCCTAAGTCATTAGGAAGGATCAAGTTTAGAATAATGGCTACGATACCGCATAAGCTGACACCTTGTAGGCTAAACTCTCCGATACCAAAGGCCATGCCGCCGATACCAAACACTAATGTCACTGCCACAATCACTAAGTTGCGAGACTTGTGCAGATCGACATGATTTTTAATCAGTGTGTTTAGGCCAACCGTTGCAATTGAACCGAACAGCAAAATCATAATGCCGCCCATTACGGGAATTGGAATGGTTTGTAGTAGCGCGCCCAGCTTACCAACCAATGCTAATACAATCGCGGTGATCGCAGCCCAAGTCATGATTACTGGATTAAAGGCTTTCGTCAGCATTACGGCACCCGTCACTTCGCTGTACGTAGTGTTTGGTGGCGCACCCAGCATCGAGGCTGCGATGGTGGCAACACCGTCACCCGCAATGGTGCGATGTAGCCCAGGTTTCTTGATGTAATCTTTTCCAGTGACGTTTGAGATCGCGAGCATATCGCCCACGTGTTCGACTGCCGGAGCAATTGCAACTGGGATCATGAACAAGATAGCGTTGATGTTGAACTCAGGGAAAGTGAAGTTCGGCATTGACAGCCAAGCCGCTTGCGTAACAGGAGTAAAATCCACTACACCAAAATAGAGGCCCAAAAGATAGCCTGCAAAAATACCGCCGCAGATCGGCAACAGTTTGAGAAAACCTTTGGCAAAGACGCTAATCGTGATAGTGGTTAACAGTGAAACGCAAGAGATCCACATCGCTACATCTGAGCTAATCAGTTGTACCGAACCATCTCCAGTTTTACCTAGCGCCATGTTTACAGCAACAGGCGCAAGGCCTAAGCCAATCACCATGATCACCGGGCCAACGACCACAGGAGGTAAAATTTTGTGGATGATTTCTACGCCACGGACTTTGATGATCGCTCCCAGTAGTATGTAGACAAAACCAGCGGCCACTAAACCGCCCATCGTCGAGGCAACGCCCCAAGTTTGGATGCCAAACATAATCGGTGCAATAAAGGCAAAGGAAGAAGCAAGAAAGATGGGGACAGAGCGGCGAGTAATAAGTTGGAATAAAAGGGTACCGACACCGGCGCCAAATAGTGCAACGTTAGGATCAAGCCCAGTTAACAGCGGGACAAGAACCAGCGCACCAAATGCGACGAAGAGCATCTGTGCGCCTTGGATGGCATTTTTCATCATGATTTCCCTGAAGCAAAATAAAAATTCGCGGGATTCTATCACTTTTGCAAACGATTGCCATTGAAACTAGATCAAATAAAGTCACAAATGTTGATGAAATTATCACCGAACTCTGCCGTGGATTCCTTGCCGCGGACCGGATAGTTGCTTATCATCGACGTTCACAAAACAGATCATAGGAACAGTATGCGCTATTTAGCTATGTTGGTGATGAGCTTACTCACTCTCCCTGCTTATGCCTTAACCAAGGTCGACTTATACCATACCGAAGTCGTGATTGATCAACAGCAAGACAATGCCGACGCGAATGCTCGTATCAAAGGGATGAGCGAAGTGATTGTTCGAGCTTCGGGTGATAGGAATGCGGTGAACAATGAGGTGATTAAAAAAGCCTTAAGGCAGAATTCGCAATATTTAGCGCAAATCAGTTATGGTCAAAATGGGGCGCAATCTTCGATTGTTATGGGGTTTAGCGCACCGCATATCCGCACATTACTAACTCAAGCTCAATTACCATTTTGGCCTGAAAACCGAGCTAATGTTTTAGTCTGGTTGATTGAAGAGTCAGGTTATGAGCGCAGCATTGCATGGGAACACTCTGACACGAGTACGCTAAAACAGCTTAAAGACGCGACTCAAACTCGCGGTTTGCCTATCACAGTGCCTGTGGGTGATTTTGATGATATTACTGGTGTGGAAGTATCGGATTTGTGGGGCGGTTTCGTGCAGCCTATCAGCATGGCTAGCCAACGTTATCCAACTGATGCGGTATTGGTGGTCAGAGTACAAAGTAATGGTGTGCGTTGGAGTTTGTATGATCAACCCGCCGCTCAAATGGCACAAGCCACGAAAGCGCCACTGTCTGGTCAAGCGTCTGGTGACGATGCCATTGAACAAATGGTCGATCAATTGAGTGATTACTATGCAAGAAAGAGCTCGGTTATCGTGGCCAGTGAATCCTCTTCTTCGCTGCTTGCTCGTTTTAGCCCGATTGATGATGTAATGGATTTCTTTACCTTGGAGAATAAGTTGAAGCGCTTAAGCTCTGTTGCTTCTTTGGACATTCTCAAGATTCAAGGTGAGGAAATTACTTTCGAAGTGCATTTGTTGGCTTCAGAGTCCGAGTTTGAGCAAGAAGTGCTACGCATGGGCAAAGTCGCTAAAATTGACGACCCACATCCAGAGAGTGTGCCAACACAGCTTACCCCAGCAGCAGAGGTTGATGATTCTGCTGTGGAGTCAGGCTCTTTGCAAGTCACACCTGAACCGTCATTATCTCAGGCCATCACTGAACCAGTGAAGCGAGTGCTCTCTTTTGAGTGGCAAGCGTAAAGTACTCAGTCACCTCTTGAACAAATGCTGAGATAATCAAAAAGAGCCCATCAGGGCTAATGCCGATCAGTTAAGGCCAAAGTGATCGGTTGAACGATCCTTCAGAGCTGTCAAAATCCAAGTGTATTTAATGCACTTGGATTTTTTTATGGATGTTTCTCAAGCTCTAAACATAATTAATGAT